>NZ_CP009556.1:0-300298 GCF_000959365.1 Burkholderia oklahomensis C6786
GCCCCAGTCGAGCAGCGCGTCGCCCGGCAGTGCGGCGAGCGGCGCGGCGACGGGCAGCGACAGCCGCCACAGCGGACGCGGATCGGCGAAGAACGGCAGGCGCAGCTCGCGTAGCCGCATCCAGAACGCGTCCGGCGTTTCCTGGCCGCCGATCGTCTCGCGCGCGGCGCGCACCGAGCCGACGCCGCCCTCGAGCCGCACGTGCAGCACGCCGTTCGCGTGGCACGCGCCCGTCATCGGCAGCCCGGCGCGATGCCAGACCGTGAGCCGCCGCCGCGCGGACGCCGCATCGACCTCGAACGCGAGGTGGCGCACGGCGCGCGGCTTCGGCAGCACCTTCAGCGACACTTCGGTGACGAGCCCGAGACAGCCGAAGCTGCCCGCCATCAGCCGCGACACGTCGTAGCCGGCGACGTTCTTCATCACTTCGCCGCCGAAGCGCAGATGCCGGCCCTGGCCCGTGACGATCCGGCAACCGAGCACGAAATCGCGCACCGCGCCCGCCCACGGCCGGCGCGGCCCGGCGAGCGCGGCGGCGAACATTCCGCCGACGGTCGCGCGGCCGTCGAACGCCGGCGCTTCGCACGGCAGCATCTGCCCCGCTTCGTCGAGCGCCGCTTCGAGCTCCGTGAGCGGCGTGCCCGCGCGCGCCGTCACCACGAGCTCGGTCGGATCGTAGTGGACGATGCCGCGGTGCGAGCGCGTGTCGATCGTCCGCGCGTCGAGCGTGCGCCCGAGAAACGCCTTGCTGTCGCCGCCGCGGATCCGCAGCGGCGTCCGGTCGGCGATCGCCTGCTCGACCTGCGCGATCAACGCGGCGCTGTCGTCGATCGAATCGAATTCGCGTCGCATCAGAAGCGCTCCAGTTCGGGAAACGGCAATTGCCCGTGGTGAACGTGCATCGCGCCGAATTCGGCGCAGCGATGCAGCGTCGGAATGTTCTTGCCGGGATTGAGCAGCCCCGACGGATCGAACGCGGCCTTCACCGCGTGGAAGTACTCGATTTCGTCGCGCTTGAACTGCACGCACATCTGGTTGATCTTCTCGCGGCCGACGCCGTGCTCGCCCGTGATGCTGCCGCCCACCTCGACGCACAGTTCGAGGATCCGGCCGCCGAGCGCCTCCGCGCGGTCCATCTCGCCGGGACGGTTCGCATCGAACAGGATCAGCGGATGCATGTTGCCGTCGCCCGCATGGAACACGTTCGCGACCGCGAGGCCGTATTGCTCGGACAGCGCGGCGATTCCCTTCAGCACGCGCGGCAGCTCGCGGCGCGGAATCGTGCCGTCCATGCAGTAGTAGTCGGGCGAGATGCGGCCGACCGCCGGAAACGCGTTCTTGCGGCCCGCCCAGAAGCGCTGCCGCTCCGCTTCGTCGCGCGCGACGCGCAGCTCCGATGCGCCCGCCGCGCGCAGCAGCTCGGCGACGCGCGCCGCGTCCTCTTCGACGTCGTCGCGCGCGCCGTCGAGCTCGCAGAGCAGGATCGCGTCGGCATCGACCGGATAGCCCGCGTGAATGAAATCCTCGGCCGCGCGGATCGCGAGGTTGTCCATCATCTCGAGGCCGCCCGGGATGACCCCCGCGCCGATGATCGCCGCGACCGCGCCGCCGGCGCGGCCGACGTCGTCGAAACTCGCCATCAGCACCTTCACGCTCTGCGGCTTCGGCAGCAGCTTCACCGTGACCTCGACGACGACGCCCAGCATCCCTTCCGAGCCCGTGAAGAGCGCGAGCAGATCGAAGCCGGGGGCATCGAGCGCGTTTGCGCCGAGCGTGACGAGCTCGCCGTCGATCGTCAGCACGTCGACCTTCAGGATGTTGTGCACCGTGAGGCCGTATTTCAGGCAGTGCACGCCGCCCGCGTTCTCCGCGACGTTGCCGCCGATCGAGCACGCGATCTGCGACGACGGATCGGGCGCGTAGTAGAGACCGTGCTGCGCGACCGCCTGCGAGATCGCGAGATTGCGCACGCCGGGCTGCACGCGCGCGATGCACGCGTCGGGATCGACGTCGAGAATCCGGTTGAACTTCGCCATCACGAGCAGGATGCCTTTTTCGAGCGGCATCGCGCCGCCCGACAGGCCGGTGCCCGCGCCGCGCGCGACGACGGACACGCCGCGCTCGGATGCGATGCGCAGCACCGCGCGCACTTCGTCGACGGTCGACGGCAGCACGACGAGAAGCGGCACCGTGCGATAGGCGGCGAGGCCGTCGCACTCGAACGGGCGCAGGTGTTCGCGGTCGGTCAGGATTTCCATCTGCGGCGCGCGGGCGCGCAGCGCCGCGGCGAGTTCGGCTCGATCGACCGGCGGCAGCGGGCCGTCGATCGTTTCGTCATACATGAAGCTCATCGAAACGTCTCCTCCATCGACGGTGCGCAACGCGCGTTTCCGTCATCGAATTCGGCGATTCTTCGGTGCGCGCGGGCCGCTGTCCAGCGCCTCCGATAGTGGTCACACCAGTTTTTTCGCCTGCCCCTTTATCGAGCCTCCCTGCCATCCAATAAATTCAATGGATACAATACGTTATCCATCGATGCGGGGAATCCCTGAAAAGTGGTCATACCAGTTAAGGAAGCGGAAGATGAAGCGTCGAGGCGGCGCGTCGCCGACGCGGTCGCCGAACGGATCGAGAAGCTGATCGTCGACGGGGTGCTGAAGGTCGGACAGGCGCTGCCGTCCGAGCGGCGGCTCACCGAGAAGCTCGGCGTGTCGCGCACCGCGCTGCGCGAAGGGATGAAGCTGCTGCGCGCACGCGGCATCATCGAGACCGCGCACGGCAAAGGCTCGTTCGTCGCGAGCCTGACGCCGCAGGAGCAGATCACGCCGCTCATGCATCTGCTCGGCTCGCAGCCGCGCACGCTCTACGATCTGTTCGAAGTGCGCGGGATGCTCGAGACCGAAGCCGCGCGCCTCGCCGCGCTGCGCGGCACCGACGCCGACTTCATCCTGATCACGCGGCGCTACGAGGAAATGACCGCGCCGCAATCGCAGCACCTCGCACCCGAGGCGCGCGCGAAGCTCGATCACGCGTTCCATCGCGCGATCTGCGAGGCGTCGCACAACCCGGTGCTCGTCAACACGCTGCAGTCGCTGACCGATCTGCTGCTGAGCTCGGTGTTCGCGTCGGTCAACAATCTCTATCACCGCGAGCCGCTGAAAAAGCAGATCGACCGGCAGCACGCGCGGCTCTACAACGCGGTCGTCGGCCGGCTGCCCGAGCAGGCGCGCAAGGCGGCGAGCGAGCACATCAAGAGCGTCGTCGAATGTCTGCGGGAAATCGAGCAGGAGGAGCAGCGGCTCGTGCGCGCGACGCTGCGGCTCGAAGGGTGGAAGTGACGGCGCGCCGCACAACGGCGGCTCGGCGGCTCGGCGGCTCGGCGCGCCCGGCGCGCCCGGCGCCGCCGGCGAGCGTGCCGGGACGCGCGCGTTCGTCGGCATCCGGCCGGCGCGAATGTGCCGCGCCGCAACATCGCCAAGCGGCTTCGCGCCCGTCGGCGCGGCATGATCCGGCCCCGCTGCAATCCTTGTCCGGCAAGGCCGTTACACGCCGTAACCTGCCTGTTCGGCATATCCCGGCCGCTTTAAGAATCGTTTAAGTCTGCGTCGGCACCATCCATGATCAATACCCGTTCAGGAGGTTAGCCATGAGCACCGTCGACACATCTGCCGCGGTCCGCCCGGCCGCCCCCCCGGCCAAACCGAAAACCATGCTGCGCCGCCTGCTCAGCCATCACGAGATCGCGACGCTGCTGATCCTGCTGCACGCGCCGATCGGCGCGAATGCGAAGCCGGAGCTGCCTGCGCTGCAGGAAGCCGGACTCGTCGAGATGATTCGCTCCGACATGGATACGGCGCCGTCCTTTCGTCTGACGGAAAACGGCACCGCCGTGTTGAAGGGCCTCGGCTATCGGTAATCGTCTGATCGATGCGGCGACGGCCGGGCGATGCCGGTCGCACGCGCCGACGTTCCGATGATGACCGGCCGGTGGGCCGGTTTGTTTTTGCCGGCGAGTTTCTGTTGATGCGCTTTGGCTGCCGGGTTCTTGGCTTCCCGCTTCCCGCTTTCCGCTTTCCGCTTTCCGCTTTCCGCTTTCCGCTTTCCGCTTTCCGCTTTCCGCTTTCAGAATTGTCGGGTTCGTCGGTTCTTGAACGCTCGATGTCCGATCGATCGAACCCTCGACTCCCGGCGCGCCCGCCGCCTGTTTCTCGATCTGCCGGCGTTCCTCCGGCGCTGCGCTCGACAAGACCACTCGCTCGCGGCCCGCTCGCCCTGCAACATCGCACGCACCGCACGCGCAAGCGCCCCCCAGGCGCGACGCTCGCGCTCAAGCCCCCCGCCCCTCCTGCAGCATCAGCCGATACTCGGTCGGCGTCACGCCGACCGTCGCCTTGAACTGCCGCGTGAACGCGCTATGGTCGGTGTAGCCGCACAGCGCCGCGACGTCCGTTACCTTGTCGTGCGTGACGAGGAGCGCCGTCGCCGCGTCGAGCCGCGCCTTCAGCAGCATCTGCCGCGGCGTCAGGTGAAACACCTTGTGGAAGTAGCGTTCGAGCTGCGCGACCGACATCCCCGCCATCGCGGCAAGGTACTTCAGGTTCAGCGGCTGCACGTAGTGCGCGTGGATGTAGCGGACGACGTCCGCGATGCGGCTGTACGCCGGGTGCGAGCTCTCGTGCGCGCGCAGGTCGCGCGACAGCCCCGCGATCCCGACGATCTTCCCCTGCGCGTTGCGCAGCGGCTCCTTGCAGGTCAGGCACCAGCCGGGCTGGCGGCCCGAGTACAGATGGAGCTCCAGCTGATCGGTCAGCTGCCGGCCGCCCGCGATGATCGCCAGATCCTGCTCGACGTAGCTGCGGCCGAAGCGGCGCGGAAAGACTTCGTCCGCGGCCTTGCCGTACAGGTCGCGCTTGTCCTTGTAGCCGCAGCGCTGCGCGAGCGTGCGGTTCACGAGCGCGTAGCGCGCGTGCGCGTCCTTCACGAAGAACGCGACGTCGGGCAGCGCATCGAACACCGGCTCGAGCTGCACGTAGTGCGCGAGCATCGCGGCGAAGCCGTCGTCACCGTCCGATGCGGCGGGCTGCGCGACGGTGGACGCGGGCGATGCCGCCGCCGTGGACACGGCCGCCGTGGCGGACAACTTCTCGGGCGGTACGGCAAGCAAGGGCATCATGCGGATCTCGCGCGTCGACACACGGATGGCGTCGATTATAGGAGCGCATCGTCGGTCGCGACGAGCAGCGTGTCGATTCGCGCGGGCGAGAACGGCGGGCGCGGCGGCGTGTCGTCCCAGCCGAAATACGCGTGCGCCGCCGCGCCGCACACGCGTCCCTGGCACGCGCCCATCCCGCAGCGCGTCTGCAATTTCGCGTCGCGCGCCGACGCGTGCGCGCGCACCGCGCCGATCGTCACGTCCTCGCAGCGGCACAGCAGCGTGTCGTCGGGCGGCAGCGCGCGGGCCGCTTCGCGCAGCGCGAACGTATCGGCGACGCGCGCCGCGAAGCGCCGCCACGTCGCGCGGCGGCGCAGCAACGCGGCGAAACGCGCGCGGCCGTCCGGCGTCGCGTCGGCGCCGCTCGCCGCGAGCCCGGCGAGCTCGCCTTCGATCCGCGCGAGCTCGACGCCGCCGACGCCCGTGCATTCGCCCGCCGCATAAACGTGCTCGACCGACGTGCGCTGCGCGTCTTCGATCGCGATCGCCCGGTCGCGCACCGCGCAGCCGAGCGCCAGCGCGAGCGTCAGGTTCGGCACGAGGCCGAAGCCGCATGCGACGCGGTCGCAGTCGATCGTCTCGCGCGCTCCGTTGCGTTCGATCGTCACCGCGCGCACCCGCGCATCGCCGTGCGCTTCGCGCACGACCGCGCCCGTCAGATAGCGCGTGCCGGCGAAGCCGCGCGTGAGCCGCGCCGCCTGCGCGAGCTTTGACGGCGTCGCCGCGAGCGACAGCGCGAAATGCGCGAGCGCGGCGAGCCGCGCCTGCTCGACGACCGCGACGACCTTCGCGCCCGCCGCGCGGGCGGTCGCGAGCGACGCGATCAGGAGCGGCCCGCTGCCCGCGATCACGACGCGCTCGCCGCGCACCGGCATGCCGCCCTTGATCAGCGCCTGCAGCCCGCCCGCGCCCGTCGCGCCGGGCAGCGTCCAGCCGGGGAACGGCAGCAGCAGTTCGCGCGCGCCGCAGCACAGGATCAGCTTCCGGTAGTCGAGCAGCAGCCCGTGCTCCGCATCCTCGAGCAGCAACGCGCCGGCCCGCGGCGCGGCGACGACGCGCGTCGCCGCGAGATGGCGCACATTCGGCTGCCGCAGCACGTCGAGGCTCGCGCGCGCCGGCGCGCTCGGCGCGACGTCCGGCCCCTGCCGCCAGATCTGCCCGCCGGCGCGCGGGTTGTCGTCGACGATCGCGACCGTGCGGCCGCTTTTCGCGACCGCCTGCGCGGCGGCGAGCCCAGCCGGCCCCGCGCCGACGATCGCGACATCGACCGCCAGATGCTCGTTCGTCATCGCGTGCGCTCCACCTGCATGCCTTCGCGGCAGAGCGTCTGGCACGCGAGCCGGCGCCGTCCGTCGATCGTCACTCTGCACTCCTGGCAAATGCCCATCCCGCAGAACGGCGCGCGCGCGGCGCCGGTGCACGACGTGCGCGTCGTGTCGTCGCCGCTCAGCGCGACCGCGGCCGCGACGGTCATGCCGTCGGCCACGGTCAGCGCGCGGCGATCCAGATAAATGATCATTGAAGCTCTCCGGCCACGGCCGATTTCGACGTCGACAAGAAGCGCCCCGGCAAGTACGGCTCGACGTCGATCGCCGCGCGCTCGCCGAACATCAGCGCGGCGAGCACGCGCGCGCTGCCAGGCGCGGTCGTCACGCCGAGCCCCTCGTGCCCGACCGCGAGCCACAGGCCGCGCTGCGACGGATGCTCGCCGAGGAGCGGCAGGCCGTCGGGGCTCGCCGAGCGAAAGCCCGTCCATGCGCGGATGCCGTTCAGGCCGGCGAGCGCGGGCAGATAGCCGACCGCGCGACGCAGCATCCGCGCGAGCACGGGCGCCTCGACGCGCGGGTCTTCGGTGTCGAACTGCCGCGACGAGCCGATCAGCAGCTGTCCCGTCGGCCGCGGCTGCACGTTGAACGCGACCGACGTGCCGTCGCTCGCATGCGCGCTCGCCGCATAGCCGAGCTCGACGAGCTGATGCGACACCTGCGCCGGATAGCGGTCGGTGATCAGCAGATGGCCCTTCTTCGGCCGCAGCGGCAGCTCGGGCAGCAGCGCGCGCGCCGCGACGCCGTTCGCGACGACGACGCGTTCCGCGCGCAGCGTGTCGCCGCTTTCGAGCGTCACGCCCGGGCCTTCGACGGCGACGGCCTTCGCGCGGCGCAGCGTGACGCCCGGCAGCCGGTGCAGCAGCCAGTTCGCGGCGGCGGGCGCGTACAGGATGCCGTCGCCCGGAATCTTCAGCGCGCCGCCGAGATCCGCGCGCAGCATCGGCTCGAGCGCCGCGAGCGTCGCGCGATCGATCAGCTCGCCCGCGACGCCGCGCTCGGCGAGCGCCGCCTGCTTCGCGCGCGCGAGGTCCATCTCGTGCGCGTCGGCCGCGAGCCACAGCGTCCCGCAGTTGCGATACGCGCAGCCGTCGGGCATCGCGTCGCGCAGCCCGCTCCACAGCGCGATCGAGTGATGCGTGAGCGCGAGCTCGGCCGCGTTGTCGTCCATCGCGACGAGGTGGCCCATGCCGGCGCCCGTCGCGCCGCCGCCGCCGTCGTCGACGACGACGACGCGCAGCCCGCGCTGCGCGAACTCGTGCGCGCACGCGGCGCCGACGATGCCCGCGCCGATCACGACGACGTCGGTCTTCGTATCCGTCACGACGCGATGCCCCAGCCGAACGGATCGTCGTCTTCGATCAGGAGCGTCGCCTCGGCGGAGAGATGCGCGCTGCCGCGGATCGTCGGCACGACGCCGCCGTCGGCCGCCGCGTAGCTCGCCGAAAACACGCTGCCGATCACGCTCGCCTGCCGCCACGCCGCGCCGGGCGCGAGCTTGCCGTCCGCGGCGAGGCACGCGAGCTTCGCGCTCGTGCCGGTGCCGCACGGCGAGCGGTCGTACGCGTGGCCCGGGCACAGCACGAAGCTGCGGCTGTCGTGCTCGGGATCGTCGGCGAACAGCTCGATGTGATCGATCTGGGCGCCATCCTTGCCGGCAACGCCCGCGCGTTCGAGCCCCGCGCGCACCGCCGACGCGTACGCGGTCAGCGCCGCGACGTTGTCGCCGGCGACGCGCTGGCCGTGGTCGCTCACGAGGAAGAACCAGTTGCCGCCCCACGCGACGTCGCCCGTCACCGCGCCGTGCCCCGGCACGTCGACGACGACGTTCTTCAGATGCCGGTATGCGAGCACGTTGCGCACGCTCACCGACAGATCGTCGTGCAGCGTCGCCTCGACGTCGCCGACGGGCGTCTCGATCCGGTGCACGCCGGGCGCGATGCGGCCCATGTGATGCAGCGTGCGCACGAGGCCGATCGTGCCGTGTCCGCACATGCCGAGGTAGCCCGCGTTGTTGAAGAAGATCACGCCGGCCGCCGCGTCGGCCGCGACCGGCTCGCACAAGAGCGCGCCGACGAGCACGTCGCTGCCGCGCGGCTCGAGGATGCACGCCGTGCGAAAACGGTCGTGGTCGCGCGCGAGCACCGCGAGGCGCTCGGCCATCGGCCCGCCGCCCAGCGCCGGGAAGCCGGACACGACGACGCGCGTGGGTTCGCCGCCCGTATGCGAATCGATGATGTGGATGTGCTTCATGTCGCGTCGATTCAAGGTGGAAAGGCGCACAGCTTCCCCTGTGGCGCCTCCCGCCGCTTGTGGGTTTTCGATGATGCGCGCGACGAAATCGGCACAGGCCGGCGCGCGCGCCGGCGATCGCGCCCCGATTGTGCCGATTTCATCTTTTCGCGGCTGGAAAAGGCTCAAGCCTCGCGGCCTCTCGACGGCGATACTGATTCCCGCTCCGACGACGCCCGTCGGCCATCCCATTCGAACGTAGGAGATTCTCAGTGAGCCGTAACGCCATTCAGTGGAGCGGGGTGTTTCCCGCCGTCAGCACCCAGTTCAAGCCGGACTTCTCCCTCGACATCGACGCGACGCACCGCGTCGTGAAGAACCTGGTGAACGACGGCGTGTCGGGCCTCGTCGTCTGCGGCACGGTCGGCGAGAACACGTCGCTCGGCACGGCCGAGAAGCTCGCGGTGATCGAAGCCGCGCGCGACGCCGCGGGCGGCAAGATCCCGGTGATCGCCGGCATCGCCGAGTTCACGACCGAGTTCGCGCGCAACACGGTGCGCGAAGCGGCGCGCGTCGGCGTCGACGGCGTGATGGTGATGCCCGCGCTCGTCTACTCGGCGAAGCCGCACGAGACGGCCGCGCACTTCCGCGCGGTCGCGACGAGCACCGACCTGCCGGTGATGGTCTACAACAACCCGCCGATCTACAAGAACGACGTCACGCCCGACGTGCTGATCGCGCTTCAGGACTGCGAAAACATCGTCTGCTTCAAGGATTCGTCGGGCGACACGCGCCGCTTCATCGACCTGCGCAACGCGGTCGGCGACCGCTTCGTGCTGTTCGCGGGCCTCGACGACGTCGTCGTCGAGAGCATCGCGGTCGGCGCGCAAGGCTGGGTGTCGGGGATGTCGAACGCGTTCCCGAAGGAAGGCGAGACGCTGTTCCGCCTCGCGAAGCAAAAGCGCTTCGACGAAGCGCTCGCGCTGTATCGCTGGTTCATGCCGCTCCTGCATCTCGACGCGCGCCCCGACCTCGTCCAGTGCATCAAGCTGTGCGAAGAGCTCGTCGGCCGCGGCAGCGCGGTCACGCGCCCGCCGCGCCTCGCGCTCTCGGGCGGCACGCTCGACGAAGTGAAGGCGATCGTCGCGAAGGCGCTCGCCGCGCGTCCGACGCTGCCGGACGTCGGCCTCTGATCGACGCGCCCGGCGGCCGGCCGGGGCGCAGCGCCCCGGCGCGTCGGGCACGACATCGCGCGCGCGTCGGTTCGGGCCGGTTCGGGCCGGACGCCGCCCGCAAGCGGGCGCGCGCCGCTTTCCGTCACGCGCGACGGCCGCGCCGCCACCACAGCGGGCCGCGCGAAGTACCGCCCGCCGACTGGATCGCCCCCGCCGCCCGTCGGCCCCGATTTGGCCGCCCCGACGAGGCCGACCGCCTCAGCCGCGGCGCGCGCAAGCCGCCGCGCACCCGGCCGCAGACCGAAACGAAATCATCAATCAAAAGGAGACAAGCCCATGCCCGCCCAAGGCAACGCCCATCGATCCGTGCCGCTCGCGCGGTCCGCGCCTTCCGAAGCCGGACACGGCAAGTTCAAGAAGCAGCTTTCGCTGACCGATCTGACGTTCATCGGCCTCGGCGCGATTTTCGGTTCGGGGTGGCTGTTCGCCGCGAGCCACGTGTCGACGATCGCGGGCCCGGCCGGCATCTTCTCGTGGCTGCTCGGCGGCTTCGCGGTGCTGCTGCTCGGCATCGTCTACTGCGAGCTCGGCGCCGCGCTGCCGCGCGCGGGCGGCGTCGTCCGCTATCCGGTGTTCTCGCACGGCCCGCTGCTCGGCTACCTGATGGGCGCGATCACGCTGATCGCGTTCTCGAGCCTGATCGCGATCGAAGTCGTCGCCGCGCGCCAGTACGCGGCCGCGTGGCTTCCGGGCCTGACGGTCGTTGGCTCGAGCAATCCGACGACGCTCGGCTGGCTCGTGCAGGCGGCCCTCCTCTGTTTCTTCTTCTACCTGAACTACTCGAGCGTGAAGACGTTCGCCAAGGCGAACAACATCATCAGCCTCTTCAAGTTCGTCGTGCCGCTCGCGGTGATCGGCGTGCTGTTCGCGTTCTTCAAGCCCGCGAACCTGACGATGCACGGCTTCGCGCCGTTCG
Organism: Burkholderia oklahomensis C6786; assembly: GCF_000959365.1. Taxonomy (NCBI): domain Bacteria; kingdom Pseudomonadati; phylum Pseudomonadota; class Betaproteobacteria; order Burkholderiales; family Burkholderiaceae; genus Burkholderia; species Burkholderia oklahomensis. The sequence goes on from NZ_CP009556.1 coordinate 10,921, forward strand.
GCATGCCCGGCATCGAAATGGCCGTGTCGGCGGGCGGCATCATCTTCGCGTATCTGGGCTTGACGCCGATCGTGTCGGTCGCGAGCGAAGTGCGCAATCCGCAGCGCACGATCCCGATCGCGCTGATCCTGTCGATCGTGCTGTCGACGCTGATCTACGTGCTGCTGCAGCTCGCGTTCATCGGCGGCATCCCGTCCGCGATGCTCGCGGGCGGCTGGCACGACGTCAGCAAGGCTTTCTCGCTGCCGTATCGCGACATCGCGCTCGCGCTGGGCGTCGGCTGGCTCGCGTACATGGTCGTCGCCGACGCGATGATCTCGCCCTCCGGCTGCGGTAACATCTACATGAACGCGACGCCGCGCGTCGTCTACGGCTGGGCGAAGACGGGCACGTTCTTCAAGGTCTTCACGCGCGTCGACGAAGCGTCCGGCATCCCGCGCGCGGGCCTGTGGCTGACGTTCGGCCTCGCGGTGTTCTGGACGATGCCGTTTCCGTCGTGGGAGGCGCTCATCAACATCGTGTCGGCCGCGCTCGTGCTGAGCTACGCGGTCGCGCCAATTTCGGTCGCCGCGCTGCGGCGCACCGCGCCCGGCCTGCCGCGGCCGTTCCGCGCGAGCGCGTTCGCGATCACCGGCCCCGCGTCGTTCGTGATCGCCGCGCTGATCGTCTACTGGTCGGGCTGGAGCACGGTGTCCTGGCTGCTCGGCCTGCAGATCGCGATGTTCGTCGTCTATCTCGCGTGCCGCCGCTGGGTGCCGACCGCGCATCTGAGCCTCGCCGAGCAGGTGCGCTCGTCGCTGTGGCTGATCGCGTTCTACGCGCTGATGATCGTCGCGTCGTATTTCGGCGGCTTCGGCGGCACCGGGCAGCTCGCGCATCCGTACGACACCGCCGCCGTCGCGGTCATCGCGCTCGTCATCTATTACTGGGGCGCGCATACCGGCGTGCCGGCCGCGAAGCTGCGGCTCGGCGACGACGAGGACTGACGCGCCGCGCATTCGCCTTTCTTTTCATCGGCCGGGCCGGCAACGCCCGGCCTGCACGCTTCGAGGAAAAAACCATGCGACTCACAGGCCAGCTTTTGATCGGTCAATCGGCGGCGTTCGGGCAGAACGGCGCATTCCGCGCGATCGACGCCGCGACCGGCGCGCCGCTCGAACCCGCATTCGGCGGCGCGAGCCCGCACGACCTGGAAACGGCCTGCGCGCTCGCCGACGACGCGTTCGACGCGTATCGCGAGACGAGCCTCGACGCGCGCGCCGCGTTTCTCGACGCGATCGGCCGGCGCATCATCGCGCTCGGCGACGCGCTGATCGAACGCTGCGTCGCCGAATCGGGCCTGCCGCGCGCGCGGATCGAAGGCGAGCGCGCGCGCACCGTCGGGCAGCTCGCGCTGTTCGCGTCGGTCGTGCGCGACGGCGGTTTCCTCGACGCGCGGATCGATCCCGCGCGCCCGGACCGCAAGCCGCTGCCGCGCGTCGACCTGCGGCTGCGCAACGTCGCGATCGGGCCTGTCGCCGTGTTCGGCGCGTCGAATTTTCCGCTCGCGTTCTCCGTCGCGGGCGGCGACACCGCGTCCGCGCTCGCGGCCGGCTGCCCCGTGATCGTCAAGGCGCATTCCGCGCATCCGGGCACCTCCGAGCTCGTCGGCCGCGCGATCCAGGCGGCCGTGCGCGAATGCGGGCTGCCGGCCGGCGTGTTCTCGCTGCTGTTCGACGCGTCGCGCGAGATCGGCCGGGCGCTCGTCGCCGATCCGCGCGTCAAGGCGGTCGGCTTCACCGGCTCGCGGCGCGGCGGCGTCGCGCTGATGCACATCGCGGCCGCGCGCCACGAGCCGATTCCGGTCTATGCGGAAATGAGCTCGATCAACCCGGTGCTGCTGCTGCCCGGCGCGCTCGCCGCACGGCACGACGCGATCGCGCAGCAGTTCGTCGCGTCGCTGACGCTCGGCGCCGGCCAGTTCTGCACGAATCCGGGCCTCGTGCTCGGCATCGACGGCCCCGCGCTGCGCGCGTTCGAGCGCGCGGCGGCGGCGGCCGTCGGCGCGGCCGCGCCCGCGACGATGCTGACGCCGCCCATCCACGCGAGCTATTGCGAAGGCGTGGCGAGGCTCGCGTCGCACGACGCGGTCGAGCGGCTCGGCGAAGGCGCCGCGGGCGACCGCCATCAGGCGCGCGCCGCGCTGTTCGCGACGACGGCGGACGCGTTCGTCGACCGCGCGGCGTTGCGCGACGAAGTGTTCGGCCCGGCGTCGCTGATCGTCCGCTGTCCGGACGCCGACGCGCTGCATCGCGTGCTGAAGTCGCTCGAAGGCCAGTTGACGATCGCCGCGCATCTCGGCGACGGCGACGCGCCCCTCTTCCGCACGCTGCTGCCGACGCTTGAGCGCAAGGCCGGCCGCATCCTCGTCGACGGCTTCGGCACGGGCGTCGAAGTCGGCCACGCGATGGTGCACGGCGGCCCGTTCCCGGCGACGTCGGACACGCGCACGACGTCGGTCGGCGCGCGCGCGATCGAGCGCTTCCTGCGGCCGGTGTCGTATCAGGACCTGCCCGCCGCGCTGCTGCCCGACGCGATCCGCGACGGCAATCCGCTGCGCGTTCCCCAACGCATCGACGGCGTGATCGCGCCGCGGGAGCCGCGCGATGCCTGATCCGCAAGACCTCGCGCCAGACGTCGTCCTGCCGCTCGACGACGTGCATGCGCTCGCGCTGCGCGTGCTGACGCGCCACGGGCTGTCCGGCGCGCACGCGCAAGCGATCGCGAACGTCGTCACGCAAGGCCAGCGCGACGAATGCCATTCGCACGGCGTCTACCGGCTGCTCGTCTGCGTGCGCTCGCTGCGCCTCGGCAAGGTCGATCCACAGGCGGTGCCGACGCTGCGCCGGCTCTCGTCGTCGATCGTGTCGGTCGACGCGCATCGCGGCTTCTCGCTGCTCGCGTTCGAGACCGGCCTGCCGGTGCTCGTCGAGATGGCGCGGCGGCACGGCATCGCGGCGATGACGATCAACCGCTGCTATCACTTCTCCGCGCTGTGGCCGGAAGTCGAGGCGATCGCCGCGCACGGCCTCGCCGGCATCGCGATGAACCCGAGCCATAGCTGGGTCGCGCCGGAAGGCGGCGCGCAACCGGTGTTCGGCACGAACCCGCTCGCGTTCGCGTGGCCGCGGCCGGGCGGCCTGCCGTTCGTGTTCGATTTCGCGACGAGCGCGATCGCGCGCGGCGACATCGAATTGCACGCGAAAGAGGACAAGCCGATTCCGCCGCACTGGGCGATCGACGCGAACGGCAAGCCGACCACCGATCCGAAGGCCGCGCTGCAAGGCGCGATGCGCACGTTCGGCGGCCACAAGGGCTCGGCGCTCGCGGCGATGGTCGAGTTGATGGGCGGCGCGCTGATCGGCGACATGACGAGTCTCGAATCGATGGCGTTCGACGACGGCGTCGGCGCGACACCGTGCCATGGCGAGCTCGTCGTCGCATTCGATCCGAAGGTGTTCCTCGGCGACGATCTCGACGCGGGCCTCGCGCGCGGCGAGCGGATGCTCGATGCGATCGTCGCGCAGGGCGCGCGGCTGCCGTCGCAACGGCGCTTCGACGCACGCGCGCGCAGCGTCGCGAACGGCGTGCGGATTCCGGCCCGGCTCCACGACGAGATCCTCGCGCTGCTCGATTGACCGGATTGACCGGATTGACCGATCGGCCGCGTCACCGGGCGTCGCTCGCCCGCCGCCCCGCGCGAGCGAGCGACGCGCCCCCACGCATCGTTCGCCGCCGGTCCGCAATTGCCGATTTCCACGATATCGCCCGCGCCTTTCGGCGTTCCGCCGTCCTGTAGAATCGCCGGCATTGCGTCACGTTCGTCCCCGCGCGGCCCGTATCCGGCCGCCGCGCGGTTCGTGTCCCGTGCGCCATCCCGCGCGTTGCACCGTCTGTCCGACGACGAGGCCCGCCGCCCGGCCCCGATCCGCGCGGTGCACAACCATTCGAACCAAGATCGCCCCGACCATGCCCGCATCCGAATTGAGCGCCGTTTCGAGCGCCGCGCCACGCGCCCTCACGGGCCGCGACTACAAGACCCTGAGCCTCGCTGCGTTGGGCGGCGCGCTGGAGTTCTACGACTTCATCATCTTCGTGTTCTTCGCGCCCGCGATCGGCCAGTTGTTCTTTCCGCACGACATTCCCGACTGGCTGCGCCAGTTGCAGACGTTCGGCATCTTCGCGGCCGGCTATCTCGCGCGGCCGCTCGGCGGCATCGTGATGGCGCACTTCGGCGATCTCGTCGGCCGCAAGCGGATGTTCACGCTGAGCGTGCTGCTGATGTCGGTGCCGACGCTCCTGATGGGCCTGCTGCCCACCTACGACAGCATCGGCCTGCTCGCGCCGATCGCGCTCCTGCTGTTTCGCGTGCTGCAAGGCGCGGCGGTCGGCGGCGAAGTGCCGGGCGCATGGGTGTTCGTGTCCGAGCACGTGCCGTCGCAGCGCATCGGCTATGCGTGCGGCACGCTGACGGCGGGCCTCACCGCGGGCATCCTGCTCGGCTCGCTCGTCGCGACGGCCGTCAACAGCCGCTTCTCGACCGCCGAAGTCGGCGCGTTCGCGTGGCGCATTCCGTTCCTGCTCGGCGGCGTGTTCGGCCTCTTCTCCGTCTATCTGCGCCGCTGGCTGCACGAGACGCCCGTGTTCGCCGAGATGAAGGCGCGCAAGACGCTCGCGGCCGAGATTCCGCTGAAGGCGGTGATCCGCGACCACGGCCGCGCGGTGATCGTGTCGATGCTGCTCACGTGGATGCTGTCGGCGGCGATCGTCGTCGTGATCCTGATGACGCCGACGCTGTTGCAAAAGCAATTCCACATCGCGCCCGCGACCGCGCTGTTCGCGAACAGCATCGCGACGCTGTGCCTGACGGCCGGCTGCATCACCGCCGGCTCGCTCGCCGACCGCTTCGGCGCGAAGGCGGTGCTGTCGATCGGCGGCATCGTGCTCGCCGCGTGCTACTACGCGATGCTCACGCAGCTCGCGGCCGACGCGACGCGCCTCGTGCCGCTCTACGCGCTCGCGGGCTTCGTCGTCGGCACGATCGGCGCGGTGCCGTTCGTGCTGGTCAGGAGCTTCCCGGCCGTCGTGCGCTTCTCGGGAATCTCGTTCTCGTACAACGTCGCGTATGCGGTGTTCGGCGGACTCACGCCGGTGATCGTGTCGCTGATGATGAAGTCGAATCCGCTCGCGCCCGCGCTGTACGTCGCGGCGATCTGCGTGCTCGGCGCGGTCGCGGCGATGTTTGCGAAGGACGCCGAATAACGCGTGTTCATACGGGCGGCGGCGGGCCGCCCGTACGCGTCCGAGCCGGCGGAAACCGCGATCGCGCGCGCCGGCGGACACACCGGCGCGGTCGGCATCCCCCCGGGCGGCGACACGGTGCACGGCGACGCCGCGACGCCGCGACATCCCGCCTCGCGCATCGCGCTTTCCGCTTTTCCGCGTCCCGCCTTCCGCCTTCGCCTTCCATCCCGCATTACGCCGCCCGATTTCCGCCGCCCGGTTTCCGCCGCTCGCCTCCGTCCCCGCCGCGAGCCACCGCGAACGCCGCCCGAACGGGCTCGGCTCGCCGCCCGCGCCGCATTCGACATTTCAGACGAGTCCGCAACGTCGCCGCGCCGCCCGGCACTACGATCCTTGCATGGACACGCACACTCCCCACCCCGCCCTTTCCCGCGCCGCGCTCGTGCGCATCGTCTCGACCGTGAGCGCCGGCTTCGTCATCACCCAGCTCGACGTCACGATCGTCAACGTCGCGCTCGCGCGCATCGGCATCGATCTGCGCACGGGCGTCGCGGGCCTGCAATGGATCGTCGATGCGTACACGCTCGCGCTCGCCGGGCTGATGCTGTCGGCCGGCGCGCTCGGCGACCGCTTCGGCGCACGCCGGCTGTTCGCGGCCGGGCTCGCGCTGTTCGCGGTCGCGTCGTTCGTCTGCGGCATCGCCGCGAACGCGACGACGCTGATCGCCGCACGCGCGCTGCAAGGATTCGCGGCCGCCGCGATGCTGCCGAACTCGCTCGCGCTCCTCAATCGCGCATGCGCGCACGATCCGCGGCTGCGGGCGCGCGCGGTCGGCTGGTGGACCGCGTCGGGCGCGATCTCGATCGCGGCGGGCCCGGTGATCGGCGGCGTGCTGATCGCGCAATTCGGCTGGCGCAGCATCTTCTTCGTCAATCTGCCGCTGTGCGCCGCGGGGCTCGCTGCGACGTTGCGATGGATCGACAAGGATGAAACGAGCGCGGCGGCTTCCGGCAAGGGCGCCGCCAGCGCCTCTCGCTTCGCCGATTCGACGGCGAATACGGAGGCATCCCGTCCGATCGCCGCCGTCCGCGCCGCCGACATTCGCCCGCGCGGCATCGATCTCCCCGGTCAATGCCTCGCGGCCGTCGCGCTGACGCTCTTCACCGGCGCGGTGATCGACTGGCATCCGACGCTCGTCGCCGTCGCGCTCGCGGCCGCCGCCGCGTTCGTGTTCGTCGAATCGCGCAGCGCGCATCCGATGATGCCGCTCGCGCTGTTCAAGCAGCGCACGTTCAGCGTCGCCGTGCTGTTCGGCGTCTGCATGAATCTGTCGTACTACGGCATCATCTTCGTGCTGAGCCTGTATTTGCAGCGCGTGCGGCACGACACGCCGCTCGAGGCGGGGCTCGCGTTCCTGCCGCTCACGGGCGGCTTCCTGCTGTCGAACGTCGCGAGCGGCTGGGCGACCGCGCATTACGGCGCGCGCCGGCCGATGATCGTCGGCGCGCTGATCGGCGCGACCGGGTTCGCGCTGCTCAGCATGACGCGCGCCGATACGCCGGTCGCCGCGCTCGTCGTGCCGTTCCTGCTGATTCCCGGCGGCATGGGGCTCGCCGTGCCCGCGATGACGACGACCGTGCTCGCGTCGGTCGAGCGTGCGCGCGCCGCGACTGCGTCGGCCGTGCTGAACACCGCGCGGCAGGCGGGCGGCGCGATCGGCGTCGCCGGATTCGGCGCGCTCGCGAGCGGCGCGCTGCCGGCGCAGATCGTTTCGGGCCTGCGTGCGTCGGCGCTCGTATCGGCGGCGCTCTTCGTCGCCGCAGCGGCGATCGCGACCGCGGTGCGCGGCGTGCCGCATCGCGCGTCGTCCGCCGCGCGCACGAAGCACGCGAATCCCGCAGGCGCGGACGCGCGCTGACGCGGCCACACAATCCGAGGCCGGCCCGGTCGGCTCTGCCGCGTTTGTGTCCGATGTCGCCGGATCAGCGCCGGATCAGCGCCGGATCAGCCCGGATCGCCGCCGCATCGCTCGAGGCCGAAGCGCGGCGTCTCTCGACGCCCTCGATCCCGCCGCGCTTTCCGCTCGCGCGACGTTTGCCGCGCGACATCAACACGACAATTACATTACGAAGAACATTGCATTTTCCCTTCTGCCAAGAGACCTCGGCACGCCGTTCGTAACCCTCACCATTACGAACGGTAATCTATACGAGAATCATTCTCATTTATATTGACTTTCGATTCCGGCGTGCCTACGATGCGCCCGCATCGCGCCATTCGTGCGCTTCCACGAACGATCGCAGCAAGCATTGCGCAACGACGATCGCACGACAAAGGGAAGGGACATCAATGCAATTCTCGCCGCTCTTCGGACGCCCCGTTCGCCACCTTCAACGCCGCGCGGTCCGGCACGCGGCATTCGCCTGCGCGTGGCTCTTCAGTTCGGCCGCCTTCGCCGAAGCGTCGCCCGGCGCGCCGCCCGCGGCGCCCGAGGCCGACCTGTCGATCCGCGCGCAGCCCGTGACGCAATGGACAGGCGTGTGGACGCGCCAAAACCTGCTCGGCGACATCGGCGGCCTGCGTCCGTGGCTCGGCAAATACGGCGCCACGCTCGGCCTCGCCGAAACGAGCGAATACCTCGTGAACCTGCGCGGCGGCTTGAAGCGCGGCGGCACCTACGACGGCCTCACGACCGCGACGCTCACCGTCGACACGCAAAAGGCGTTCGGCCTGCCGGGCGGCACGTTCAACGCGAGCGCACTGCAGATTCACGGCCGCAACCTGAGCCAGTACAACCTCGGCACGCTGAACACCGCGAGCGGCATCGAGGCGCAGGACACGACGCGCCTCTGGGAGCTGTGGTATCAGCAGTCGTTCCTCGATCAGCGCGTCGACGTGAAGATCGGCCAGCAGAGCCTCGATCAGGAATTCATGGTCAGCCAGTACGCCGCGACGTTCATCAACACGATGTTCGGCTGGCCCGCGCTGCCGTCGTACGACCTGCCGAACGGCGGGCCGGCGTACCCGCTCGCCGCGCTCGGCGTGCGCGTGCGCGGCAAGATCACGCCGTCGCTGACGGCGCTCGCGGGCGTGTTCGACGGCGACCCGCTCGGCAACCATCCGAACGACCTGAGCGGCACCAGCTTCAACCTGCACAACGGCACGCTCTTCATCGGCGAGCTGCAATACGCGCTCAACCAGCCGGCCGACGGCCAGATGGACACGGGGCCGTCGAACGCGCTGCCCGGCACGTACAAGATCGGCGTCTGGTATCACAACGGACGCTTCGCCGATCAGCAGATCGACAGCGCCGGCCTGTCGCTCGCGGACCCGGCATCGAGCGGCGTCGCACGCGCGCATCACGGCGATTACAGCTTCTACGCGGTCGCCGACCAGATGGTGTGGCGGCCGGACCCGACGGGCGCGAAGAGTCTCGGCGTGTTCGCGCGCGTGATGGCCGCGCCGGGCGACCGCAACCTCGTGAGCGTCGCGGCGAACGCAGGCGTCGTGCTGAAAGCGCCGTTCGAAGGCCGCGACAACGACAGCGTCGGTCTCGCCGTCACCTACATCGAGGTCGGCTCGCACGCGCGCGCGCTCGACGCGAACTTCGCGAGCTTCACGGGCGGCCCGTACGGCGTGCGCACGAGCGAAACGGCGCTCGAGGCGACCTACCAGTACCAGGTCACGCCGTGGTGGCAATTGCAGGCGGACGCGCAATACACGTTCCACGCGGGCGCGGGCCAGAACCCGAGCGATCCGGCGCAGCCGCTGCGCAACACGTTCGTCGTCGGCCTGCGCACGAACATCTCGTTCTGAGCGCCGCATCCGCGGCACGGTTTTCGTCAGTTCATGCGACGGCGCGCAACGCCGCCGCCCCCGCAAGGAGATCCACCGATGCTTTCGTCCCCATCCTCGCCGCGCGTGCGCCGCGCCGCGCGCGCATTCGCCGCCGCGCTGGCCGCGCTGGCCGCGGCCGCCGCCGCGCGCGCGGAGCCGCAAGGCTTTCTCGAAACGCTGCATCGCCACGCGACGCTCGTCAACACGGTGCCCGACAACGGCGACCAGAACCCGTACGCGATCGCCGTCGCGCCGGTGTCGTCGGGCGCGGTGCATCAAGGCGACGTGCTCGTCGACAACTTCAACAACTCGGCGAACCTGCAAGGCACCGGCAGCACGATCGTCGACTATCGCCCGTCGACGAAGCGGATGAGCGTGTTCGCCGCGATCCCGCGCGACCTGAAGGCGTGCCCGGGCGGCGTCGGCCTGTCGACCGCGATGACGATGCTGAAATCCGGCTGGGTGATCGTCGGCAGCACGCCGAGCAACGACGGCACGACCGGCACGAAGGGCGCGGGCTGCCTGATCGTGCTCGACAGCGAAGGCAAGGTCGCGTCGACGATCTCGAGTCCGAACATCAACGATCCGTGGGGCAACGTGGCGGTCGTCGACGACGGCGATCGCGCGACGCTCTTCGTCAGCAACGCGGGCTTCGGCGTCGGCGGCGCGAACGGCGATCCGCCCGTGTTCAAGCAGGCCACCGTGCTGCGGCTCGATCTCGAGATTCCGGCCGGCAAGCCGCCCGTCGTGAAGCAAGAGACGGTCGTCGCGAGCGGCCTCGGCGCGCAGGCCGACAAGGGCGTGTTCCTGGTCGGCCCGACGGGCCTCGCGCTGTCGGGCGACCGCAGCAAGCTGTACGTGTCGGATGCGATCGGCAACCGGATCGTCGAGATCGACGATCCGCTCACGCGCGACACGAGCGCGGGCGTCGGCCGCCAGGTGACGGCGGACGGCTTCCTGCGCCGCCCGCTCGCGCTCGCGACCGCGCCGAACGGCCATCTGCTCGTCACCAACGCGCTCAACGGGCAGGTCGTCGAAGTCGATCCGGCGACGGGCAAGCAGCTCTACGCGCGCTGGATCGACACCGACAAGGCGCAATCGCCGCCCGGCAACGGCGACCTGTTCGGCATCGCGATGACGCCGGAAGGCGACGGCTTCTATTACGTCGAGGACGACGTGAACACCCTGATGCTCGCGAAGTGAGCGCTCCGATGACAGACGATCTCCATTCTCCTTCACGCCTCGCGCGGCGGCGCGGCTTCCTGAAAGCCGGCGGCGCGGCGATGGCGGCGGGCCTCGCGGCCGCCGCCGTACCCGCCGTACCCGCCGTACCCGCCGCGGCCAACGCGGCGCAGGCCGCGCCCGCCGGCGCGGCGCCGCACGATGCCGTCGAGCCGTTCTACGGCCCGCACCAGGGCGGCATCGTGACGCCGCAGCAGAGCCACGCGTATTTCGCGGCGTTCGACCTGACGGCCGCGACGCGCGCCGATCTGATCGCGCTCTTGAAGACCTGGACCGAAGCGGCCGCACGCCTTGCCCGCGGCGAAACCGCCCAGCCGCTCGCCGCCGAGGGAGCCGGCGACGACAAGCCGCCCGTCGATTCGGGCGATGCGCTCGGCCTCGGCGCGGCGGGCCTCACGATCACATTCGGCTTCGGGCCGGGCATGTTCGTGCTGAACGGCAGGGATCGCTACGGCCTCGCGCACCGCCGCCCGGCCGCGCTCGTCGATCTGCCGCGCTTCAACGGCGACCAGTTGCTGCCCGAGAAGACGGGCGGCGACCTTTTCATCCAGGCGTGCGCGAACGACGCGCAAATCGCGTTCCACGCGGTGCGCCAGCTCGCGCGCCTCGGCGCGCATGCCGCAAGCATCCGCTGGGGCCAGGCGGGCTTCATCTCGGGCAAGCCCGGCGAAACGCCGCGCAACCTGATGGGCTTCAAGGACGGCACGCAGAACCCGCCGCGCGACGATCCGGCCGCGATGAAGCAGTTCGTCTGGGCGGGCGACGAAGGCCCGGCATGGATGAAGGATGGCACGTACACGGTCGTGCGCCGCATCCGCATCACGCTCGAGCACTGGGACGGCACGGAGCTCGGCTTCCAGGAGCAGGTGGTCGGCCGCCACAAGTACAGCGGCGCGCCGCTCGGCAAGCGCAGCGAATCCGATCCGCTCGATCTCGACGCCATCGACGCCGACGGCAATCCGGTGATTCCGGACAACGCGCACGCGCGGCTCGCGTCCGCGCAAGCGAACAACGGCGCGCAGATCCTGCGCCGCGCGTACTCGTACAACGACAGCACGAACTTCTACATCGAGCGCTGGCCGCCGTGGCGCCAGCAGACCGAGTACGACGCGGGGCTGATGTTCGTCGCGCACCAGCGCGATCCGCGCACGGGCTTCATTCCGATCAACGAAAAGCTCGCGAAGCTCGACATCATGAACCAGTTCACGACGCACGTCGGCAGCGCGATCTTCGCGTGCCCGCCGGGTGCGCGAACAGGTTCGTACATCGGCGCCGCGCTGTTCGAAGCCTGAACGCCGACGCCCCGACCAATCCGGATCACCGAAAGACACACACCGACATGAACAACGCTTGCATCCGCCACGGCCTGCGCCGCCATGCGTCGACGACGGCCATCGCCGCCGCACTAGCCAGCCGATCCTGTCTCCTCGAATAGCGTCGTCGGCAAGAATCAGCGCAATTTTGACGTCTTCGCTTGTCGATACAGGACTTCGCGTGTGCGGATCGAAGACGAGCCGGTCGCTGCATATACTCGGATGGAGCATTCGCGAGATTCATTTCTGGGATTCCATTGCCCCGTTCATCAGGATACGTCGTCCATGCTGCCTCAAAAAATTTCATCGCTCCAGCCAAGCATCTCAACCACGGGATCGGAAGTCTCTTTGGTCGAAACGCAGCAAATCGAGCACCAGCCTCACCCCGTATCTCAACCAACGGCGGCCTCCTTGGATAAGCTCCAGAGCATGCGGCGGAAACCCCCGCGAAGGCTGCAGGTCGGATTGACGCTCGATATTGCCAAGATGCGCCAGAAAGAAGCCGAAAGCTTGGACAGGCTCAGACATGTGTCGAACGGTAGCACTCATTTTCATGGCTCGCGCTCAGGCAGCCTCATTACTTTCCATCCCTCAACGAATGCCGAAATACGTGGCTCGTTGCTACCCATGGGCACGCTGCTCGCACACAAGGCCGCCGTCTATTCCGGGGAGCGCGGCTACTCTCTTGAGGACAACGCATTCAACGTCCACCACCTCTCGGTCGTGGGGGAGGAAAATTTCGATCAGGCCGTCCGATATGCAACAGATACACGCTACGCATCGAGCTCGCCAATTCGATCACGACCGCCCGTCAGCATATCGTTCGGTGCCCGGGGGTCCTCCGACAAAGCCAAGCAACTGAACGAAGCGGCCGCGGCGAAACTCGACGAACTCGGTGCCGACTCCATGATGACGCACTTCGTGAACGCGAATTTCCCTCTCATTTACGGATTACAACCCAGCCGTGACGAGGTCGTGGGTGTTTCGTCGTCCGTTCCGGGAGAGTGCGGCATCAGGGGCGGTTGCGATTGCAGCCAAATTTCGGTTGTCTTCGTTCCTGACGAGGAAGTGCCGTCGGTAAAAGCATATCTTGGGGAATGCGGATTCCAGATATCGGTGGAATCCCTCTCGTCCGTCAAGACCGGGTAAATCCGTCGCCGGCCGCCTGGCGCGCTCGAACGCCAGAAGCATCTCCTAACCAAACGAGAGGCTAGGAGTTCGAGCATACGACGGCGGCCCCCCGCCGCTTCGTCGGCCGTTCGCGAGCGCCGAGCAGCTGTCGCCGCGACGGGTCGGTCGAGAACGGCCGCCGATCGACGGTCGTAGGCGACGACGTAGATTCCCCGTCAGAGCCTTATCTGATGAGACGCAGGGCGCTGCTCAAAGCCCGATGCCAAACCTCGACGCCCGACTCTCGTGCTCGGCATTCGCCGGGCGGACTCAGCGCAGCGATCCGTATGAAGACGACGACCGCCGCGCGCCGTCGATGCTCGCGCCGCCCGCGCCCGTCACATGCAGCAGCAGGAAGCCGCCCGCGATCGCGACGTTCTTCCAGAAATGCACGACCATGTCGCGCTGCAAAGCCGAATTGGTCGCATCCCAGAAATTGTGGCCGATGAGCGCGGCGGCGAGCGTGTAGAACGCGAGCACGAGCGCGAGCGGCTTCACCTTGTACCCGACGACGAGCAGCAGGCCGCCGAGCGCTTCGAGCGCGACGATCGCGGGCGCCGCGACCTGCGTGAACGGCACGCCGAGCCCCTTCAGATAACCGACGAACTCGCCGTAGCCCAGAAGCTTCATCGCGCCGCCCCAGAGGAACAGCACGGCAAGCAGGAGCCGTGCGAAAAAAATGACGCCGGAATCGACGGAACGCGTCATGCGTGACCTCCTGATGATGAATCGACGCAGCCGCGCCGGGCGCGGCTATCTCGTAAATCCGCCAGAATAGGAGGTCTCGTCCGTCGTTCCAAGCAAAAGGTTGTAGCAAATCTTTACACGGCAGTTCGTACGAAACGGCGCAAAACAGGGCCGCAGCGCGGGCGCGCCCGCCTCGCGTTTGCGCGGGCGGCAACGAGCCAGTCCGCGCTGTCACGAACGGCGGCGAGCGCATCGGCGCGCTCGCCGCCGACGCGTTCAGTGCACGACCATCCCCGTCAGCCAGTACGCCTGCACGCAGGTCATCACGCCGACGATCAACGCGAAGAACAGGCTGTGCCGGAGCGTGAAGCGGAACAGGTCCGCTTCGTGTCCGACGAGACCGACGGCCGCGCAAGCGACCGCGATCGACTGCGGCGAAATCATCTTGCCCGCGACGCCGCCCGTCGTGTTCGCCGCGACGAGCAGCGTGCTCGGCACGCCGATCTGCTGCGCGGTCGTCGCCTGCAGCGAGCAGAACAGCGCGTTCGACGACGTATCGGAGCCCGTCAGGAACACGCCGATCCAGCCGAGCAACGGCGAGAAGAACGGGAACGCGGCGCCCGTGCCCGCGAGCAGCAGCGCGAGCGTCGTCGACATCCCCGAAAAATTCTCGACGAACGCGAACGCGAGCACGAGACCGATCGACAGCACCGGACGCTTCAGGTCCTTCAGCGTCTCGACAAACGTGCGCAGCCCGGTGCGCGCCGGAACGTTCAGGATTGCCATCGATACGATCGCCGACAGCAGGATCGCGGTGCCCGTCGCCGCGAGCAGATCCCAGTTGAACACGGCGGGCACGGGCGTCGGATGCGCGACGACGGGCGCCATCTTCTGCGTGAGCTTGTCGAGATGCGGAACGTGGAACTGCAGCGTCGTGAACGCGAGCGCGCCGCCCTTCGCGAACAGCGCCTTGAACGGCTTCATGCTCCAGATCGTCACCATCACGGTCAGCACGACGAACGGCGACCACGCGCGCGCGATCTGCGCGAGCGAGTACGGCGAAGGCTGCCGGCCGCCCATCGTGCGCGCGCCGCCCAGGCCGCCCGGCATGCCGCCCAACGCGAGCGTGCCGCCGCCCGCCGCGGCGACCATGCTCGCGCCCGCGGCCTCGCGCGCGCGCTTCGGCTGCCACACCTTCAGGAACGACGCGAGCGCGACGAGGCTCGCGAGCGCCGACGTCACGTCGGGCAGCTCGGGCCCGATGTAGTTCGACGTGAAGAACTGCACGAGCGAGAAGCTGCCGCCCGCGACGAGCGCGGCGGGCCACGTTTCGCGCACGCCCTTCACGCCGTCCATCACGAACACGAGCCAGAACGGCAGGAAGAACGACAGGAACGGCAACTGGCGCCCCGCCATCGCGCCGACCGCCATCGGATCGAGGCCCGATACCTGCCCCGCGACGATCACCGGAATCCCGAGCGCGCCGAACGCGACGGGCGCGGTGTCCGCGATCAGGCAGAGGCCCGCCGCGTAGAGCGGATTGAAGCCGAGGCCGACGAGCAGCGCGGCCGTGATCGCGACCGGCGCGCCGAAGCCCGCCGCGCCTTCGAGGAACGCGCCGAACGAAAAGCCGATCAGCAGCATCTGCAAGCGCTGATCGTCGGTCAGCGACACGATCGAGCTGCGGATGACGTCGAACTGGCCGCTCTTCACGACGATCTTGTAGAGGAACACCGCGGTGACGATGATCCATGCGATCGGCCAAAGGCCGTACGCGAAGCCGTAAGCCGCCGATGCGAACGCGCGCTCGGCGGGCATCCCGTAGACGGCAATCGCGATGACGAGCGAAAGCGCGAGCGTCAGCGCGCCCGCGACGTGTCCCTTGAGCCGCAGCACGGCGAGCGACACGAAGAAAAGAATGATCGGCGCGCCGGCTGCGAGCGCCGACCAGCCGACGCCGCCGAGCGGCAGATAGACCTGGTTCCAAACCTGCACGGGTGTCTCCTTCCATGAATGAATCTGAATCGGGCGACGGCCTCGCGGCCGTTCGAATCGATGCGCCGGTCGGTGCCGGCGCTTTGATTTCGGTGCGATGCGCGGAGTTGGCGCGCGTCGCCTGCTTCTGGGTGTCGGGGGGATTCAACGTCGCTGGATCGCCGGGTTGCTGCATCCGGCTTTCCGCTTCGCATCGCTTTTCATGCTTCGATGCCTCACTGCGCCGCATTCGAGATATCGCGGCGGCACCGTGCGGCGATCAGCATGCCGTACGTCTTTGCATGATCGCGTCGTGCTTCGGCCAACATTGCGACGAGCATGGCGATGATCGGCCCGCGATGCGATGCGATGCGCGACACGACGCGGCGCCATCCATCGAGCACGCCGCGTTCGAACGCAGCGCGCACCGGACGCCCCACCCGCGCCGGCTTTCACGCGTCGTCGCAAATCAGCACGAGAACCCGCTGCGGCCCGTGCACGCCGACCTGAACGGTCTGCTCGACGTCGGCGGTGCGCGACGGCCCCGTGATCACGTTGACCGCGCGCGGCAACGCCGGGACCGACGCGCGCACGCGCACCCATGCGTCCTCCATCGTCGCGACGATCGCACTGCGATTCACGAGCACGACGTGCGTCGCGGCGACGAAGTTGAGCGACGTCGGCGTCGCCGTCGACGACAGGCACATGACGCTGCCCGTCTCCGCGATCGCCGCGAACGACGGCGTCACGCTGACGAGCCCGTCGCGCCGCAGGTCGACGCCGGGCAGCGCGCCGTGCGTGCGCCACGGCAGCGCCTCGAGCGCCGCCGCGACGACGAGCGGCGCACCGGCCAGGCCCACGTCGCGCAGATAGGCATCGACGGCTGCGGGCGCGCCGGCGGCCGTCGCGATACGCGTGCACGTCGCCGACACCTGCTGCGCCTTCGCGACGAAGCGCGCGACGAGATCGACGTCGCCGAGCGAAATCGCCGAGCCCCGCGCGGCGGAAGACGCGGTGGAAAGCGAGGCGTCCGGGGCGAACGCGGCATTCGCATTCGGCGCCGCGGACGCACCCGCGCCCTTCGCTTGCGCCGGCGCCGGAAACTGCGCGGCAAGCTGCGCGCGCTCGCTGCCGAGCGCCGCGCGGATACGGCCGAGAATGTCGTCGCGCGCGCTCATCGACGCACCTCCGGTTGGTTCGTGCGCGTCGCGTCCCACGTCTCGAAGAACGTGCGCGGCGGCGGTTTCGGCAATTCGCGCGAATCGGTCCAGCCGGAGGCGAACGGTACGCTCGCGATGCTGCCGCGCTTGCCGCCGAGGCCGCGCAGCACGCGCGCGCCGACGCGCGTCAGCCAGTGATACAGTGCCGGCCGCCGCGCGACCGCGCCGAACGCGCGCAGCAGGAAGCGCGTGCCGGGCGCGGTGAGCCGCGCGTCGAACTGCATCCCGCGCAGCTTCTTGAGCAGCGTCGGCAGCGGAATCTTCACCGGACACACTGCCGCGCAGCGCCCGTTCAGCGTGCACGCGTTCGGCAGATCGGTGTCGTGTTCGATGCCTTGCAGGAGCGGCGTGAGGACGGCGCCCATCGGCCCCGGATAGACCCAGCCGTATGCATGCCCGCCGACCGCGCCGTACACCGGGCAATGGTTCATGCACGCGCCGCATCTGATGCAGCGGAGCATGTCGCGGAACTCGCCCGCGAGCATCCGCGTGCGGCCGTTGTCGACGAGCACGACGTGATACTCGCGCGGCCCGTCGAGATCGTCGCCGCGCTTCGGGCCCGTGCTGAACGTCGTGTACGACGTGATCTCCTGCCCCGTCGCGCTGCGGCCGAGCAGGCGCACGAACAGCGCGACATCGTCGAGCGTCGGCACGACGCGTTCGATGCCCGCCGTCACGATGTGCACGCGCGACAGCGTCGACGTGAGATCGCCGTTGCCTTCGTTCGTGCAGATCACGTTCGAGCCCGTCTCGGCGACGAGATAGTTCGCGCCCGTGATGCCGACGTCGGCGACGAAGAACTTGTCGCGCAGCACCTTGCGCGCCTCGCCGACGACATCCGCGACGGTCTCGCGCGGGCCGTCGTATTGCGCGGCCGAGTGATGCTCGGCGAACAGTTCGGTAACCTGACCGATCGTCTTGTGCAGCGCCGGGAACACGATGTGGCTCGGCCCTTCGTGCGCGAGCTGCACGATGTATTCGCCGAGATCGGTTTCGACGACCTCCATCCCCGCGCCCTCGAGCGCGGCGGGCAGCCCGATCTCCTCGCCGACCATCGACTTGCCGCGCGTGATGGTCTTCGCGTTCGCGTCGCGGCAGATCTTCAGCACGATCTCGCGCGCGCCGGCCGCGTCGTTCGCCCAGTGGACGACACCGCCCGCGCGCGTGACGGCCGCTTCATAGCGTTCGAGATATGTGTCGAGATTCGCGAGCACGTGGTCCTTCACCGCCTTCGCGCGCTCGCGCAGCAGTTCGAACTCCGGCAGCAGCGACACGACGCGCCGCCGCTTC
The DNA here is from genome assembly GCF_000959365.1 of Burkholderia oklahomensis C6786. Taxonomy (NCBI): domain Bacteria; kingdom Pseudomonadati; phylum Pseudomonadota; class Betaproteobacteria; order Burkholderiales; family Burkholderiaceae; genus Burkholderia; species Burkholderia oklahomensis. The sequence continues at coordinate 28,937 of NZ_CP009556.1, forward strand.
TCGATCCAGCCTTCGCCGAGCATCCCGAGCGCTTCCTGGAGCTGCGCATCGTGCAGCGCGGCGCTCGCGCGCGCCTTGAACGTCGTCGTCGCGGAAGGTTGCGCGCTCATTCGCCCTCCCCGCAGATCGGCTCGACATTCATCCCGGTCAGCACTTCGGCGACGTGATAGACGCGCACCGGGCTCCCTTCGCGCTTCAGCCGTCCGCCGATGTTCATCAGACAGCCGAGGTCGCCGCCCGCGAGCACGGTCGCGCCGCTCGCGGCGACGTTCGCGGTCTTGTCGGAAACGATCTTCGTCGAGATCTCCGGATACTTCACGCAAAACGTGCCGCCGAAGCCGCAGCAGACTTCGGCATCCTTCATTTCCTTCAGCGCGACGCCCTCGACGCGCGACAGCAGCACGCGCGGCTGCGCCTTGATGCCGAGGCCGCGCAGGCCCGAGCAGGTATCGTGATAGGTCAGCGTGCAGTCCGGCACCGCGACGTGCTCGGGGCCCGCCCAGCCGAGCACGTCGGTCAGGAAGCTCGTCAGCTCGTGCGCGCGCGCGGCGAGCCGCTCGGCGCGCGGCTTCCAGGCGGGATCGTTCGCGAGCAGGTCCGGGTAGTCGTGGCGCAGCGTGCGGATGCACGAGCCGGACGGCGCGACGACGTAGTCGTAGCCTTCGAACACGTCGATCATGCGGCGCGCGATGCGGCGCACGTCGTCGAAATCGCCGCTGTTCAGCGCCGGCTGGCCGCAGCAGGTCTGCGCGCGCGGCGCGTCGACCGTGCAGCCGGCCGCCTCGAGCAATTGCACGGCGGCGAGCGCGGCGCTCGGCCGAAAGAGATTCGCGAGGCACGTGACGAACAGTCCGACACGCGGCGTCTCGCGGGCGCCGCCGGACGAGCCGGCGGTCTGCGGGGATTGGTCCATGTGTTTCATCCCGGCCGCTCGTCGCGGCCGTTTCTTCGCTTCAACGGATCGCCGCGCGATCGCGCGCGGCTGGCTTCGATGACCTATACTTGGTCATGTTGGTCTGACCACGCTGGCCAAGATAGTGAGATGGCGACCGGCTGTCAATGTCGCGGCCATCAGGGAAAACGCCGATCCGAATGTTGCCGATCGCGCCGAAACCCGCGCCGGCATTGCCTCGGACGGCCGTCGGCGCCCCGGCGGGTATAATTCCGCGCGGCCGCCGAACGCCCCGGCGCAGGTCGGCCGACGCGCGGCGAGCGCCCGGCCGCAAGGGCCGGCGCCCGCGCACCCCAACCGTCCAGAAGGCCCGTGCATGACGTTTCAGCCTGTCGAGTCCTATACCCGCGTGCGCCTGTCCGACGTGGTGTCCGACCAGATCAAGTCGCTCATCTCGGCCGGCAAGCTGCTGCCCGGCCAGAAGCTGCCGACCGAACGCGAGCTCGCCGCGCAGCTGAACGTGTCGCGCCCGTCGCTGCGCGAGGCGCTCGTGCGGCTCGAAGCGGACGGCTTCATCGGCTCGGTCGGGCGCGGCGGCTTCGTCGTCGCGGACATCACGGCGCCCGTCGTGTCGAACCCGCTCGCCGATCTGCTGCTGCAGGACCCCGAAGCGAGCCACGACGTGCTCGAGCTGCGGCACGGCCTCGAGACGATCTCGACCGCCTATGCGGCCGAGCGCGCGACGCCCGGCGATCTCGCGAAGATCAAGAACGCGTTCGACTCGCTCGCGGGCCTGTCGCTGAAGCACGAGCCCGGCCGGCTCGCCGAGGTCGATGCGAACTTCCACCTCGCGATCGCCGACGCGACGCACAACGTCGCGCTGATCCACGTGATGCACGGCATCCACGGGCTGCTGCAGGAATCGATGCACAAGTCGCACCGGCTCGTGAACCATGCGGACATGATGGAGCGCGCGCTCCTCGAGCAGCACACCGAAATCTACGAAGCGATCGCCGCGAAGGATCCCGAACGCGCGCGCGCCGCGGCCGAGCGGCATCTGCAGTACGTGCGGACGCTGTACGAACGGGCTGCGTGACGCGTTCGTCACGCCGCGGTCGCCGTCGTCGATGCTAAATTGGGATTTTTCGACGAGGAGCGCGCATGCCGACGCCGGACCATCCGTGGAATTCGCTGGAGATCGTCAAGCTCGCCGCCGACGTCCTCACACCGCTTTCCGTCGCCGCGTTCGGCTGGCTCCTCAGTCATCGGCTCAAGCAGCTCGAACTCGTCCAGTGGACGAACCAGAAGCTGATCGAAAAGCGGCTCGCCGTCTATGACGCGGTCGCGCCGCTCCTCAACCGCCTGCTGTGCTTCTACACGTGGGTCGGCCCGTGGAAGGACATCTCGCCCGACGACGTGATCCGCACGAAACGCGAGCTCGACCGGACGATCCACATCTATCGTCACCTGTTCGACGACGACGTCTATCGCGCCTATCAGGCGTACCTCGACGCGCTGTTCGACACGCATTCCGGCGCCGGGCAGGACGCGCGGATCAAGTCGACGATCGCGAGCCCCGACGGCGACCGCATCGGTCACTGCACCTATCATTGGGATCCAGCCTGGTCGGCGCGCTTCTCGAGCGCGAACGTCGCGTCGCGGGACGAAGTGAGGGCGCGCTATCAACGCATCATGGACGGGCTGCGCGTGTCGCTGGGCGTTGCGCGATGACAGCCGCGGCAGCGCGCGACGCCCAGCCGTCGAGCCGTCGGGCCATCCGGCCGCCGCGACATCTGCCGAGACAAGAACCGCAAAACGTCACGGACTGCACATCAACGTGTCACACGCCGCGTGTCTGATTCGGGATATCGATCTTGGTTGACTTCGTTGATCTCACGGCCCGCACGTGGCGCCGGCGCATGCGCGCCGCGCCGTCCGGGACCGGACCGGCACCGACATGAAAGCACGGCCGATGCTCGAATACGCGCTGCACCCGGTGGAGGATCGACTGATCCACGTCGACGAACTCTGTCGTGCGGAACCCGTCCCGCGCGGGTGGGCGCGCTGCCCGCTCTGTCTGGAAGCGCTCTACGTCGTGCAGTTGCGCGACCGCTCGCACGCGCGCCGCTTCGTCCATCTGGCGGGCGAATTCGCGCGCTGCCCGCTCGTCAACGACGCGCTGCCGAACCCGCTCGCCGTCCATGTCGGCCCGCCGCTCGACGAGCACGGCCGGCGGCAGCGCGCAACCTTCTTCCGCCAATGGCAGCGGCATCTGCACACGATCCGGCAGACGGCGTCCGCGTTCGGGATCGCGCGCTTCATGCGCGTGATCGAGCATGCGGACGTGCTGAAGCTATGGGCATGGCCGACGCTCGCGCAACGCGACATCCCGTACATCCTGCTCGTGCTGACCGAGTTCATCGCCGCGCCGCGCGGCGAGAAGCAGGCTGCGTGGTCGCGCTTCTGGTTCGATGCGTCGGTGCAGCAGGTCGACGATCTGCGCAAGCCGCGCGGCATGCTGCCGCGACTGTTCCGGCTGCGCTACCGATTGCCCAGGATGTCTAAATTTCCGAATGCGCGGCATCTGATCGACTGCCAGCCGGTTCAGATGGACGACGCCGGCTCGAGCGACGCGGCGATCGGCACGCCGCGCGCCGACATCGCCGCATTCGAGACGTTCGCCGCGCGCTTCGCGAGGCAGCCGATCGAATGAACAGGAAGATCACGCGGCTCGCGAACCTGCGATGCGCGCGGCCGCGTCACGTATAGAGCGACGCTTCGGGCAGCACGCCCGTCAGTGCATAGCGGCCGACGTCGCGCAGCCGGTAGTCGAGCGGATCGTGCAGCGTGTGCGTGCGCGCATTGCGCCAGAAGCGGTCGAGCGCGAGCGGCGCGGCCGTCGCACGCGCGCCGCAGGCGTCGAACAGCGCCTCGCTGACGTCGAGCGCCGCGCGCTGCGCGACGATCTTCGCCTCCGACACCGCGAGCGCGACGTCCGCGCGCGCATCGGCCGTCAGCGCTTCCTTCTTCGCCCATGCGGCCTGCAGCGCCCGCGCCGCGCGATCCGCGAGCGCCTCGGCGCTCACCGCCTGCACGCGCATGTCGCCGAAGCGCTGCAGCGTGTACGGATCGTCGGCCGCGCGGTCGACGCCCGAATGCACCCACGGCCGCCCCGCCCGCTGCACGTAGTCGCGCGCCTCGGCGAGCGCGCCTTCCGCGATGCCGACGAAGAGGTTCGTCAGCACGAGCTGGGACACGAGCGTGCGCAGCGTCTCGCGCGGCGTCGGCGGCGTTTCCGAGCAATGCAGCACCTCGTCGGGCTCGACGCGCACGCCGTCGAACGACACGCTGCCGCTGTCGGTCTGCCGCTGGCCGATCGGATCCCAGTCGTCGCGCACCACGATGCCTTCGCGCTCCGTCGGCACGACGGCGAACACCGGCTTGCCCGTGTCCGGATCGTGCGCGGATATCGTCATCCGCTGCGAGCCGCGCGTGCCCGAGCAGAAGCCCTTGACGCCGTCGAGCCGGTAGCCGCCGTCGCCCGTCGCGTGCGCGACGAGCCGCGCGTCGAGCGGGTTCACCGCGTTGCCCCACCACCAGTCGTGCTCGACCGTGCCGCGCAGATAGCGCTCGCGCTGCGCGGCGCTGCCCCACACGTCGACGCTGACGATCTGCAAGCATTGAAAACCGAGCAGGTGCGCGAGCGCGCTGTCGACGCGCGCGAGCGCGCGGATCGTGTGATAGATCACGGGCCAGCCGGCCTCCTGGCCGCCGAATTCGCGCGGCACCGCGAGCGTCAGCAGGCCGGCGTCGGCGATCCACCGCTTCTCGCGCGCCGCGTGGCCGCCCGCTCGATCGCGCTCGGGCGCGCTCGCGCGCAGCGCCGCGATCAGCTCGGCGAGCGTGCGCGGCTCTCGGTCCGCTTCGGCAGTCTGTTCAAACAGGACTCGTGGATCGTTCATACGGAGGCTTCCCAGGTGGCGGGCTTGTCGGTCGACGCGACGGCGGGCCGCGATGTCACGCGACCGCACGCGCCGCGCCGCCGGTTGTTATCGAGCGCCCGATTAGCGGTGTGGTGTGCGTCGAATACTAGCGCCGGGCACCTGTAATCAATGTACAAATATGTATCGGAACATGGTCGCGTCACACAACCGCGCCGACGTGCATCGAAATGTGCGGCGCGCGGCCGCGTGGAGGATCGGCGCCGCTTTGCCAGCATGCGCGTCGACGAGCGACAAGGATTGCTTACGTTTCTTACGAAAGCCCTTCTGTCCGGACATTCGCTCGTCGCGGCAACGCGGTTGCCAGCGCGACGTTCATGCATTGCGCGCCGCAGAGCCTTCGAGCTTTCCCGGCCGGCTCGAACCGCACCGTGCTGCGAACCGACTGCGATCGTCATCGTCTCGTTGTCGCCGTCTCGACGCGGCCGCCGCATCGCTTCCCGAAAACCGCCATCGTCACGCGCCCTCATGTCAGTTCCATGTGCGCAGGCTCGCACGGCGCATGTCGTGCGCGTCGCGATCCCAATCCATGTGCCAGCCGCGGCGCTCGCCATCCGCGCGCCGCGTCGGCGCGCCTTGAACGACGCGGGCGGCGCGCACGCTCCGAATCGCTCCGCAGGCGTAACGGTGAGCTTCTTCGGGAGCCGACGCAACGCCCGCCAAGCGGACGCGATGTCCGGCCCGCGCTCGCGCGAGGCCCGCCGCCGCGTCCTGCGCGCCGTCTCGCGCATCTGTTCGCGCCATCCGTTCTTCGGCATCGTGCGAGCCCTTCGTTCGCCGATCGCGTTCACGCGCGCTTCGTCAGCCGCCGCACGATGCGATCGCCGGTGAATTGCACGATGGTGACGAGCGCGATCAGGATCACGATCACCGTCGTCATCACGGTCGTGTCGAAGCGCTGATAGCCGTAGCGGATCGCGAGATCGCCGAGCCCGCCCGCGCCGACCGCGCCCGCCATCGCGGTCGAGCCGATCAGCGCGACGACCGTGATCGTGAAGCCGCCGACGATCCCGGGCAGCGCTTCCGGCAGCAGCACGTGCCAGACGATGTGACGCCGTTCGGCCCCCATCGCCTGCGCGGCCTCGACGAGCCCTTTGTCGACTTCGCGCAGGCTCACCTCGGCGATGCGAGCGAAGAACGGAATCGCGGCGATCGACAGCGGCACGATCGCGGCCCACACGCCGATCGTCGTGCCGATCAGGAGGCGCGTGAACGGCAGCAGCGCGACGAGCAGGATGATGAACGGCGTCGAGCGGAATGCGTTGACGAGCGCGCCGAGCGCCGCGTTCAGGCCGCGCCGTTCGTAGATGCCGCCCGGCGCGGTCGTGACGAGCACGAGTGCGAGCGGCACGCCGACGAGCGCCGCGACGCATGCGGATGCGGCGACCATCCGGATCGTGTCGCGGATCGCGTCCGCGAGTTCGGGAAACCACAGTTCAGACATAGCCGAGCACCTCCACGCGATTCGCATGCCGGCGCGCGGCGGCGAGCGCGGCTGCGATCCGTTCCGGGCCGGCCGCACCGCGCGCGGCAAGCGACGCGGCGATCACGAGCCGCCCCTGCGCGCGCCCCTGAATCCGGTCGAGCCCGCCGTGCACGAAACGCACCGCGTCGCCCGCATCGAGCGCAAGCGCGCGCGTCAGCGCGCCGAGATCCGGCTCGCCGTCGTCCGCGCCGGTGTAGCGAACGTCGAGCAGCAACTGCGCGCCGCGCGGCAGCGGCGTGCCGCCGTCGAGCGGCCGCAAGCGCGCCGCGAGATCGGCCGGCAAGTCATGGACGAGCGTGCGCAACAGCGCGCGCGTCGCGCCGTGCCGCGGATCGCCGAATACGCGCCACACGGGCCCCGTCTCGACGATCTCGCCATGCTCGACGACGGCCACCGTGTCGCACACCGCGCGGATCACTTCCATTTCGTGCGTAATCAGCACGATCGTGAGGCCGAGCCGGCGATTGATGTCGGCAAGCAGCGCGAGAATCGACTGCGTCGTCTCCGGATCGAGCGCGGACGTCGCTTCGTCGCACAGCAGCAAATCCGGATCGTGGACGAGCGCGCGCGCGATCCCGACGCGCTGCTTCTGCCCGCCCGACAGGCTCGCCGGATACGCATCGCGCTTCGCGGCGAGACCGACGAGATCGAGCAGCGCGTCGACCTTGCGCGCACGCTCGGCCTTCGGCACGCCGGCGATCTTCAGCGGCAATCCGATGTTGTCTGCGACCGTCTTCGCGGACAGCAAATTGAAATGCTGGAACACCATGCCGATCCGGCGACGCAGCGCGACGAGTCCGCGCGCGTCGAGCGCGCCGACGTCGACGCCGTTCACGCGCACCGCACCCGACGACGGCCGTTCGAGCCCGTTGACGAGCCGCAGCAGCGTCGACTTGCCTGCGCCGCTGCGGCCGATCACGCCGAACACGCCGCCTCGCGCGACGTCGAGCGTCACGTCGCGCAGCGCGGCCGACGGGCCGCGCGGACCGTTGAACACCTTGCTCGCGTGCTCGAACGACACGGCCGCGCCGGCCGCGGATGCAGTCGCCGCGTCGCGCACGGCCGCGCCGGCTTCCCGCCGGGCAGCCGTCGAGCGTTCGATGAAACCCAGGGAATCGAGTAGTTGCGCCATCGGATCGCCTCGTCGCCTTCTCACGCCTGCTCGGCTTCGCGCACGCGGCCGAACCGGTGCCGCGCGCCCGCATGCCAGTCGGGCAGCCGCCCGCTTCCGCCGAAGAGCTTCGCGCGCAGCGTCGGCGCGCAATCGTAGTCCTCCTTATAAAGTCCGCGATTCTGCAATTCCGGCACGACCCAGTCGACGAAATCCTCGAACGACTCGGGCATCACCGTGCGCGTGACGTTGAAGCCGTCGACGCCCGTTTCGTCGATCCACGCCGCAAGCTCGTCCGCGACTTGCGACGGCGAGCCGACGACCGGGTGATAGCGCCCGCCGATCGACATCTGCTCGAGCATGCGCCGCACGGTCCACGCGCCCGACGTGCTTTTCTTCGAGATCGCGTCGACGGCCGACTGGATCGAATCGGTCTTCACGTGCGCGATCGGCTCGTCAAGGCCGAAGCGCGCGAAATCGATGCCGGTCGAGCTCGCGAAATGCGCGAGCCCCGCTTCCGGATTCGCGTAGCGCCGGTACTCGTCGAACTTCTCGCGCGCGAGCCGCTCGCTCTCGGCCGTCACGACCGTGATGCCCGCGAAGATCTTGATCGACTCCGGATCGCGGCCGATCCGCGCGGCGGCCGCGCGAATGTCCGTCACCGCCGAGCGCGCGGCGGCCTTGCTCTGCCCGTTCACGAACACGCACTCGGCGTGCTGCGCGGCGAACTCGACGCCGCGCGCCGACGATCCGGCCTGATAGAGCACCGGCGTGCGCTGCGGCGACGGCTCGCTCAGATGGACCGCGTCGACCGAGTAATACGGCCCGTCGTGGCGCACGCGCCGCACCTTGTCCGGCTGCGCGAACACGCGCGCGTCGCGGTCGCGGAGCACCGCGTCGTCGTCCCAGCTCCGCTCCCACAGCTTGTAGACGACATCCATGTAGTCGTCCGCACGTGCGTAGCGATCGTCGTGCCCGATCTGCTTCGCGAGGCCCATGCCGCGCGCGGCGCTGTCGAGATAGCCGGTGACGATGTTCCAGCCGACGCGCCCTTTCGTCAGATGATCGAGCGTCGACATTCGCCGCGCGAACAGATACGGCGGCTCGTACGTGAGATTCGCGGTCACGCCGAAGCCGAGGTGCCGCGTCACCTGCGCCATTGCCGGCACGAGCAGCAGCGGATCGTTGACGGGCACCTGCACCGCTTCGCGCAGCGCGACGTCGGGGCTGCCGCCATAGACGTCGTAGACGCCGACGATGTCGGCGAGAAAGATCCCGTCGAACTTGCCGCGCTCGAGCGTGCGCGCGAGATCGGCCCAGTAGTCGAGATCGGTGTAATGTGCGGAGCGGTCGCGCGGATGCGTCCACAAGCCGTGGTTGATGTGGCCGACGCAATTCATGTTGAACGCGTTCAGCAGGATCTTCTTGTTCGCCATCGCACGTGCTCCCGCGTCACCACGCGACCGCGTACAGCGAGCCGAATGCGTTGTCGAGCGCCTTGCGGACCGCCGGCGAGCGCTGGTAGATCGAGATGAACTTCCGAATGCGCGGATCGTCGACGCTCTCCGGCCGCACGACCCATTGCAGCGCGAACTGCTTGTTCTCGACGCCGTCGAACAGCAGCGCGCCGTTCGGATCGGCCGTGCCCGCGAGCTTGATGAAGCTCGGATAGCCCTGCGCGAGATCGACGTCGTCGAGCGCGCGCGCGAGCTGCGACGCTTCGAGCGGCACGATCTTCAGATGCTTCGGATTCGCAACGATGTCGCGCGTCGTCGCGCGGTAATCGGCGCCCGGCTTCAGCTTGACGAGCCCCGCACGCTGCAGCAGCAACAGGCCGCGGCCGCCGTTGACGGGATCGTTTGCGATCGCGACCGTCGCGCCGTCCTTCAGTTGATCGAAGCGCTTGATCTTCTTCGAATAGAGGCCGATCTTCATGATCGTGCCTGGCGCGATCGGGACGAAGTCGTAGCCGCCCTGCTGCTTCGCATTCTCGAGGAACGGGATGTGCTGGAAGTAGTTGACGTCGATGTCCCTGTTCGCGAGCGCGGCGTTCGGCGTGTTCCAGTCGGTGAACTCGATGATCCTCACATCGAGCCCCTGCGCCTTCGCCTCCTTCGCGGCGACCTTCAGCGCTTCGATCTGCGGGCTCGTCGCGATGCCGATCTTGAGCGGCGCGGAATCGGCATGCGCGAGCGGCGCGACGAACGCGGCGCTCGCGAGCGCCGCGGCCAAAGCGCGCGAAACGCGCCGGACGATGCGCGCGAGAAAAAGGCGAGACGACATAGGAGGGACTCTCTTCAGGATGCCGGAACGAGCGATGTCGGCGGGCGGGCGAAGCCGCCCGCGCTCGCGCGGCGGTGCGGCTGCTTCGTTTGGGGAATGAACTTCGATCGATGATAGGACCGCCCAGGGGGACGGTCTACGAAGCGATTTCGCAAAGTAAATCGCGGCGGGCGATATAGCGCTGGAAGCGCTGCAAACGGGTCAGCGCGCGGCCGCGCGGCATCCTCGCACGCCGCGGCGTTTGCGTCCGCCATGGCGATCCGGATACTTGGTCCATCGGCGATGCGGGCACACGACGCGCGCCGCGATCGCGCGCCCATGCCGCCCGCCGGCGCGCAACGTCAGATCAATCCGCGCGCCGATGCGATGACGACCGCCTGCGCGCGATTGTTCGCGCCGATCTTGCGTGCGGCGTTCGACAGATGGAACACGACCGTCCGCTCGGAAATGCCGAGAATCTTCGAGATTTCCCAGGCCGTCTTGCCGCGTCCCGCCCATTGCAGCGATTCCCGCTCGCGCGCCGTCAGATCGCACGAGCCTTGCCGCCTGAGCCGGCAGTCGAGCAGTTCCTGCATCGCCGCGTGCACGAAGCTCGCGAGCAGCTGCGACAGGCTCAGCAATCTCAGTACGTCGATCGTGTCGCGCTCGAAAGGAGCGTCGGTCGCCATGCTGAGCATGCTGATCGTGCCGCCGCGGTCGTGAACCGGGCAACTGAGCCCGTAGACGAGACCGTACGACTTCGCTTCGTCGCGCATGATCTTCGCGCGGCCGGTCGTGTAGAGGTCGTCGCTCCAGATCAGCGGCACGGTCCGGCATCGGCAATGCTGGACCACGGGATCGATCGACAGGTAGTCGGCGGAGTCGTATCGCAGGCGCCACTCGGCGGGAAAGCCGTCGAGCGTGCAGCGGCTCGACGACATCCCCGCGATCTGATGCCGGTACGCGAAGTTCTTGAAGCCCAGTTGACGAACGTGGTACGCCGTCTGCTCAAAGAGGCTCTTTTTGCAAGTCGCGCTCAGAATTTCGTTAAACGAACAAATGGACAAGCCTTCGAACATAGAACCGCCCAGCTCAAGTAAGAATATTAGATTAGCGAACCAATGAAGAAAGCGTGCTCGAAAGGGCAATGTGGCGATGGCCACTCGTTTGCGGCGGCGGCTTCGCTGCGCGTGTCGCGCGAGCCTGTCTCCTGAAGCGTGCGCCGCCGAAGCGCAGACGCGCGGCGCGCAACCGCGCCGCCCGATCCATCGGACGCAGGGCGACGATTCGTCGCCGGCGCCGGACAAGCGATCGACCCAGCATCGTTCGAATTCCTGCATTCGTCGACAGCGTTCGTCCGAAGACCGGCTGTCGCTCGACGACGTCTACCCTCGCCCGCCGCTGCTCCGGCGACGGCATGCGCCCTCGTGCGCACCGTGGTCGAGCGTCGCTGGCTGAACGCAATTTTCAGCACGCTCGACACACGCGGGCAAACGTCGATCGACGATCGAATAAAAAATAATCCCCGAAAGGCTATCAACGAACGCGACGCTCGCATGCCTCGTCGGCCAAAAAACGTCTGAAGCATGCAATGCGGGCGCCGGCGATGAACCATGTATTGCGCGCTCCCGCGACGACGGCCCTTCGTCGCGACGGATCGGCAACGCCATTTCCGACAATCTTGGGAAGATCGAAGTTCAGTTTATTTTTAAATTGGCCCGTACTATTTCAAATACTGGATCAAATTTGAATTTCATACGTGCATTCATCGACAGCGAAAACTAATTTCATCGCATTTCCGGCTTTTATTTTCTGTAGCTACATAATTAACTGCAACATCGAGCTGGAAGCCATCGACCTTGATGATATCCACAATGAAGAAAGCCGGCACCCCGGTTTTACGGCTGTCATGATCTTACTTCGGAATCGTTTCCGATGATTGAATTTATGCGCCCGGCGTTTCGAAAGATAAAAATTTCCTGAGTGTGCGTGTATGGTATTCGGCAAAAAAACCAGCCGCCCTGGTTTGAAATTGTATTTTGTTCACATTTATTAACGGCGATTTCAGCGAATTCAGAATGTCATGGCCAGCGATTTTTCGTGCTGTTTAGGAGCATTCCTATGTGATTTTCCAGAAATCCGCGCTGTTCATGCGCATTTCCCGTTCCCGCTTTACGCGAAATACACTGCAACTCGATTACATAGCGACTGTAAGAAGTTGCAGTATCGATTGATTCATTGCCTCTGATAATTTACCGCCGATCATTCGGAGTGGTTCTCATGAGGCAAATAGTTTCCACGAGCGACGGATCCCTCGACAGCCAGGCCCGGATCATTGCGTTCCCGTTCGCGGGCGGAAGCGATTCCAGTTACGGGGACATCGCACGCGAGCTCGGCGACGCGTTCGCATTCACGACGCTCAGTCTGCCCGGGCGCGGCGCGGCGCAGCACATCCCGTTCTACGACGACTGGCCGTCGCTCGTCGACGATCTCGCGGCCGAGATCGTGCGGCTCGACGACGGGACGCCGCTGTTCCTGTTCGGCCATAGTCTCGGCGCGCTGCTCGCGTACGAAGTCGCGCGTGTGCTCGAGCAACGGAGCGGCGTGCAACCGGCCGGCCTGTTCCTGTCCGGCCATCCCGCGCCTGCGCGCGAACGCGCCACCGACGCGTGGCGTCGGCAGACGCACACGCTGCCCGATGCGGATTTCATCGAAGCCGTGCGGCGCTGGGGCTTCTTCCCCGACGGCGCGCTCGACGATCCCGACGTCGCGCGCTACGTCCTCCCGCCGCTCAGAGCGGACCTTCGGCTCGCGGAGACCTACCGGCATGCGCCCGGCGATGCGCTGCGTGCGCATTGCGTGATCTACGGCGGCGCCGCCGATCCGAGCACGACCGTCGACGACCTGCGCGCCTGGCGCGCGCACGTTTCGCCGCGACACGCGTGCCCGGTCGAAGTGTTCGACGGCGACCATTTCTATTTTCTCGACGCGCCGTCCCGCGCGGCGCTGTGCGCGAGTCTCGCCGGCCACGCCGAGCGACGCCTCGCGGACCGTCCCGCGTCGATCGTCACGGCGACGCCCGATTCGAACACGCGCGTCGCGGCGTGTCTGCGCGCCGCGGACGATTGGGGCGATGCGCATTCGGTGCTCGCCGCGATTCGCGAGCGCGTCGCGCGCACGCCCGATGCGCTCGCGTTGCAGGACGGCGCGCGCACGTGGACCTATCGCGAGCTCGCGTCGCACGCGGCCGAGCTCGCCGACGCGCTGCGCGCGGCGGGCGTCGGCCGGCAGGACGTCGTCGGCGTCTTGTTGCCGCACGGCGCGGAGTACGTGCTGACGATCGTCGCCGCCTGGTCGATCGGCGCGTCGGTGTGCCTGCTCGAAAAGAGCTGGCCCGACACGCTCGTCGGCGAATTCGTCGCGAGCTGCCGCGTCAAGCAGATCGCGACGATCCCGGCGCTGCTCGCGCGCGCGAGCAAGCATCTGCCCGCCTCGCGCTGCACGCTCGTCGGCGCGTCGCCGGCGCGCGCGGATCGCGCCTGGACGCCCGTTGCGCCGCGCCGCGACGACATCGCGTTCGTTTCGCTGACGAGCGGCTCGACGGGCAAGCCGAAGGCCGTCCTCACGACGCACGTCGGCACGAGCTATTGCTTCCATGCGCGCGACGCGCTGTATCCGTACGCCGACGACGAGCGCGAAGGGCTCAACGTCTTTCTCGCCTGGGAATGCCTGCGTCCGCTGATGTTCGGCCGCCCGGCCGTCGTCATCGGCGACGACGTGATCTTCGATCCGCCGCGGCTCGTCGCGCTGCTGCGGCAGGCGCGGATCACGCGGCTCGTCGTCACGCCATCGCTGCTCGAAAGCGTGCTCGATTTCCCGGGCATCGCCGCGCAATTGCGCGACGCGCTCGCGCACATGTCCGCGTGGTTCCTGATGGGCGAAGTCGTGCCGCAGCGCGTCGTCGACAAGGCCCGCGCGGCGTTTCCGCCGTCGGTGCGGCTCGTGAACGCGTACAGCACGTGGGAAAGCCTCGACGTCTGCTATGCGGACCTGCTGCCGTCGCGGAGCGACGCCGGCGGGCGGCGCGTGCCGATCGGGCGGCCGTTGCCCGGCTGCGCGCTCGCGGTGCTCGACGAAGCGGGACGCGCGGTGCCGGCGGGCGCGACGGGCGAGCTCCATGTCGCGTCGCCCGGCCTCGGGCCCGGCTATCTCGACGACGCGGCCCGCACCGCCGAGAAGTTCCTGCCGTCCGTGCGCGCGCTCGCCGAGCGCGGGCACGACACGCCCGTCTACCGGACGGGCGACCGCGCGCGGCTGCTGCCGGACGGCCAGATCGCGATCCTCGGCCGCATCGACAACACGGTGAAGATCCGCGGCTTCAAGGTGCTGCTGCATGCGATCGAGAACGTGCTCGACGCGGTCGACGGCGTCAGCAAGTCGCTCGTCGTGCCGATCGACGATCCGCACACGCGGCAGCCGTCGGCGCTCGCCGCCTACGTCGTCGGCCACGACGGCGCGCCGTCCGAGACGACGCTTGCGCGGCTGCGCCAGCAGGCGCGCGCGAAGCTGCCCGAATACGCGGTGCCCGCGCATTTCATCGGCCTCGACGCGTTTCCGCTGCGCGCGGGCACGTCGCGCAAGCTCGACAAGCACGCGCTGCCGCCGCCCCCGGCATCGGCCGCGCCGCCCGCCTCGCGCGACGCCGCGACGCCCGTCGCGGGCGACGGCCTCGAAGCGCGGCTCGCGGACGTCTGGCGCGACGCGCTCGGCGTCGAATCGGTCGCGCGCGACGATCATTTCTTCGAGCTCGGCGGCAATTCGCTGAGCGCGGCGAAGGTGGTCGGCCTGCTCGGCGAACGGCTCGGGCTCGCGCTCGCCGTCGTCGATCTGTATCAGCACAGCCGGCTGTGCGATCTCGCCGATCACTGCCGCCGCTCGCGAGACGACGCGACGCGCCCGCGTGCGGACGAAGCCCGCGCATCGCGCGCGACGCCCGCCGCCGATGCGCCGAAGGTCGCGATCGTCGGCATGGCCGGACGCTTCCCCGGCGCCGATTCGATCAACGCGTTCTGGCACAACCTGACGCACGGCGTCGACAGTCTGTCGCGCTTCTCGCGCGAGCAGCTGCTCGCGAAGGGCGTCGACGCCGCGCAGCTCGATCATCCGGACTGGGTATCGGCCGCACAGGTCATCGGCGACGCCGACAAGTTCGACGCGCTCTTCTTCGGCATCGGCTCGCGCGAAGCCGTGCTGATGGATCCGCAGCACCGGCTCTTCATGGAAGTCGCGTGGAGCGCGCTCGAGCAGGCGGGCTACGCGCGCAGCGACAACCGCTACCGCACGCGCACCGGCGTGTTCGCGAGCTGCGGGATCGACGGCTATCTCGTCCATCATCTGCAAGGCGGCGGCCTGCATACGCCGCTCGATCCGGGCCGGCTGATGCTCACCGAGATCGGCAACGAGAAGGATTACATCGCGACGCGCGTCGCGTACCAGCTCGATCTCGGCGGGCCCGCGATATCGGTCGGCGCGGCGTGCAGCAGCGCGCTCGTCGCGGTCGTGCAGGCGGCGCAGGCGATCCGCTCCGGCCAGTGCGAGATGGCGATCGCGGGCGCGTCCGCGCTGTCGTTCCCGAACTTCGGCTTCTGCCACGAGGACGGCCTCGTCGGCAGCGCCGACGGCCACGTGCGCCCGTTCGACACGCGCGCGAGCGGCACGCTGTTCGGCGACGCGGTCGGCGCGGTCGTGCTGAAGCGCCTCGATCTCGCGGAGGCGGACGGCGATCCGATTCTCGCCGTGATCTCGGGCGTCGGGCTGTCGAACGACGGCCGCATGAAGGCGGGCTACACCGCGCCGAACGCGGACGCGCAGCGGCGCGCTATCGTCGACGCGCTCGACATGGCCGGCGTGCGCTCCGAGCAGATTTCGTACGTCGAATGCCATGCGACCGCGACGCTGATCGGCGACGCGATCGAGCTGAAGGGACTCTCCGACGCATTCGCGCAGACGCGCGGCGGCGACGCGCCCATCGCGGGCAGCTGCGCGATCGGCTGCGTGAAGGGCAACATCGGTCACGCGAACTGCGCGGCCGGAATCACGGGGCTCATCAAGACGGTGCTGCAGCTCCAGCACCGGCAGCGCGTGCCGACCGTGCATTTCGACACGCTCAATCCGAAGCTCGTGCCGTTCGTCGAGCACGATGCGTCGCCGTTCGTCGTGCAGCGGCACGGCGGCGACTGGACGGTCGCCGATCCGTCGATGCAATTGCCGCGGCGCGCCGGCGTGTCGAGCTTCGGGATCGGCGGCACCAATGCGCACGTGATCGTCGAGGAAGCGCCCGCGCGCGCCGCCGCGCCCGCCGACGGCACGCCGCGCGCGCGCCATCTGATGACCGCCTCCGCGCGCTCGCCGGGTGCGCTCGCGCGCCATCTGCGCGCGCTCGCCGAGCGCGTCGCGACGATGGACGCCGCCGAACTCGCGTGCGGCGCGTACACGCTGCACGTCGCGCGCGAAGCGCATCCGCTGCGCGTCGCGCTCACCGTGCCCGCGCAGCCGGCCGAAGCAGCCGCCGCGCTTCGCTCGAACGCCGGCGCGCTTGCCGACTCGCTCGATACACCCGACGCGCTCGACGCCCCCGTTCGCGCGAAGCCGGGCGCAACCGTCGCGTTCTGCTTCTCGGGACAGGGCTCGCAGCATCCGGGCATGGCGCGCGAGCTCTATCGATCGAACGCGGAAGCCGGCCGCTTCCGTCATCACTTCGACGCCGCGTGCGCGGCGCTCGAACGCGCGCTCGGCATGCCGATCGCGAGCGCGATCCTCGACGCCGACGACACCGAGATGCGTCGTCCGCTCGTCACGCAATGCGGGCTGTTCGCGGTCGAACATGCGCTCGCGTCGGTGCTCGGCGAATACGGCGTGCGGCCCGTCGCCGTCGCGGGACACAGCATCGGCCAGTACGCGGCCGCCGTCGTCGCCGAGGCGCTCACGCTCGATCAGGCGGCCGCGCTCGTCGCCGCGCGCGCGAGCGCGACGCAGGCGCTGACGACGTTCGCCGCCGCCGACGGCACGCGCGCGCGCGGCGGCATGCTCGCCGTCACGGGCGACGAAGCGCGCGTCGAGCAGTGGGTCGCGCGGCGCGCCGACATCTGGATCGCGGTGCGCAACGCGCCGCGCGCGCTCGTGCTGGCGGGCGCCGAGCCGGCGCTCGCGGACGCCAGGCGCGCGCTCGCCGCGCTCGACTGCCAATGCCGGCCGGTGCCGGTATCGCATCCGTTCCATACGCCGCTGATGCAGCCCGTCGCCGATGCGATCGGCGCGCGGCGCATCGAAGGCGCGGCGCCGCGGATGCCGATGACGTGCAACGTGTCGGGCGGCTGGCTCGGCGCCGATGCGGCGTCGGCCGACTACTGGGCGCGCCATCTGCTCGCGCCGGTGCGCTGGTCGGACAACGTCGCGGCGCTGCTGCGCTGGAAGCCGGACGTCGTGCTCGAAATCGGCCCCGGCACCGTGCTGTGCAGCCTGCTCGGCAAGCATCTCGCGGCCGGGGCGAACGCCCTCGCATCGGCGGATGCGGATGAGCAGGCGGCGACGATCGCGCCGCGCGTGCTGTCGTCGCTGCCCGCCGCGCGCAGCGACGCGGACGACGCCGATCATTTCAGCAACATGCTCGGCGAATTGTGGTGCGCCGGCGTGCCGATCGATTGGCGCGCGTATCACGCACACGAAGCGGCGTCGCCCGGCCGCGCGCTGGCTCGCACGCCGCTGCCCGGCTATTCGTTCGAGCGCGACAGCTATTGGACGCGGCCGGAAGCGTCGATCTACGTCGATGCGCCGTCTGAATCGGCTGAATCCGCTGAATCCGCGACGCCGGCGAGCCGCGCGGCCGATGCGACGAATGCGGCGAACACGGCGATCGCGTCGAACGCCGCAACCGCAGCGTCGGCGTGCACGTGCACCGCGGAATCGCGATCGTGCGGCGCTGCCTGTCACGACGCCGCCTTCGACTGCGACATCGCGTCGCCGCAAGCCCCCGCGTCGCGCTGGCTCGCGCGCCTCAGGCCGCGCCGCCGGCCGCGGATGAAGCTGTACTGCTTCCCGTACGCAGGCGGCAGCAGCCGCAGCTTCGACGGCTGGGCGCGCATCGCGCCGGATTGGCTCGACATCGTCGCGATCGAATGGCCGGGCCGCAACGCGCGCGCCGAAGCGCCGCTCGCGCGCGACGACGCCGACGATCTCGCCGCCCGCGACGCGATTGCCGCCGCGATCGTCGCGGACGCGGGCGAATTGCCCGTCGCGTTCTGCGGCTTGAGCTACGGCGGCGCCGCCGCGACCGACTTGCTGAGCGGGCCGCTGCGCGCCTGGGCCGCGAGCGGCCGGGTGAAGGGGCTCGTCGTCGTCGGACGCGCGCCGCTCCTCGAACAGCCGGCGATCGACGCGCCGGCGGACAGCTTCCTGCTCGTCCCCGACGCGCTGCGCGACGATCCGCTGTGGCAGGAAGTCTTCCGGCCGGTGCTCGAAGCCGACCTCGACGCCGACACGCGCACCGCGCACCGAATCGCGCAACGCTGGCGCGACGGCGGCGAGCATCCGCTGCTGACGATCCCGCTGCAGATCCACGGCGGCGCCGACGATCCGGCGTTCGACTGGCGGCTCGCCGGCGACTGGGCGCAGATCTCGTCCGCGCCGCTTGCGGGCCGGCACGTCTATCCGGGCGGCCACGATTTCATGATGCGCTGCGAATCGGAGATCGTCTCGCGCGTGGCCGCCTGGCTGCGGCCGCAGCGCGCGGCGCACGCGACGGCGCCCGCACCGACGTTCGCGCTGCATTGGCAACCGCGTCCGGTCGCACCCGAAGCGGCCGAAGCAACGCCCGAAACAACGCCCGCGCGGCCCGAATGCGCGGTCTACGCGACGGGCCGCGAAGCCGACGCGCTCGAATGGCTCATGCCGCGTCTGCGCGCGGGCGACGGCCATGCGGCGCTGCTGTGCGTCGGCGCGGGCGACGATCCGCTCGGCGTCGCGCAATGCGCGGGCTTCGTCGGATTGTGGCAGACGCTCGCCGCGCGCGAATGCGCGGGCGTGCTGACGCTGCTGCTGCCGGCCGATGCGCGCAGCGGCCCGCTCGTCGGCGCGGCGCGCGTCGCGAGCGCCGAGCATGCGGCGCTGCGCGTGCGGCTCGTCCTCGCCGACGATCATCCGGATCTCGCGCCGCGCGCCGCCGATTTGCGCTGGGCCGCCGCGCTCGCGCGCGACGCCGCGAGCTTCGCGGAAGAACCCTGGCTGCTGCGCCGCGACGGCCGGATGTTCGTGCCGCGCCTGATGCCGCACGCGGCGCCGGCGCTGCCCGAAGGCACGCTCGGCGCGGCAGGCGGCCCGTATCTCGTCACCGGCGCGGCGGGCGGCCTCGGCCGCGCGCTCGTCGACTGGCTGATCGACGAACAGCAGGTGCCGCCGCACCGGATCGTCGCACTGTGCCGCGACGCCCGCACCGCGCCGCGCGGCGTGCGCGCCGTCGCGGCCGATCTCGCCGACGCGCGCGCGCTCGACGCCGCGCTCGAATCGATCGGCTCGGTCGAAGGCGTCTTCCATCTGGCGGGCGTGCTGGACGACGGCGTCATCGGCAATCTCGACGACGCGCGGCTGCGCCGCGTGCTCGCGCCGAAGCAGAGCCTCGCCGCGCTGCTCGCGCACGCGCCGCGCTGGCGCACGCGCTGGGCGGTCGCGTTCTCGTCGACGAGCGCGCTGCTCGGCGTGCCGGGACAGGCGAATTACGCGGCCGCGAACGCGTGGCTCGATCAGCTCGCGTGCTGGCCCGCCCAACCGGGGCAGCCGGCCGTGCTGAGCATCCAATGGGGCAGTTGGGCCGACGTCGGCATGAGCGCGCGCAGCGACCGGGCGCTGCGTCGCGCGATTCAGGACGGCGAGCGCCCGCTCGCGCCCGACGCCGCGTTCGCCGCGCTCGGCGCGCTGCTTGCCGGCGCGCTCGGCGGTGCGCTGCCCGGCCGCCAGTTCGCGGTCTGCGACGTCGACTGGCCGCGCTCGCCGTGGCGCGACGCGCCGGTCGTCGCCGCGCTCGCGCACGAAGGCGCGTCCGTTGCCGCGGCGGCGCGCGACACGGCGAATCGAACGAACACGGCGAGCACGACCGGCGCGGCGGCGATCGCGATGTCCGACGCGTCCGCTTCCGCGTCCGGGAAAGCGGCCGGCATTTCCGCCGATTCCGACTCCGGTTCCGGTTCCGCACGGCCGGCGCGCCCGACTCACGAACGCGCGCACCTCGCAGCCGCGACTTCCGCTTCGTCGCCGGCCGCTCGGGCGATGCCGTCCGCCAGCGCACGCGACCCCGTCCGCGCGTTCCTCGAAGACTACGTGAGCCGATGGGACGAGCGGCTCGATCTCGCGACGCTCGGGCTCGATTCGCTCGATCTCGCGCAGATGCGAAACGGCTTTTTCAAGAAATTCGGTGTGCAGATACCGCTTTCGACGCTCGCATCGCCGACGCTGAAGATCGGCGAGCTGGCCCGCCGGATGCGGAACGTCGCCGGCATCGCGGACGAGTAGATCCGCCCATCCCGTCACCCGCGCATTCCGACGCGGCCGCAAAGAAGAGGTCCGCCGGGTCTTCCCGCCCGGCGCACGAACCCAGTCAAGGAGAGCAGCATGACGATCACCCTCATCGATCCTGTCCAGCAACGCACGGGAATCTATCCGTCACCCGACCTGAAGGTCGAGGACGGCTATCCGTCGACCGACACGTTCCAGATCATCCAGACGCAGGACGGTCGCGGCGCGGGCGTCCGCGTCCTCCGTGCGTTCGCGCGCGGCCGGCGGATGGCGCGCGTGTCCGGGCAGATCACCGCGTTCTGCCGGCTGCACACGCTGCAGATCAACGCGCACACGCATCTGTACGACCCGCACTTCAGCGGCCTGCTGCTCCATTCGTGCGATCCGAACGTGCGCCTCGACATGGCGGGATTCGAGCTGTGGTCGCTGCGCGACATCGCGCCGGGCGAGATGCTGACGATGGACTACGCGTCGACCGAGGACGTGCTGATGCGCCAGTTCGAGTGCCACTGCGGCGCGCCGAACTGCCGGCGCTGGATCACCGGCGCGAAGGAGCTGCCGAACGAAAACGGGCTGGCGCTCCTCGCCGGCTTGCGGACCGCCGTGCCCGCCTGACTGGCGCGTGCGGCGCGCGGCGCGTGAGCCGCATCTTCGGCGTGGCCGCGATGTGTCGCCGGCGGGCGGTTGCGTGCGGCGCGACGCGGTTGTGCGATGGGGGCGTGCGATCGGCGGCCGGTCTTCCGTGATCGCCGATCCACGGCCGATGGCCTGTGCTCGGCAGTCGAGCCTTCGGCAATCGGCGATCCGATGCCCGGCAATCGGTTGGATGGCGCTCATGTCGGTGCGGTAGCCGGCAGCGCGCGGTGATCTCGAAATCGTGGGCGACATCGACGTCGATCTCGGCATCTCCGGCGGCAACGGCTGCGGCATGCGCGTCGATACGGGCGGCGGCATCGGCCGACGTATGCGGATGGGCATCGGCACGGCGTCTGCGTCGACGGCTTCGGCTTCGGCTTCGGCTTCGGCTTCGGCTTCGGCTTCGGCTTCGGCTTCGGCTTCGGCTTCGGCTTCGGCTTCGGCTTCGGCTTCGGCTTCGGCTTCGGCTTCGGCTTCGGCTTCGGCTTCGGCAGCATAGCCGTCGACATCCTTATCGCCATCGCCGCCGCCGCGCAACGCCCCGATCACGCGCCGCCCGCCCACCGCGAGCGTCCGACGCGCGCCGCCGCGCCGCGTCCCCGCCCGCCTCATCAACGAATGGAGAACGCGCTATGGATTCCTTCATCGAACTGCAAGAAACCGACCGGCGCCAGGTGCCGGTCCGCGGCCGCGCCTATCTGGCGGGGGCCGACAGCCCGCTCGTGCCGGTGACGATTCCGATCGCGAACGATCTGGCGCTCGCGCTCGCGCATCCGGCCGACACGCCCGCCGACGCCGCCGCCCTCTGCCGCAGCACGATCGACGCGCGGCTGCCCGACACGGGCGCGCTGCTGTTCCGCGGGCTGCCGATCGCCGGCCGCGCCGGCTTCGACGCGTTCATGCGGGCGCTCGGCTACGCGCCGCACAGCTACAGCGGCGGCATCGCGGTGCGCGCGCGCGACGCGGGCTACGCGCTCGTCGCGAGCCAGGAAGACCCGCGCATCACGATGGCCCCGCACAACGAGATGGCCTATCTGCCCCATCCTCCGCGCAAGGTGTTCTTCTTCTGCGCGGCCGCCGCGGACGAAGGCGGCGAGGTGCCGATCAACGACATCCGGCTCGCCGCCGGGCAAATCCCCGACGAGATTCTCGCGAAGTTCGAGCGCAAGCGGATCGGCTATCACCGCTATCTGCCGCGCGAATCGACGCCCACGCAGATCGGCTGGATCGACACGTTCGGCGTGCGCGAGCGCGACGCCGTCGACGCGCTGATGCGCGACAAAGGCTACGAGCATCGCTGGCTCGACGACGACGGCCTCGGCTACGGCTACGTCCACGACGCGTTCCTCGACGATCCCGCGGGCGGCGCGCCGCTGTGGTTCAACCAGGTGACGGAGCTGCACGCGTCGTACTGGCGCAGCCATCCGCTCTTCCCGTCGGACTGGGACGACGCGCGCTATCCGGCGACGACGACGTACGGCGACGGCGAGCCGATCGATCCCGAGCTCGTCACGAAGCTGCGCGCGGCGCTCTGGCGCACGTCGCGCGCGGTCGCGATGCGGCCGGGCGACGTGCTCGTGCTCGACAACACCTACGTGCAGCACGGCCGTTTCGCGTTCTCCGGGCCGCGCCTGCATCTCGTCAGCCTGACCGACTGAGGCTTCCGATGGCACACCGAAACGATCATCCCCTCACGAGCGCGCAGCAGCAGGACACGCGGCATCTGCTGCACCCGTGGGCCGACCTGTCCGCGCTCGGCCGCGAAACGCCGACCGTCATCGTCGACGCGCGCGGCACGCGCGTGACCGATTCGAACGGCCGCACGTATCTCGACGCGATCGGCGGCATGTGGTGCGTGACGGTCGGCTACGGCCGCCATGAAATCGCGGACGCGATCCGCGATCAGGCGCTGCGCATGCCGTTCTACACGCCGTTCGGCGCGATGACGAACGAGCCGGCCGCCGCGCTCGGCGCGCGCCTCGCCGAGCTCGCGCCCGGCGACCTGAAGCGCGTGCACCTGACCACCTGCGGCTCGACCGCGGTCGAATCGGCGCTGCGCTTCGCGCACTACTACTTCGGCGCGACCGGCCGCCCGCAGAAGCGCCACATCGTCACGCGCGGCGACGCGTACCACGGCAGCACGTATCTCGCGGCGTCGGTGTCCGGCAAGGCGTGGGACCGCACGTGCTTCCACTACGACGACACGATCGTCCATCACCTGTCGTCGCCGAACCCTTACCGGCGGCCGGCCGGGCTGAGCGTCGACGCGTTCTGCGCGATGCTCGTCGACGAGTTCGACGCGCTGATCGCGAAGCTCGGCGCGGACCGGATCGCGTGCTTCATCGCCGAGCCGATCCTCGCGTCGGGCGGCGTGATCGTGCCGCCGCCCGGCTACCTCGCCGCGATGCGCGAGCGCTGCCGCCGGCACGACATCCTGTACATCTCCGACGAAGTCGTGACGGGCTTCGGCCGCGTCGGCCACTTCTTCGCGTCGCGCGCGCGCTTCGGCATCGAACCGGACATGATCGTCGTCGCGAAGGGGCTCACGTCCGGCTATCAGCCGCTCGGCGCGGTGCTGATCTCGGAGCGGCTCGTCGACGCGGTGTCGGGCGAGCATGCTTACGGCAACGGCGTGTTCACGAACGGCTTCACGTATTCCGGCCATCCGGTCGCGTGCGCGGCCGCGCTCGCGAACATCGAGCTGATGGAGCGCGAGCGGATCTGCGAGCACGTGCGCGACGTCGGCCCGTACTTCATCCGCCAGCTCGACGCGCTGCGGCGCTTCCCCGTGGTCGGCGACGTGCGCGGCGATCACCTGATGGCGTGCATCGAATGCACGAGCGGCGCGGGCGCGACGGGCGCACTGCCGACGCCCGCGGACATCGCGATCGCGCAGCGCGTCGACCGCCACTGCGAAGCGATGGGCCTGCTCGTGCGGCCATACGAGAGCATGTGCATCCTGTCGCCGCCCCTCACCGTGACTCGCGACGACATCGACGAAATCTGCGCGATTCTCGCCGCCGCGCTCGAACGCACGCAGCGCGAGCTCGCGGAATGCGCGCCCCTTCCCGAGGAAAACGAGACATGCTGATCAACGGCGTCTGCATCGAAGGGAGCGGCGAGCCGCTCTCGATCGTCGATCCGGCGACGGGCGAGCCGCTCGCGTCGCCCGCTTGCGCGAACGCGGCCGACGTCGAGCGCGCGGTCGCGGCCGCCGAGGCCGCGTTCCCCGCATGGCGCGCGACGACGCCGCAGTCGCGCGCGAGCCTGCTGCTCGCGCTCGCCGACGAAATCGACCGCCAGGCCGAGACGCTCGCGCGCATCGAAAGCCGCAACACCGGCAAGCCGCTGCATCTCGTCGTGCAGGACGAAATGCCCGCCGTCGCCGACTGCTTCCGCTTTTACGCGGGCGCGGCGCGCACCGCGAGCGGGCCGTCCGCGGGCGAATACGTCGAAGGCCATACGAGCATGGTGCGGCGCGATCCCGTCGGCGTCGTCGCGCAGATCGCGCCGTGGAACTACCCGCTGATGATGGCCGCGTGGAAACTCGCGCCCGCGCTCGCCGCCGGCAACACGATCGTGTTCAAGCCGTCGGAATGGACGCCGCTGTCGATCGTCGCGCTCGAAGCGGCGCTCGCGCGCATCTTCCCCGCGGGCGTCGTCAACGTCGTGCTCGGCGACGGCGCGACGGTCGGCCGCGCGCTCGCCGCGCATCCGCGCGTGCGGATGATCTCGCTGACGGGCTCGGTCGAAGCCGGCAAGTCCGTGCTCGCCGCGGCCACCGGCAATCTGAAGCGCACGCATCTCGAACTCGGCGGCAAGGCGCCCGTCCTCGTGTTCGACGATGCCGATCTCGACGCGGTCGTCGCCGGCATCCGCTACGCAGGCTTCTACAACGCCGGACAGGACTGCACGGCGGCGACGCGGATCTACGCGCAGCGCGGCGTCTACGACGCGCTCGCGCAGCGGCTCGCGGACGCGGCCGGCACGCTGCGCGTCGGCGCGCCCGACCGCGCCGACGCCGAGATGGGGCCGCTCGTCAGCGCCGCGCATCGCGCGCGCGTCGATCGCTTCGTGCAGGAAGCGGCCGCGCTGCCGCACGCGAGCGTGCTCACGGGTGGCGCGCCGCTTCCCGGCCCCGGCTGCTATTACGCGCCGACCGTGATCGCCGGCGTGCGGCACGACGATGCGGCGATGCGCCGCGAAGCGTTCGGCCCGGTCGTCACGCTGACGCCGTTCGATACCGAATCTCAGGCGCTTCGCTGGGCGAACGATTCGGAATACGGATTGGCGTCGTCGGTATGGACCCGCGACGCGGCGCGCGGCATGCGGCTCGCCGCGTGCATCGAGGCGGGCGTCACTTGGGTGAACGCGCATTTCACCTACACGGCCGACATGCCGCACGGCGGGACCAAGCAGTCCGGCCACGGCTGCGATCTGTCGACGCTCGGCCTCGCCGACTACACGCAGCCGCGCCACGTGATGTGGCGGCACTGACGCGCACCGCGTGCTTTTTCGAACCCGACACAGACGATTCCCATGACCGCATCCACCCCTTCCCGCGAACTCGCCACGGCCGTCGAAGCGGCCGTCCTGTCGCTCGCCGGCGACGTCGCCGGCCGCCCGTTCGACGCGTCGGCCGCAGAGCGACCGCTGCACGCGCTGGGCTTCGATTCGTTGCAGTACGTCGAACTGTCCGGACGCCTGAACGAATACTACGGGCTCGATCTCGCGCCGACGCTGTTCTTCGACGTGCACGCGCCGCGCCGGATCGCCGCGTATCTGCTTGCGCGGCACGCGGCCGAGGTCGTGCGCAAGCATGACGGCGCGATCGAGAACGAGAATGAAACGGACGCGGCGGCCGGCGCATCCGCCGCCGCGCCCGACGGCCGCGCGGAGGCCGAAGCGGACGCGGCGCGACCCGTTACCGCGCAGCAGGCCGTCGACGCGCAGCGCGCGGACGCGCCGCTTCGCGACGCGCGTGCCGCGACCGCGCAACACGATGCGTCGCGCGACGAAGCGAACGAAGATACGCATGACGAAGCAGCGACCGACGTCGCGATCGTCGGCATGGCCGGCCTCTTCCCGCAGTCCGCCGATCTCGCCGAATTCTGGCGGCACCTCGCCGCCGGCGACGACCTGATCGCCGAAACGCCGCCGTCGCGCTGGGACTGGCGTGCGGTCGACGGCGAGCCCGCGTCGCGCTGGGGCGGCTTCATTCCGCGCATCGAATATTTCGACGCCGCGTTCTTCGGCATCTCGCCGCGCGAAGCCGAGCAGATGGACCCGCAGCAACGCCTGCTGCTGCAGACCGCGTGGGCCGCGCTCGAAGACGCGGCGATCCGCCCGTCCGATCTGATGGGCAGCGACGCGGCGGTGTTCGTCGGCGTCAGCACGTCCGACTACCTCGATCTGCTGCCCGGCGCGGACGGCCATCTCGCGGTCGGCAACGCGCACGCGATGCTGCCGAACCGCCTGTCGCATCTGCTCGGCACGCACGGGCCGAGCGAGGTCGTCGACACCGCATGCTCGAGCTCGCTCGTCGCGCTGCACCGCGCGGTGCGCGCGCTGCGGCGCGGCGAGAGCGGCGTCGCGATCGTCGGCGGCGTCAACGTGATGCTGACGACGCGGCTGCATCGCGCGCTCGCCGCCGCCGGCATGCTGAGCCCCGACGGGCGGTGCAAGACGTTCGACGCGTCGGCGAACGGCTACGTGCGCGGCGAAGGCGTCGCGGCGCTCGTGCTGATGCCGCTCGAACGCGCGCGCGCGGGCCGGCATCCGGTGCTCGCGGTGATCAAGGGCAGCGCGATCAATCACGGCGGCCGCGCGGCGTTCCTGACCGCGCCCGACGTGAATGCGCAGGCCGCGCTGATCGAGGCCGCGTACCGGGACGCGGGCGTCGATCCGGCGACCGTCTCGTACGTCGAGGCGCACGGCACCGGCACGTCGCTCGGCGATCCGATCGAAGTGCAGGCGCTGCGCCAGGGCTTCGACGCGTGCGCTCGCGAGCGCGCCGATGCGCGCGCGCCGGCGCGCTGCGGCCTCGGCTCGGTCAAGACCAACATCGGGCACCTCGAAGCGGCGGCGGGCCTCGCGGGCGTCGTCAAGGTCGTGCTCGCGATGAACCGGCGGATGCTGCCGCCGAGCCTGCATTGCCGCGAGCCGAATCCGTACCTGAAGCTCGACGACAGCCGCTACCACATCGTCACCGAGCCGACGCCGTGGCCGGGCGACGCGACGCCGACGCCGCTTCGCGCGGGCGTCAGCTCGTTCGGGTTCGGTGGGTCGAACGCGCACGTCGTGCTGCAGTCGGCCGATGCTCGGCCGGCCGACGGCGCGGACTCGTCGCGGCCAGCGTCCGTCTCCGAATCCATCTCCGAATCCATCTCCGAATCCATCTCCGAATCCGTCTCCGAATCCGTCTCCGCTTCCGCGAACGCAGCCGACGCGACCGATTCGCCGACCTGGTTCATTCCGCTGTCGGCACGCACCGACACCGCGCTGCGCGAGCGCGCCGCGCAGCTCGCGCGCTGGCTCGATGCCGAGCGCGCCGACGATTCACTGCTGCCGGCGATCGCGAAAACGTTGTCGATCGGCCGCGAGCCGATGGCGCGCCGCTTCGGCGTCACGTGCGCGTCGCTCGACGCGCTCCGCGCGCAGCTCGCGATCGCGCTGGACGGCAACGCCGAGGCGCTCGCGCGCGACGACGCGCGCCTGCGGCCGCACGCCCCCGCGCATGCCGCGTGGCTCGCGGGCGAGCCTGCGCCGCTGCCCGTCGCGTGGCGCGATGCGACGCCGCGCTTGCGATTGCCCGTCTATCCGTTCGAAGGCGAGCGGCACTGGCCGACCGACGAAGCAACGCCGTCGCGCTTCGCGCTCGCGCCTGCGGGCGAAGGCGCGTACCGGCTGCACATCGCACCCGATGCGCCGCTCGTCGCCGATCATCGGCTCGCGGGCGAACCCGTGCTCGCCGCCGCCGCGCAGATCGTGATCGCATGGCGCGCGCTGGAAACGCACACGAGCGCGGGCGGCGCGCACAGCGCGAGCGGGCCGGGCGAATCGCATGAATCGAACGGTTCACATGATTCCGACCGTTCGAACGATTTGAACGATTCGCGCCATTCGATCGACGGGATCGACGCAAGCGCCGCGACGCACGTCGCGCTGCACGATATCGAATGGCTCGCGCCGATCGCGATCGGCGCGCCGACCGATCTGCACGTCACGCTCGCGCGCGACGAAGACGAAGACGAAGACGAAGACCGCAACGATGACGACGACCGCGACGGAGACGAAGGCGCCGCGCGATTCGCGATCGCCATCCCTCCCGCCATCGACACGCCGCTCGGCCGCGGACGCGCGACCCGCGCCGCGAGCTCCCGATCGGCGGCCCCCGCGTTCGACATCGCAGCGATCCGCGCGCGCTGCACACAGCCGATCTCGGCCGACGCGTGCTACGACGCATTCGCCGCGATCGGCATCGATTACGGACCGACCTTTCGCCCGCTGCGCGCGCTCGCGGTCGGCCGCGAAGAAGTGCTCGCCGAGTTCGACGCGGCGGCGCTCGCGCGCACGACGGACGACGCGCGGCTCGTCGCGCTGCTCGACGGCGCGTTCCAGGCGATCGCGGGCCTGCAGCTCGCGGATGCGGGACGCATCGACGGCGCGCTCCTGCCCGCGGCGCTCGCGCGCATCGAATTCGTCGGGCCGCTCGCGGACAGCGTCCATGCATGGATTCGCGAAGTGCCGGCCGCGTCGGGCCGCCGCACGTTCGATCTCGATCTCGTGACCGCGCGCGGCGCGCGGTGCGCGTCGCTGCGCGGCCTCGCGCTTGCGTCGGGACGGCGCGCGGCGTCACGCGACGCGCCGCGGCTCGCGACGCCCGGCGAGCATCTGCTCGCGCCGCAGTGGCTGCCGTGCGCGGCGAACGCGGCGACGCACGCGCCGCGCACCGCCAGGCTGACCGTATTGGGCGGCACGCCCGCCCAGCGCGCCGCGCTCGCGGCGACGCACCCGGCATTGCGCGCGATCGACGACTTGGCCGAACTCGATGCGCACGTCGAGCATCTCGTCTGGCTGCTGCCCGCGGCAACGGATACGCTCGCGCGACGCGCGGGCCTCGACGGCTTCCGGCTCGTCAAGCGGTTGCTCTCGCTCGGCGCGGGCGACCGCGCATTCGAGCTGACCGTGCTGACCGCGCGCTCGTGGACGATGCCGGGCGACACGCCCGCATTCCCCGCGCACGCGGACCTCGCCGGGCTGTGCGGGTCGCTCGCGAACGAATATCCGCATTGGCGCGTGCGGCTGTTCGATCTGTCCGACGCCGACGCGCTGCCCGCCGACTGGCGGACGCAGGACGCCGAAGGCGGCCACCCGCTGCTGCTGCACCGGCACGGCCAATGGTTCGCGCGCCGGCTCGTGCCGCTCGCGGCGCTGCCCGCGCGCGCCGAGCCGCCGTACCGGCCGGGCGGCGTCTATGTCGCGATCGGCGGCGCGGGCGGCATCGGCCGAGTCTGGACCGAGCATGCGATCCGCGCGTGCGGCGCGCAAGTCGTGTGGATCGGGCGGCGGCCGCTCGACGCGCAGATCGATGCGCACTGCGACACGCTCGCCGCGCTCGGCCCGCGCCCGTCGTATCTGAGCGCGGACGCGAGCGACATCGACAGTCTGCGCGCCGCGCGCGACGCCGTGCTCGAGCGCTTCGGCCGGATCGACGGCGTCGTGCACACGGCGATCGTCCTTCAGGACGGCGGCCTCGCGCAGCAGGACGAAGCGCAGTTCAGCGCGGCGCTGAACGCGCAGGTCGCGACGACCGCGAACCTCGCGAGCGCGTTCGGCAACGATGCGCTCGACTTCATCCTGTTCTTCTCGTCGCTGCAAAGCGCGTTCGTCGCGGCGGGCCAGAGCAATTACGCGGCGGGCTGCACGTTCCGCGACGCGTTCGCCGATTGGCTGCGCACGCAGGTCCGGTGCGCGGTCAAGGTCGTGAGCTGGGGCTACTGGGGGCAGACGGGCGTCGTCGCGTCCGAGCCGTACCGTCAGCGGATGGCCGCGCTCGGCATCGGCTCGATCGAGCCGGCGGCGGCGATGGCGGTCGTCGACGCGCTGCTCGGCGCGCCCGTCGATCAGGTCGGCTACCTGAAGACGATCGCGAGCGCGGCGGTG
This sequence comes from Burkholderia oklahomensis C6786, assembly GCF_000959365.1. Taxonomy (NCBI): domain Bacteria; kingdom Pseudomonadati; phylum Pseudomonadota; class Betaproteobacteria; order Burkholderiales; family Burkholderiaceae; genus Burkholderia; species Burkholderia oklahomensis. Next base: position 59,053 of record NZ_CP009556.1, read on the forward strand.
CCGACGCTCGCGCCCGCGCTCGCGGCCCGCGTCGCGCCGCCCACCGACGCGCTCGCCGATGCGCCGCTGCCGCGCGTCGACGCGACGGGCGACAGTGCGCCATGGCAACATGCGCTCGCCGCGCTCGATCGCGCGATCGCGCGCCGCCTGTTCGCGGAGCTCGCGGCGCTGCGCGTGTTCGGCGACGGCGAGGACGACGACGTGGCGACGGTGAATGCCGATGCCGCGCGCACGGATGCGTCGATCGATGAGACGACGACACGCGTTGACGCATCCGACGATCGCGACAATCGCGACAATCGCAACGATCGCGACGATCGCGACGACGCACACGACGACGCACACGCGGATCCGCGCGAATGCGCGTCGGCCCGCGATGCCGCGCAACTCGGCGCATCGTTCGACATCGACGCCGCGCTGCGCTCGGGCCGCATCGCGCCCGCGTACCGGCGCTGGCTCGTGCACGCGCTGACGCTGATCGCGCGACACGGCTGCCTCTCCTGGGACGGCCGCACGGGCCGCGTCGCCGAACCGCCGCCGTCGCTGGACACGGCGCGCGCGGAATGGACGGAAGCCCGCGCCGGCCTCGCACGCACGGCGCTGCTGAACGCCCACCTCGCGCTCGCCGACGCGGCGCTCGACGCGCTGCCCGCGATCCTGCAAGGCCGCGTGCCCGCAACGTCGATCCTGTTCCCCGACGGCGACCTGAGCCGCGTCGAAGCCGTCTATCAGCGCAACGAGCAGGCGGACCGCTGCAACCGCGCGCTCGCCGATGCGGTGCTGCACCTCGTCGGCGGCACGAGCGCCCGCCGGCCGGCGACACTCGCCGAGATCGGCGCGGGCACGGGCGGCACCACCGCGCCGCTTCTCGCGGCGCTCGACGCGCGCGGCGCGCGGCTCGGCCGCTACGACTTCACCGACATCTCGAAGGCGTTCCTGCTGAACGCCGAGCAATCGTTCGGCCGCGGCCGCGACATGCTGCGCTACCGGCTGTTCGACGTCGAGCGGCCCGTCGGCGAACAATCGCTCGACGCCGGCGGCTACGACATCGTGATCGCGACCAACGTGCTGCACGCGACGCAGGACATCGGCGTCACGCTGCGCAACGCGAAGGCGCTGCTGAAGACGGGCGGCCATCTGATCGTCAACGAACTGCTCGACACGCACGGCTTCGCGCATGCGACGTTCGGCCTGCTGCCGGGCTGGTGGCGGCATCGCGACAGCGAGCGCCGCCTGCCGGGCAGCCCGCTGCTGTCGCGCGAAGGCTGGACGCATGCATTGCGCGAGGCCGGCTTCACGGTGCTCGACGGCGGCCCTGCCGACGGCGCGAGCGCCGGCCAGGGCGTGATCGTCGCGATCAGCGACGGCGTGATCGTGCAGCCCGCGCCCGTCGATGCGCGCGAGCCGGCGCAAGTCGATGCGCAGCCGCGCGCGGCCGCCGCGACATCGCCCGGCGCAGCGCCGCGCACGATTTCGACCTCGTCGCCGGCCGCGCCGGCAGCCGGCGCGAACCTGCGCGAGCGCTGCCTGCAATGGCTGACGCAACTCGTCGCGCGGACGCTGAAAACGCCGGCCGGCAAGCTCGCGCCGGATCAACCGCTCGGCGGCTACGGCGTCGACTCGATTCTCGTGATCGGCCTGACGAAGACGCTGCGCGAAACGTTCGGCGTCGCGCTGTCGAACGCGACGCTGTTCGAGCACGCGACGCTGGATGCGCTCGCCGATTTCTTCGTCGCCGAGCATCGCGCCGCGTGCGAGCGCGTGCTCGGCAACGAAGCGGCTGCCGCCGCGCACACGTCGCCGGCTGAACGCGCAGCCGCGCAGCCGTGCGCGACCGGCCGCGCATCCTGCGACGCGCCAGCGCCCGCGCCCACGTCCGCATCGACGATGCCGGATCGAGCCGCATCGAGCGAGCGCGCATCGCACCCGGCGACGCCGGCAACGCTTCCGCACGCACTCCGCGCGGCGCCCGCGAGCGCCGACGACACGGCGGTCGCCGTGATCGGCATGTCGGGCCGCTACGCACAGGCGGACAACCTGCGCGAGTTCTGGGACAACCTCCGCGCGGGCCGCCACTGCATCACCGAGGTGCCCGCCGAGCGCTGGGACTGGCGCACGCACTTCGACGCGGAGAAAGGCACGCCCGGCCGCACGTACAGCCGCTGGGGCGGCTTCCTCAGGCAGATCGACCGCTTCGACGCCGCGTTCTTCCGGATCGCGCCGAGCGACGCGGAGAACATCGATCCGCAAGGCCGCCTGTTTCTCGAGGAATCGTGGGCCGCGATCGAAGACGCGGGCTACACGCCCGCGACGCTCAGCGCGAACCGCCAGGTCGGCGTGTTCGTCGGCGTGATGAACGGCGGCTACCCGACGGGCGCGCAGTTCTGGAGCATCGCGAACCGCGTGTCGCACGCGCTCGACCTGCACGGGCCGAGCCTCGCCGTCGACACCGCGTGCTCGTCGTCGCTGACCGCGATTCATCTCGCGCTCGAAAGCCTGCGCAGCGGCACCTGCGACTGCGCGCTCGCGGGCGGCGTCAACCTGATTCAGAGTCCGAAGCATCTGGTCGGCCTGTCGTCGCTGACGATGCTGTCGGCGGGCGACGCGTGCCGCGCGTTCGGCGCGGGCGCGGACGGCTTCGTCGACGGCGAAGGCGTCGGCGTGCTCGTGCTGAAGCCGCTGTCGCGCGCGCTCGCAGACGGCGACGCGATCCACGGCATCATCCGCGGCAGCATGATCAACGCGGGCGGCAAGACGCACGGCCTCACCGTGCCGAATCCGCGCGCGCAGCAGGCGGTCGTCGACGCGGCGCTCGCGAGAAGCGGCGTGCCCGCGCGCGCGGTCGGCTACATCGAGGCGCACGGCACCGGCACCGCGCTCGGCGATCCGATCGAGCTCGCCGGCCTCACGCGCGCGTTCGCCGCAACCACCGCCGATCGCGGCTTCTGCGCGCTCGGCTCGGTCAAGTCGAACATCGGCCATTGCGAGAGCGCGGCGGGCATCGCGGGCGTGACGAAAGTGCTGCTGCAAATGAAGCATCGCGAGCTCGTGCCGACGCTGCACGCGGACGAGACGAATCCCGACATCGATTTCGCGCAATCGCCGTTCGTGCTGCAGCGCCGGCTCGCGCCGTGGCCGAAGCCGGACACGGGCGGTTGGCCGCGGATCGCGGGCGTGTCGTCGTTCGGCGCGGGCGGCGCGAACGCGCACGTCGTGCTCGAAGAGTTCGTCGACGCGCGCGTCGCAACCGATGTCGACGCCTCCGGCCCCGCGATCATCGTGCTGTCCGCCGCGACCGACGACGCGCTGCGCCGCCGCGCGCGGCAGCTTCACGCGGCGCTCGCCGGCGGCGAAATCGGCGCGGATCGTCTGCACGACCTCGCGTACACGCTGCAAGCCGGCCGCGAGGCGATGGCCGCGCGCTTCGGCTGCGTCGCCGGCTCCGTCGCCGCGCTGCAGGCGACGCTCGCGGCGTTCGTCGAAGGCGACGCGTCGCACGGCTGGCACGCGCATCGGCTCGCCGCCGACCGGCAGGGCCTCGCCGAGCTCGACGCCGATCCCGAGTTGCGCGCGTCGCTCGTCGACCAATGCATCGCGAGCGGCAAGCTCGACAAGCTCGCGGCGCTCTGGTGCCAGGGGCTCGGCGTCGACTGGTCCGCGCTGCATCGCGGCCGCACGCGCCGGCGCATTCATCTGCCGGCCTACCCGTTCGACGGCCCGAGCTACTGGTTCCGCGACGACGACGCGCTCGCCGCCGAGCCGGCGCATCGCCGCGCGATCGAGCCCACGCGCGATGACGCGGTTGCGGCAAGCGGCGCGAGCGTCGACGCGCCGGCCGCCTCGACGCCCGACGTCGCGGCGCTCGTCCGCCGGACGGTCGCGCAAGTGCTTGGCTATCCGGACGTCGACATGGGCGAGTCGTTCTTCTCGCTCGGCGGCGATTCGATCCGCGCGGCGCGCGTGCATCGGACGCTGCAGCAGGCGCTCGGCGTGAAGATTCCGCTCAGCCTGATGCTGGAAGCGAAGACGCTCGCGGAATGCGCGCGCGCGATCGACGCGCTGGTTCCGGCCGAGCGGCCGTCGGCGACCGGCGTGTCCGCTACCGGCACGTCCGCGAGCGGCACGTCCGCTACCGGCACGTCCGCGAGCGGCAAGCCCGCATCCGGCGCGCGCGCATCCGAACCGAAAACGCCATCCGCGCACGAATCGGCATCGCAGACACGCCCCGCCCCCATCCCGCGCGACGCCAGCCCGCGCGTGCACACGCTGTCGTCGAACCAGCAGCAGTTTTTCTTCCTCGATCGCCTGAATCCCGCGAATCCGGCGTTCAACCTGCCGGGCGCGCTGCGCGTGCGCGGCGAATGGCACGCGGATGCACTCGAAGCCGCGTACCAGACGCTCATCGATTCGCACGACGTGCTGCGCACCCGCTTCGTCGTGCGCGGCGGCGAGCCGTGCGCCGAAGTCGCGCCGCACCGCACGGCGGCGATCCGCCATCACGACCTGTCCGCACTGCTGCCGAAGCACCAGGCCGCGCGCATCGCCGAATGCCTGACGGAGTCGAGCCGCGAAGGCTTCGCGCTCGAACAGGGCGAGCCGAGTCGTCTGACGGTGCTCGAATTGCGCGATGACGACCACGTGATCCTGCTGAACCTGCATCACATCGTCGGCGACGCGGTGTCCGTCGTCGTGCTGCTCGACGCGCTCGCGCGCGCCGCGCTGACAGGCCGCGTGCCCGCGCCGTGCGCCGAGCACCCGCAATACGCGGAGTGGGCCGCGCGCGAGCACGAGCAGTTGCCCGAGGTCGTCGAACGCGAGCTGCCGTACTGGCTCGATCGCCTGCGCGACGTGCCGCCGCCGCTGCCGCTGCCGTGCGATCGCGCGCGACCGCCCGTGCCGAGCTATCGCGGGCAGAGCGTGCCGCTCGCATTCCCGGCGGAACTGACCGCGCAGCTCGACGCGTACTGCAAGACGCACGGACTGTCGCGCTTCGTCGTGATGCTCGCCGCATTCAAGCTCGCGCTGCGCGTGCTGTCGGGACGCGACGACGTGGTCGTCGGCAGTCCTTACGCGAATCGCGCCGACGACGACGCGGCCGACATGATCGGCAGCCTCGCGTACGCGCTCGTGCTGCGCACGCGGCTCGGCGCGGCCGAGACCTTCGCGGACGCGATCGCGCTCGTGCGGCGCACCGTGCACGGCGCGTTCGATCATCTCGGCGTGCCGTATCCGCGGCTCGTCGAAGCGCTGAATCCGGCGCGCCACGGCGGCGCGAATCCGCTCTACCAGATCATGTTCAACGTGATTCCGATGCCGGCATTGCCCGACGGCGTCACGCCCGTCGAAGTCGATTCCGGCTGGCTCGACTACGACCTGTTCGTGCGGCTGCGCGCATCGGACCGCGCGATCAAAGGCGTGCTGCAATTCAGCGCCGACCTGTTCGACCGCCGGACCGCCGAAGCGATCGCCACGTACTACGTCGAGCTGCTGCACACGCTGCTCGCGCATCCGTCGCTGCCGCTCGCCGGTCTCGCGCCGCCCGCCGAGCTTGCGCTCGAACGGACGATCGCCGACGCGATGCCGCCGCTGCGCCTCGAAATCGCGTCGACGTTCACGGATAGGCCGCTCGCCGGCACGCTGCGCTACTGGGGCGCCGCGACGGGCCAACCGATCGAGCCGAACTTCGCGCCGTACGGTCAGCTGTTCCAGACGCTATACGATCCGTCGACGCCGTTCTACGCGAACCGGCACGGGATGAACGTCGTGCTCGTCAGGCCCGGCGACTGGCTGCGCTTCGACGAAGCGAGCGTGAACGCCGAAGCCGATGCCGATGCCAGCGCAGGCTCCGCCGCACGAATCGCGCTCTACGTCGACGAGCTCGCCGACGCGCTGCGCGACGCGGCGCCGTCGCTCGCGGTGCCGGTGCTCGTGCTGATGCTGCCGGACGATGCGGCGTCGCTCGCGACCGGCGGCGAACGTGAAGACGCAAACGCGGACGGCGCGTCGCTCGCACCATACCGCACGCTCGCCGCGGCGCTCGCGGATCTGCCGACCGTGACGGTCGCGCACTGGCGCGACGTCGCGGCGATCTACCCGGTCGCCGACGTGTTCGATCCGCACGCGGACGCCGCCGGCCACGTGCCGTTCACGAGCGAGTACTACGCGGCGCTCGCGAGCTATGTCGCGCGCACCGCGTTCCAGCACGCGGCGATGCCGCTCGACGACGCATGGAACCGGCTCGCCGCGCAGATCCGCGACGATGCCGAGCAGCTCGTCGCCGCGCCGTCGGCCGATGCGGGCGATCGCCGCGCGCCGTACGCGCCGCCGACGAACGAAGCCGAAGCGACGCTCGTGCCGATCTTCGCAACGGCGCTGAAACTCGACGATCTCGGCATCGACGACAACTTCTTCGACTGCGGCGGCCACTCGATCCTCGCGATCGGCGTCGTCTATCAGATCAACGAAGCATTCGGCGTCACGCTGTCGGTCGCGGACATCTTCATGGCGCCGACGGTGCGCCGGCTCGCCGAGCGGATGCGCGACGCGCCGGACGGCCCGGCATACGTCGAACTCGCGAGCGCGGCCGTGCTGCCCGGCGACATCGCGCCATTGCCCGCCCCCGTCGCCGACACGCCGCGCGCGCTGCTGCTGACGGGCGCGACGGGCTTCGTCGGCCGCCATCTGCTGCGCGAGCTGATCGACCGCACGGACGCGACGATCTACTGTCTCGTGCGCTCGCCCGACGCCGCGCAGGGCCTCGCGCGGGTCCGCGCGACGCTCGAGCGCTGGTCGCTGTGGCGCGACGGCGACGACGCGCGGGTGATCGCCGTGCCGGGCGATCTCGGCCGCCCGCGCATCGGCTTGTCGGACGCCGACCGCGCGCGGCTCGCCGCCGAAGTCGACGCGATCTATCACAACGGCACCAGCATGAACCATCTCGAATCGTTCGAGATGGCGCGCGCGGCAAACGTCGACGGCGTGATCGAGCTGCTGCGAATCGCGACCGAAGGCCGGCCGAAGACGTTCAACTACGTGTCGACGCTCGCCGTGTTCAGCATGCGCGAGCGCACCGGCACGCACGTCTTCGACGAGTCCGCGCCGATCGACGAGGAAAAGCACCCGTCCGACCAGGGCTACACGACGAGCAAGTGGGTCGGCGAGCAGCTGACGCATCTCGCGGCCGCGCGCGGCGTGCCGTGCAACGTGTTCCGTCTCGGCCTCGTGACGGGCGACGTGCGGCACGGGCACTACGACGAGCTGCAGGCGTACTACCGGCTGCTGAAGAGCTGCATGCTGATGGGCGCCGCGTTCGACGACTTCCGCTACGACCTCGTGATCACGCCGGTCGACTACGTCGCGCGCGCACTCGCGCATCTCGGCTCGAAGCACCCGCGCGGCGGCCGCGTGTTTCATCTGTCGACGATGCAGGTCACGCCGATGCGCACGGTGTTCGAAATGATGAACGCGCAACTGCCGACGCCGATGCGCATGCTCACGCACCGCGCATGGATCGACGAGCTGCGCGTGCGCTACCGACGCGGCGACGTGCAGCCGATCGTGCCCGTCGTGCAATGGATGATGAACATGAGCGACGCGGAGCTCATGAAGCTCGCCCGCGAGCGCGAGGAAACGACGTTCATCTACGACTGCACGGCCACGCATCGCGAGCTCGGCGAAGCCGGCATCGTCGTGCCCGTGTTCGACGACGCGCTGCTGCGCCGCTACCTGCGCGGCATGTTCGACGACGACGCGGACCTGCGCGCGCTCGCCGCCCAGCCGGACGACGGCGAGCGCCTTTCTCCCCTTCACTCCCACACGTGATTTCCATGGACGATCTCATCTATCAAGACGAACACGCGTCGCTGCAACCGCTCGAAGGCCTGACCGTGAGCGTGATCGGCTACGGCATCCAGGGCCGCGCATTCGCCGCGAATCTGCGCGACAGCGGCGTTTCGGTGCGCGTCGGCAACATCGACGACCGCTACTTCGAGCTCGCGCGAGCGGAGGGCCATCGCGTGACGGGCATCGCGGAAGCGGTCGCGCACGCGGACGTCGTGCTGCTGCTGATTCCGGACGAAGCGCACGGCGCGGTGTTCGACGTCGACATCGCGCTGAACCTGCGCGACGGCGCGCTCTTGTGCGTCGCGCACGGGCACTCGCTCGTGCAGGGCGACGTCCGCCCGCTCGCGGGGCGCGACCTCGCGATGCTCGCGCCGCGCATGTACGGCGATCCGATCCGCCGCTACTACCTCGCCGGGCAGGGCGCGCCCGCCTACTTCGACATCGTCGCGGACAACACCGGCCACGCGCGCGACAAGGTGCTCGCGATCGCGCGCGCGGTCGGCTTCACGCGCGCGGGCGTGATGGCGCTCGGCTACCGGCAGGAGACGTTCCTCGATCTGTTCCAGGAGCAGTTCCTCGCGCCCGCGCTCGTCGATCTCGTCGAGACGGGGTTTCAGGTGCTCGTCGAGCGCGGCTTCAATCCGAAGGCCGCGCTGCTCGAAGTCTACGGCTCCGGCGAGATGGGCAAGATGGTGCTCGACGGCGCGGACATCGGGCTCGACGAAGTCGTCGCGCTGCAAGGCTCGCCGACCTGTCAGGTCGGCTATCACCGCTGGCGCGGCCGCACGCTGCCCGCCGCCGTGCGCGAACTCGCCGCGCGCGTGCTCGATCAGATCGACAGCGGCGACTTCTCCGCGTATCTGAAGGAGCATGCGGCGAACGACTATGCGTCGCTCGACGAAGCGCGCCGCGCGGTGCTGAAGCGGCCGCTCAACGTGACGCATGCGCAGGTTCGCGCGGCGTTCCGGTTCCCGGCCGAGAGCGCGGGCGGGCTCTATCAATCGACGACGGCCGCCGCCGACGCCGAGCCGGAGGTCACGCGATGAGCGCCCGCCGACTGCTCGTCGGCGCGACGTTCACCGCGTCGCCGCTCGATCCGCTGCTGCGCGCGCAAGGCTTCGGCGACGTCGCGTTCACGCGCTACAACCAGTTGCTGCAGGCGCTGCTCGCGCCCGATCCGCAGCATGCGCGCGACGAAACGCTGCTGCTCGTGCGGCTCGCCGACTTCGTGCGGCACGAAGCGAGCGACCGCGCGCAATCGCCGGACGCGCTCGCCGCGTTGCTCTCGCAGCGCGCGGACGCGTGGCTCGATGCGCTCGCGTCGTTCGTCGCGGGCCGCGCGACGCCGACTCGCATCGTCGTGTTGCCGTCGCCCGCGCTGGACGCGCGCGGCGCGGTACTCGCCGACGCGTGCCGGCAACTCGAACGCACGCTGCTCGACGTGCCCGGCTTGCGCGCGCTCGATTGGGCCGACTTCGTCGAGACGAGCGCGATCGCGCAGCCGTTCGATCCGGTCGCGGACAAGCTCGGTCACGTGCCGTTGACGATCGAGGGTTTCGCGGCGTTCGCGCGATGGCTCGCGGATCGTCTGCATGACGAAACGGACAAAACGGGCGAAACGGCGCGCTCCGGCGCGAATGCGGACGGGATCGCTCGTCGCGGTCCGGCGGCGGCAGCGAGCACGCGTTCGGAGGCCGCGGCGGAACCCAACGCTGAAGCCGGCACGGTCGACGCATCGATCGGCGCGCACGCGAACCGCGATTCGCAAGCCCCCGCGACGACCGCGCAAACCGCGCAAAAGCCTGCCGAAACCGGCGTTCGCAGCGGCTCCGTCTCCGCGCGCGTTGCGGCTTCGCCGTCCGCGCCCCCGGACGCGGGCGCACCGTCGAACGTCGCGACGTCCCCCCCGTCGCTCGCCCGTTTCTTCGAGCGCCTGCAACTGCGCATCACGAGCGTCCCGCTCGACGACGAGACGGCGCTCGCGAAAAGCGCGCGCCTCAGCCACACGGCCGCGACGTTCCACCTGAGCGGCCGTCCGTATCACGAAGCCGACCTGCTCGACGCGACCGCGCGCAACGCGAGCGGACTCGCGCTGACGGTCGCCGACCGCTTCGGCCAATACGGCTGCAGCGGCTTCGCGCTCGTGCGCGCCGACGCCGATCTGCCGGTTCTCGCCGAATTCGTGCTGAGCTGCACGGTGCTCGGCAAGCAGGTCGAGCACGGCGTGGCGCTCGCGTTCGCGCAGGCTGCGCAGCGGGCCGGACTGCCCGCCGTCGCGCTCGACTACGCACGCACCGACGGCAACCAGCCGACCGTCGACTTCGTCGATACGCTTGCCGCGCGGGCGGGCGTCGCCATCGAGCGCGACGGCTCGCGCGCGCGGCTGCGCATCGCGCCGTCCGCGCTCGCCGACGCGGTGCTCGCGTGCGCGAAAGCGCCGCAAGCGCTCGCGACGACCGCGCAGGCGCTCGACCTCGCGCCGCTCTTCTCCCGTTCAACCGCTCACCTGACCACCCACCGATGAACGCGAACCTCGACGCTTTCACCCCCGAGCACGCCGCGCCGCCCGCCGACTGGTGGGCGCGCGACCGGCTGCACTACCGCGACGGCGTCCTGCATTTCTGCGGGCGCAACGTCGCGGAACTCGCCGCCGCATTCGCCGAGCCGCTCTTCCTGTACGACCCGCGGCGCGCGGTCGACAACGTCGAGCGCCTGCGCGGCGCGCTCGGCGGCCTGCAAGACGGCGACTTCCGCATCCATTACGCGATGAAGGCGAATCGCTTCCGGCCGCTGCTGTCCGAGCTGCGGCGCTCGCCGATCTTCGGCGTCGACGCGTGCTCGCCCGAGGAATTGCGCGAAGCGCTCGCCTGCGGCTTCGCGCCCGAGCGCATCTCGTACACCGCGCACGGAATGATGCCGGACGAGGCGGCGCTCCTCGCCGCGCTGCCGGACGTGCACGTGAACTGCGACACGCTGAGCGCGATCGCGCTGCTCGGCAGCCGCTCGCCCGGGCGTGAAATCGGCATCCGCGTGAATCCCGGCGTCGGCATCGGCTACGGCGACAGCGAGCGGCTCAGCTATGCGGGCGCGACCGTCACGAAGTTCGGCATCTACGCGGAGCAGTTCGGCGCGGCGCTCGAGCTCGCCGCGCGACACGGCCTGACCGTGACCTGGCTGCACTGCCACGCGGGCTGCGGATATCTGGACCCGCAGCTCGCGTCGTTCGAGCGCGTGCTCGACGCACTCGACACGTTCGTCGCGCGCGTGCCCGGCCTGCGCGGCATCAATCTCGGCGGCGGGCTCGGCCTGCCGCATCGCGCGACCGACCGGCCGCTCGACCTCGAGCGCTGGCGTGCGGCCGTGCACGCGCGCTTCGGCCGCCGACCGCTTTCGATCGCGATCGAGCCCGGCGATTTCATCGCGAAGGACGGCGGCATGCTCGTGCTGCGCGTCGCGTACGTCGAGCTCAAGCGCAACCGCCGCTTCGTCGGGCTGAACGGCGGCTTCAATCTCGCGATCGAGCCTGCGTTCTACGACCTCCCGTGCGAGCCCGTGCCGTGCATACGCCGGCCGGGCGCCGCGCAATCGGTGTGCGTCGCCGGCAACATCAACGAGGCGCTCGACCTGTGGGGCAGCGACGTGAGCCTGCCGCCCGTCGAGCCGGGCGACTTCGTCGCGCTCCTGAACGCGGGCGGCTATGCCTCGTCGATGAGCTCGAACCACTGCCTGCGCGGGCAGTTCCGCGAGCTCGCGCTGTTCGACGCGGCCTCCCGCTGATTCCCACTACATGACAAGGAGCCACAGCGTGTCTTCGCTTTCACGACAATTGAGCGCTCTCGGCAGCCGGATCTTCACGAGCGCGCCGTTCGGTCCCGGCGTATCGATGCAGAATCTCGCCGAATGGTCGTCGCTCGCGCACGTCCAGCTGCTCGGCAAGGTCGCCGCCGAATTCGGCATCGACATCGACATCGAAGAGGCCTACCGGCTGGACAGCTTCGAGCGTCTGCTGCATTACGTCGAGCGGCAGCGCGCAACCGGCGGCGACGCGCCGCAAGCGAGCGCGGCGCCCGGCGCGGCTGCGCACGCGGCCGGCGCCGAGCCCGACACGATCGGCGCGCTGCTTCGCGCACGCGCCGACGCACTGCCCGACGAACCATTCCTGTTCTTCCCCGCCGACGACCGCAGCTACACGTATCGCGCGTTCGACCGGCTCGCGTGCGCGGCCGCCGAAAAGCTGCGCGCGCACGGGCTGCGGCGCGGCGACCGGCTGTCGGTCGTGCTGCCGAACGGCCCCGAGTTCCTCGCGTACTACTTCGGCGCGCATCGGCTCGGCGTCGTGTCGGTGCCGGTCAACCCGGCGCTCAGCGCGGCCGAATGCGCGTTCATCGTCCGCAACAGCGGCGCGAAGCTCGTCGTCTTCGACCGGCGGCTCGCGAACCTGCGCGACGCGGTGCGCTCGGCGCTCGGCGACGACGGCACGCCTGTCGCGTGCGCCGACGCCGCGTCCGGCTTCGGCCTCGAAGCGCTCGCGGCGGCGGCAGCCGAGCACGAGCATGCATCGATCGCGCCGGAACCGGCCCTCTCGGCCGACGACGACGCGAGCATCCTCTACACGTCCGGCACGACGGGCCACCCGAAAGGCGTCGTGCTGTCGCACCGGAACCTGCTGTCCGACGCGCGCGCGCTCGTCGACTGGTTCGCATTCGAGCCCGGCACGCGCACGATGTGCATCCTGCCGCTCTTCCACAACAACGGCCAAGTGATCACGCTGCTGTCGCCGCTGATCGCGGGCGGCAGCTCGGTGATTCTCGAAGGCAAGTCGGCGCTGCCGTCGTTCTGGAAACTGATCGACAAATACCGCGTGAACTGGACGAGCGTGATGCCCGCGTTCCTGTCCGCGTTCCTCGAATACGGGCTGAAGCGCACCGACGACACGCTGCGCGGCATTGTCTGCGGCGGCCAGGTGCTGCTCGACGAGGTGCGCAACCGCTTCGAGAGCGAATATCGCGTGCCGGTGTTCGAGGGCTTCGGGCTCACCGAGACGACGTCGTTCGCGACGATGAACCGCCATCCCGCCGAGCGCCGGCGCTTCGGATCGATCGGCGTCGCGCTGCCGTGCAACGCGCTGCGGATCGTCGACGCCGACGGCCGCTCCGTCGCCGCCGGCGACACGGGCGAGATCCTGATCCGCGGCGACAACGTCGCGACGCGCTATCACGCGCGCCCCGAGCTCAGCGCCGAGCGCTTTCGCGACGGCTGGCTGCATACCGGCGACTACGGCTATTGCGACGACGAAGGCAACTTCTTCTTCGCGACGCGCGTCGACGATCTCATCATCAAGGGCGGCGAGAACATCTATCCGGCCGAGATCGAGAACGTGCTGCACGGCTGCGACGACGTCGTCGAATGCGCGGCGCTCGGCGTGCCCGATCCGATTCTCGGGCAGGAGGTGTGCGTGTACGTGAAGCTCAAGCCGTCGTCGACGCTCGGCAAGGACGACGTCCGCCGCCTGTGCGAAGGCCGCATCGCGCACTACAAGTGCCCGCGCCACGTCGTGCTGCTCCACGAGCTCGACGATCTGCCCGAGCTGCCGAAGGGGCCGACGCGCAAGATTCTCCGCCGCCGGCTGCTCGAGCATTTCGCGACGCTGCGCGAGCGGGCGTCAGCGTGACGCGCGGCGCCGCCCGTCGCACTTTTTTCGTCGAACGACATCGACCGAACATGAGGGAGACGCCATGAAGCTCGTACTGTTCCTGCATCTGATTTTCGTCGCCGCGTGGATGAGCTGCGTGATCGTCGAAGGCATCTTCGAGCACGCGATCGATCGGAGTCCGGAGCAACGCGCGTTCATCTCGAAGCTGCACTGGACCACCGACAAGTACGTCGAAATCCCCGCGTTCACGATCGTGCTCGTCACGGGCGCGATCCTGCTCGCGCATCGCGCGCCGACGCCGCTGCTGCTGACGAAAGTCGCGTTCGGCACGCTCGCGATCGCGTTGAACGCGGTGTGCGTGTGGATCGTCATCCGGCGCAAGCACCATGCGGCGCACGACGACTACGCCGCATGGGAGCGCATCGACCGCGTTCAGCACAAGCTCGGCGGAATCGTCGCGATCGCGATGCTCGCCGCGCTCGGCATCGGCGGCTACATGTTCGCAGGAGCATAAATGAAGGCACTGATTTTTCCCGGGCAGGGCTCGCAGGCAGCGGGCATGGGCGCGGGCCTCTTCGAGCGCTATCCGGAGATCGTCGAAGCGGCGGACGACGTGATGGGCCTGTCGGTCGCGCGTCTTTGCATCGACGATCCGGACGGCCTGCTCGCCGGCACCCGCCATGCGCAGCCCGCGATCTTCGTCGTCAACGCGCTGCAGCTTGCCGCGTGGCGCGAGACGCACGACGACGCGAACGTCTGGCTCGCCGGGCACAGTCTCGGCGAATACAGCGCGCTCCTCGCGGCCGGCGTATTCGACTTCCGCACCGGACTCGAGATCGTCAAGCGGCGCGGCGAGCTGTTCGCGTCGGTCGACGGCGGCGGGATGGCGGCGGTCGTCGGCGCGGCCGCCGCCGAGCTCCGCCGCCGCCTGCGCGAGTCCGGCTTCGACGACGTCGATCTCGCGAACTTCAACAGCGCCGAGCAGACCGTGATCGCGGGCCCGGCCGCATCGGTCGCCGACGCGGCGCGCATGCTCGACGCATGCGGCGACGTCACCGTCCACCCGCTGAAGGTGAGCGGCGCGTTCCACTCGCGCCGCATGACGCCGCTCAAGCCCGAGTTCGACGCGTTCCTCGCGCGCTTCGCGCTCGCCGAGCCGGCGCGGCCCGTCGTGTCGAACGTGACCGCGCGCCCCTATCAGGCGCCCGGCACGCCGGCCGATTATCTCGTCGAGCAGCTCGACCAGCCGGTGCGCTGGCGCGACAGCATCCGCTTCATGCTGCGCTCGGGCGTCGACGAATGGGACGAGCTCGGCCCCGGGCGCCGCATCCTGACCAAACTCGTCGACGCCATCCGGCACGAGGAGCCCGCGACGCTGCAACCCGCAACACTTTGAAGAGGACCGATCCGACATGTCATCCATCCAATCCGCCCTCGCCGCCTGCCGATCGCTGACCGCGCCGCCGCCGCTCGCGCCGGCGGCCAACTTCGCCGACGTGCTGCGATTCCGCGCAGAGACGACGCCCGACGAGTTCGCATACGGCTATCTCGGCTTCGGCCGCCTGCCGGATCGCGTGATGCGCTACGGCGACATTCATCGCCGCGCGCTCGCGATCGCGCGCGAGATCGTCGCGCACGGCCGTCCGGGCGACCCCGTGCTGCTGATCTTCCCGTCCGCCGCCGATTTCATCGAGGCGTTCTTCGGCTGCCTGTACGCGGGCCGGATGGCCGTGCCGGCGCTGCCGCCGCGCACCGGGAAGGAGCGGCGCCGGCTGATCTCGATCACACGCGACTGCGCGCCGTCGCTCGCGATCTGCGGCACCGGCGAAATGGACGCCGTGCTCGCCGAACTGTGCGCGGCGGGCATCGCCGCGCCGCCGTGCCGCGAAGTCGGCGCGATCCCCGACGGCATCGGCGACGCGTCGCCCGAGCTGCCCGCCGTCGCGCCCGACAGCATCGCGTTCCTGCAATACACGTCCGGCTCGACGTCCGATCCGAAGGGCGTGATGGTCGGCCACGACAACCTGCTCGCGAACGAGCGGCTGCTGCGGCAGCACTGGGGCAGCGACCGCGCGCGCTGGCTGATCGTGTCGTGGCTGCCGCACTATCACGACATGGGGCTGATCGGCGGGATCCTGCAGCCGATCTACGCGGGACGGCCCGCCGTATTCATGTCGCCGCAGGACTTCCTGCAACACCCGGCGCGCTGGCTCCACGCGGTGTCCGACTACGGCGCGACCTGCAGCGGCGCGCCGAACTTCGGCTACGAGCTGTGCCGGCGCCGCGCGAGCCGGATGGATCTCACGCGGCTCGATCTGTCGACGTGGGAGCAGGCATTCAACGGCGCGGAGCCGGTGCGGCCGCGGACGATGCGCGAATTCGCCGACGCGTTCGCGTCCACCGGCTTCCGCTACGACGCGTTCGCGCCATGCTACGGACTCGCGGAGCTCACGCTCGCCGCGACGTCGAAGCAGGTCGGCGCGCCCGTCGTCATACGGCGCGCCGGCTACGCGGCGCTCGCCGACGGACGCTTCGAGCCGCTGCACGGCGACGGCCGCGCGATCGACGTCGTGTCGGTCGGCACGCTCGCGGACGCGCATCAGGCGATCCGCATCGTCGATCCGGCGACGGGCGAACCGCAGCCGGCGGGCGCGATCGGCGAGATCTGCGTCGCGAGCGACAGCGTCTGCCATGGCTACTTCGGCCGCCCGGACGCGACCGACGCGACGTTCCGCGCTTACCGTTCCGACGCGTTTGCACACGGCATGCTGCGCACGGGCGACCTCGGCTTCGTCGACGACCAGGGCCACCTGTTCATCTCGGGGCGCATCAAGGATCTGATCATCCTGAACGGCGTCAACTACTATCCGCAGGACATCGAAGGCGCGGTGCTGAACGTGTCCGACCAGATCCGCGCGAACCGGCTCGCCGCGATCATGGTCGAGCGCGGCGAGCAGGCGGGGGTCGTCGTCGTGCTGGAGGCGATCGGCCGGTTCGATCTCGCGGCGCTCGCGCCGGCGATCGGCCGCGAAGTGTGGGACGCGTGCCAGTTGACGCTGAGCGGCGTGATCCGCGTGAAGAAGGGCGAGATCCATACGACGTCGAGCGGCAAGATCCAGCGCTCGACCTGCGCGCGGATGCTCGCGGACGGCGCGTTCACGATCGAGGACGCGTATCTGCCCGACGCCGCGCAGGCATGGCTTGCGCCCATGATCGAACGGTGCGCGAGCGTCTGCGGCGAGCCGTCCGGCGACGCGCAAGCCGCTGCCTGACGCCGCGCCGCGGCTGGCTGCGCACGGCGCACGGCAGCCGATCGCGGTGCGGCGCCGCAGGCGCGTCGCTTGCATCGCGAGCACATGCCGCGCAAATATCGCGTCCGTCTCTCGCACGCTCTCGCATCGAGGCGCCCGCCGGGTTATAGTCCGGCGGGCGCGCCGCGCGAAGGCACACGACGCAACGCGCGCGCCGCGCCGCCGCATCCGTCCCGGTCCCGCGCCGGCTTTCGACATCCACAACCCGCACGGACGGCCCACCGAGCCGGCCGGCATCCAATTCGTACAAGCGCCGATCGATGGCTTCGTTGATTCTCGTTCTCGCCTGCCTGTTCGCGGGCGCCGCGCTCGCGCGAAGCAAGCGCCTGCCGGACAACTTCCCGGCCAGCCTCAACTTCTTCGTCATCCAGATTTCATTGCCCGCGCTCGTACTGCAGCATCTGCACAAGATCGCATTCAGCGCGGACGTGGCGTGGCTCTTCGCGACGCCCGCCATCGTATTCGCGGCGACCGCGGCGCTCGCGCTCGCCGCGGGCGCGCTGCTCGGCCTCGACAAGGCGACGGTCGGCTGCCTCACGCTCGTCTGCGGCACGAGCAACACGTCGATCGTCGGCGTGCCGGTCGTGCAGGCGCTCATCGGAAGCGCGGCGGTCGGCCACGCGCTCGTCGTCGACCAGGCGAACTTCATCGTGATGTGCACGGCGGGCCTCGTCGCCGCCGACCTGTATGCGGGCAGCGCGACCAGCTGGCGCGGCGTCGCGCGGCAGCTCGCCGGCTACCGGCCGATTCAGGCGATGGTGCTCGCGCTGTTGCTGCGGCCAGCGCCGTTTCCGCCCGTCGTCGAAGACGTGCTGACCGCGCTCGGCGCAACGCTCACGCCGATCGCGATGATCTCGGTGGGCGCGAGCTTCAGCCTGCGCAGCGCGCGCGGCGCCGCCCGGAATTTCGCGGTGGGCATCGGCTTCAAGCTGCTCGTCGTGCCGGCGATCGTGCTCGCTTGCGGGCTCTACGTCTTCGCTCAGCAGGGGGTGCCGCTCGCCGTCGCGCTCTTGCAGGCCACGATGCCGCCGATGATCATCGCGGGGCTCATCGCGATCGACAAGAAACTCGATCCGCCGCTCGCGGGCGCGCTGATGACGCTGGGCGTGCCCGCGTCGATCGTCGCCGCATGGCTGTGGCGCGGCGCGCTGCCGTATTGACGAGGCCGGGACGGCCGGGTCGATGTGTTTCGGAACGCGAATCGTCCGGCGCGCGATGGACGATGCATTGGCTTCGTCGAATGCGCGGCGCGGACGCCGCGCCCATCCCGCCGCCGGCGCCGCGTCCGAAACGGCAAGCACGCCGGCGGCCCGCCCATCGGGCACGGAACACGCGACGCGACGGCGCTCGCGCAACCGTCACGTGCCGTCCGGCAGCAGCCGGTGCATTTCGTGGAACACCATGTCGGCGCGACCGGCGATCGCAAACGGCGCGCCCGTCGCGACAAAACCGAGCGATTCGTAGAAGCCGCGCGCCGAATCGCGCGCGGTGCACCACACGACTTTTCCGTTCTGCCGCTGCGCATACTCGATGCACGCATGCATCAGCCGCGTGCCGACGCCCTGCCCCTGCATGAACGGCTCGACGGCCACGCCCCGCAGCCGCCACGCGCTACCCGCGGGGAAATCGCGGAACGCCTGCCGGCATATCGTCGCGACCGCGACGATCCCGTCCGATGTCCGAGCCGCCAAATGGAGCGTCACGTCGTGGTCGTCGCACGGAAAGCGGCTCGCGTTCTCGTCTCCGTCCAACAGGATTCTGGCCCTGAGCGGCAACACGGACGCAACCGGCACGGTCACGATGGAGTACGACTGTTGATCGACGAACATCGGCTGTTTATGAAAAAATTGATTGGCTCATTCTAAATCCGTGAAAGATTTCGTTCGCAAAAAATATTTGTTGTTCGCATCAGCCAATACGGTTAATCTAAATAAATGTTGCTCGCGTCATTAAATTCAAGCAAACAAACTGCGATCACAGATAATGGAGAAAATCTCGTCCGATACGGGAAGCGCCTATGACGAAATCCGTTCGCGGATCTTCGACGGCCGATTGTCGCCCGGGCAGAAAATCTCTCACCGGGGCCTCGCCCACGAGCTCGGCGTCGGGCAAATGCCGGTGCGCAGCGCACTGCAACTGCTCGCGTCCGAAGGGCTCGTGAATATCGTCGACAAGAGCGGCACCTTCGTCAACGAGCCGACGCGCGACGATCTGCGCGAAATCTACGAATTGCGCCTCGCGCTCGAGAGCACCGCCGCGTACCTCGCGGCGCGCGGCGGCGCGACGGACGGCCTGTCGCGCTCGCATGCGCAGATGCGCAGGCTCGTCGACGAAAACGGCGCCGACATCATGACCGAGCAGAAAGTCGGCTGGGTCTTTCATGACGAAATATTCAGGGCCGCACGCAACGATCGGCTATTTACGACATACAAGCTGCTGCGCGCGCAAACCCATGCGCTGAACGAACTGCCGCGAAACGATTTCGCGACGGTCAGGCGCGGCACGCTCGAACATTTGAAGATTTACGCGGCCATCGATGCGCGGGACGCGGAATCGGCGCGGCGCCTGATGTGGAATCACGTGATCGACGGCACTCCGGACAGAATTCGATTAATTCGAGCTCAATATGACACTGGTCAATAAGAAAATCCCTTTACCGCTGCAGATGATTCTGGGCCTCGCGCTCGGCGTGGTCTTCGGGCTGTTCGCACCCGCCGCGAGCCGCGACCTGGCGTTCATTTCGACGCTGTTCGGTCACGCGATCAAGATGGTCGTGCTGCCGCTGATCCTGCTGTCGGTGACGCTCGGCGCGTTCCGCGCGGGCACGCAGCGCGGCCGGCTCGGCAAGACGGCCGCGTTCAGCCTCGTGTTCTTCGCGCTGATGACGGTGATCGCCGCGTCGCTCGGCCTCGCGCTCAACTGGCTGTTCCGGCCCGGCATCGGCGCGAGCCATGCGCAGACGGCGTCGATGCCGTCGAACCTCGCGAGCGGCATCGACTGGATGAAGTTCCTGACCGACATGATCCCGTCGAACATCGTCGGCGCGCTCGCGGCCGGCAATTCGCTGCCGGTGCTCGTGTTCGGCGTGCTGCTCGGCTGCGCGCTCGCGGCCGTCCAGGATCGCGCGGCGCCGTTCGTCGCTGTCTGCGAATCGATGCTCGCCGCGTTCTTCAAGATGACGGAATGGGTGGTGTCGCTGTCTCCGATTGCGATCTTTGCTGCGATCGCTGTGCTGCTGTCGTCGAAAGGGCTCGCCGCGATGGCGCCGCTCGCGAAGCTGCTCGGCATCGCGTATCTCGGCATGGCGATCCTCGCCGTGTGGCTCACGCTGATCGTCAAGCTCGCCGGCCACTCGCCGCGCGCGGTCGTCCGCAAGGTCAGCGAGCCGCTGATCCTCGGCTTCACGACGCGCTCGTCCGAAATCACGTTCCCCGTGCATCTGAAGAAGCTGACGGAGATGGGCGTGCCGTCGTCGGTCGCGTCGACCGTGCTGCCGCTGTCGTACATCTTCAATCGCGAAGGCGCGGTGCTCTACACGGTGCTCGCGGTCTGCTATCTCGCGGACGCGTACCAGCTCGCATGGAGCTGGCCGCTGATGATCACGATCGCGATCCTGACGATCATCACGATCGACGGCGCCGCGAACGTGCCATCGGGCGCGGTCGTCGCGATCACGGTGATCCTCGCCGCGATCGGGCTGCCCGCCGACGCCGTCCTGCTGATTCTCGGCGTCGATGCGTTCTTCGACATGGGCCGCACCGCGCTGAACGTCTACGCGAGCACCGTCGCGACGACGCTCGCGAGCCGCGTGTCCGGCGTCGCGCCCGAGCTTGCGGACACTGCGGCGCACGTGTCGCGCGTCTGATGGTTGTCGTGCGCGCCGGCATCCGCCGGCGCGCCGAATGGGATCGGTACGGCGAAGGCCGCCGGAGGTTCGACGGTCGGCGCGAGACGCCGGCCCGATGCAGGAAAGTATTGGCGAGCGTGATGCTCGGCGGTTCGGTGGGCGCAGCACGCCGTGCGTGCATGGGCACGCACGGCAGCCGCCTCGCATGACATCGCTCGCGCGATTGTAGTGCCGTCTGCGAGTATTTCTGGCCCTCGGATGCAGGCGGTTACGCAGTCCCTGTCGCCCCACGCCGGGACTGCGCTTTTTATTGTCGGACCGGCGGCGCAACGAAACGATGACAACGTGTTTCGTGCGCCGCTGCCAAGTGTAAGTCGAGACTGCACGGCACGAAACAGAAATCGCGATGCCGCACGCGGCCGGATCGATTCGGCACGGATCGTCTTTCATGCGCCGTCGGCGCATGGCGACGGCCACCCTTCCCGATGTTCATTCCAAATGCCGCCCGTCACGCGACGGGCGCCGGAATTGCACGCCCGTCGCGTTCGCGCGGCTCTCAGGCTCTTCGGCTCTCAAACGTTCCGGCGCTCGGGCATTCGAGCTTTTGGACGCTCGGATTCGCGAGCGTCATCAGCATTCCCGACGTTCAGACGCTCGACCTCTCGGGTTTTCAGGCAACGCACGCACCGCAACGCGCAACGCTCGCGCATCAGCGCGACGGCGGCTCGCGACTCGGCGCCGCCGCCGCCATCAACGCGCCGCCACGTCCTGCTGCGCCGGCTCGCGCGCGCCGGCGGCCACGTCCGCTCCCCAACCGCCGCCGAGCGCGCGAATCAGGTTGACCGTCGATGCCGCCTGCGTGCCCGTCAGCTGATTCGATTGCAACTGCGACTCGAGCACCGAGCGCTCGCTGTCGATCACGTCGAGATAGCTGACCGCGCCTTCCTGATACTGCGTGCGCGACAGCGTCGCCGCGCGCCGCGACGCGTTGACCGCATCGTTCTGCGCGCGGATCTGATCGTCGAGCAGACGCAGATCGGCGAGGTTGTCCTCGACTTCGCGGAACGCGACGAGCACCTGCTGCCGGTAGTTCGCGACTTCTTCGTCGTACTTCGCGCGCGCCTGCGCGACGCCCGCGCTGCGCCGCCCGCCGTCGAAGATCGGCAGCGTGAGCGCGGTGCCCGCGAACGGCCCGAGCAGGAACGTGCGGCTCGACCACAGGAACAGGTTGCCGAGCGTCGCCGCTTCAAAGCCGAACGCGCCCGTGATGTCGAGCTTCGGGAAGTACGCGGACTTCGCGAGGCCGACGCGCGCGTTCGCGGCCATCATCGCGCGCTCGGCGGCCGCGATGTCCGGCCGCCGCTCGAGCAGCGCCGACGGCAGCCCCGCCGGCACCCGCACCGCGACCGGCGCGATCGGCGTTTCCTTGAACGAGAAATCCGCGGGCGCCTTGCCGAGCAGGATCGCGAGCGCATGCTCGGACACCGCGCGCCGCCGCGCGACGCCGACCGCGTCCGCCTGCGCGGTCGCGAGTTCGTTCTTCGCGCGCGACACGTCGAGCTCGCTGATGTCGCCTTCGCTGAAGCGCCGCTGCACGAGCTTCAGCGCTTGCTCGCGCAGCTCGACCGTGCGGCGGTACAGATCCTGATCGGAATCGAGCCGGCGCAGCTCGAAGTAGTTCTGCGCGACGTCCGCCTGCAGCGCGAGCTGCACCGAGCGGAACAGCGCCTCGCTCTGCGCGGCGTCCGCGCGCGACGCCTCGACGTTGCGGCTCACGCGGCCGAACAGGTCCGCCTCGTACGACACCGTGCCTTGCGCGCGCCAGAGCGTCGCGTTCGTCGGTCCCGCGCCCTGCGGCTGGAACTGCGACGCGGACGACA
The DNA here is from genome assembly GCF_000959365.1 of Burkholderia oklahomensis C6786. NCBI lineage: Bacteria > Pseudomonadati > Pseudomonadota > Betaproteobacteria > Burkholderiales > Burkholderiaceae > Burkholderia > Burkholderia oklahomensis. The sequence goes on from NZ_CP009556.1 coordinate 81,586, forward strand.
GCCCCTCGCGCGTCGGCCCGAAACCAACGCCCACTTGCGGGAACCACTGCGAGCGCGCGGCGCGGGTCGCCGCACGCGCCTGCTCGACGCGCGCCGCCGCGGCCTTCAGGTTCTGGTTCGCGGCGAGCGCCTGTTCTTCGAGCGCGTCGAGCACCGGGTCGCCGAACGCCCTCCACCATTCGCCGCGATGCGCGGCGTCGGCGGGCTCGGCCGTCTTCCACGTGCCGGCCTGCTCGCCCGGCGACAGCGCCGGCGCCTCCTTGAACGCGGCGGGCGTCGCGACGTCCGGCCGCTTGTAGTCGGGCCCGACCGCGCACGCGGCGAGCAGCGTGACGAGCAGGCCGCTCGCCGCCGCGATCTTCGCGAGACGCGTGAAGCCGTCGTTGATCTTGGTCTTGTTCATCTTTCTATCCTCAAGCGTCCGGAGCCGGCAGACCATAGCCCGCCGAGTCCTTCTGCGCGACGTGAATCTTGCCGCCCGCGAGCGTGCGCAGCACCACGTAGAACACCGGCGTCAGCATCAGGCCGAACAGCGTCACGCCGAGCATCCCGAAGAACACCGCGACGCCCATCGCATGCCGCATCTCCGCGCCCGCGCCCGTCGACAGCACGAGCGGCACCACGCCCATGATGAACGCGATCGACGTCATCAGGATCGGCCGCAGCCGCAGCCGGCTCGCCTGCACCGCCGCCTCGAACGGCGTCTTGCCGTCATGCTCGAGCTCGCGTGCGAACTCCACGATCAGGATCGCGTTCTTCGCGGACAGCCCCACCAGCACCATCAGGCCGATCTGCGTGAAGATGTTGTTGTCGCCCTGCGTGAGCCACACGCCCGTCAGCGCCGACAGAATGCTCATCGGCACGATCAGGATCACCGCGAGCGGCAGCGTCAGGCTCTCGTACAGCGCGGCGAGCACGAGGAACACGAGCAGCACGCTGATCGGGAACACCCAGATCGCCGAGTCGCCGGCCAGAATCTGCTGATACGTCAGGTCCGTCCACTCGAACTTCACGCCGCGCGGCAGCGTCTGCGCCGCGATCCGCTCGATCGCCGCCTGCGCCTGCCCCGACGAGTAGCCGGGCGCAGGCCCGCCGTTCACGTCGGCCGCCGTGTACGCGTTGTAGCGCACCACCATCTCCGGACCGAACGTCGGCGACACCGTCACCAGCGACGACAACGGCACCATCTCGCCCGCCGCGTTGCGCGTCTTCAGTTGCAGGATGTCGTCCGCGCGCTGGCGGAACGGCGCATCGGCCTGCACGCGCACCTGATAGACGCGGCCGAAACGGTTGAAGTCGTTCACGTACAGCGAGCCGAGATAGATCTGCATCGTGTCGAACACGTCGGTCACGTTCACGCCCAGCTGCTTCGCCTTCACGCGGTCGAGATCGACGTTCAGCTGCGGCACGTTGATCTGGTAGCTCGTGAAGAGCGGACCCAGTTCCGGCGCCTGCTGCGCGCGCTTGATGAAATCGTTCGTCGCATCGGAGAGCCGCGCGTAGCCGACCGCGCCGCGATCCTCGATCTGCATCTTGAAGCCGCCGAGCGTGCCGAGGCCGAGCACGGGCGGCGGCGGGAACACCGCGACGAACGAATCCTTCATCGCCGAATACTGCTGGTTCAGCGCACCCGCGATCGCGCCCGCCGACAATGCCTTGCCGTGACGCTGATCGAACGGCTTGAGCGTGACGAACACGATGCCCGCGCTCGAGCTGTTCGTGAAGCCGTTCACCGACAGCCCCGGAAACGCGACCGCGCTCTCGACGCCCGGCTGCTTCAGCGCGATCGCGCCCATGTCGCGGATCACCTTCTCGGTGCGGTCGAGCGACGCGCCGTTCGGCAGTTGCGCGAACGCGATCAGATACTCCTTGTCCTGCGCGGGCACGAAGCCGCCCGGCACGATCTTCGAGATCATCACGGTCGCGCCGACGAGCGCGAGATACACGCCGAGCATCACCGCCTTTCTCGACAGCACGCCGCGCACGCCGCGTCCGTAGCGCTCCGCGCCGCGATGGAACACCTTGTTGAAGCCCCTGAAGAAGCCGCCGAGCACGCGATTCATCAGGCGCGTCAACCAGTCTTCCTTCTCGCCGTGCCCCTTCAGCAGGATCGCCGACAGCGCGGGCGACAGCGTCAGCGAGTTGAACGCCGAGATCACCGTCGAGATCGCGATCGTCATCGCGAACTGCTTGTAGAACTGGCCAGTGAGACCCGACATGAACGCGAGCGGCACGAACACCGCGACGAGCGTCAGCGCGATCGCGATGATCGGCCCGCTCACTTCCTGCATCGCCTTGTAGGTGGCCGCACGCGCGGTGAGCCCGTTCTCGATGTTCCGCTCGACGTTCTCGACGACGACGATCGCATCGTCGACGACGATCCCGATCGCGAGCACCATCCCGAACAGCGACAGCGCGTTGATCGAATACCCGAACAGCAGCAGGAGCGAGAACGTGCCGACGATCGACACCGGCACCGCGATCAGCGGAATGATCGACGCGCGCCAGGTCTGCAGAAACACGATCACGACGATCACGACGAGCGCGATCGCTTCGAGCAGCGTATGGACGACCGCCTTGATCGACGAGCGCACGAACTGCGTCGGGTCATAGACGATCTTGTAGTCGACGCCCGCCGGGAAGTCCTGCTTCAGCTCGGCCATCGTCTTGCGCACTTCGTCGGAAATCGCGAGCGAGTTCGCGCCGGGCGACTGGTTGATCGCCATCGCGACGGCCGGCTTGTTGTCGAGCAGCGAGCGCAGCCCGTACTCGGACGCGTCGAGTTCGATCCGCGCGATGTCGCGCAGATGCGTGACGCCGCCGTCCGGCGCGGTCTTCACGACGATGTCGCCGAACTCGTCTTCGCTCTGCAGACGGCCGCGCGCATTCACCGACAGCTGCAGCGGCGTGCCGGGCAGCGTCGGCGACGCGCCGATCACGCCCGCCGCGACCTGCACGTTCTGCTCGCGGATCGCGCGCACGACGTCGTCGGCCGTCAGATTGCGCTGCGCGACCTTCTGCGGATCGAGCCACACGCGCATCGCGTAGTCGCCCGAGCCCCACAGCTGGACCTGGCCCACGCCCTGAATGCGCGACAGCCGGTCCTTCACGTTGATGAGCGCGTAGTTGCGCAGATACGTCATGTCGTAGCGGTTGTCGGGCGAGATCAGGTGCACGACCATCGTCAGCGTCGGCGAGCTCTTGACCGTCGTGATCCCGAGCCGCTGCACGTCTTCCGGCAGGCGCGGCAGCGCCTGGTTCACGCGGTTCTGCACGAGCTGCGTCGCCTTGTCCGGATCGGTGCCGAGCTTGAACGTGACGGTGATCGTCATGTTGCCGTCGCTGTTCGCCTGCGACTGCATGTACAGCATGTCCTCGACGCCGTTGATCTGCTCTTCGAGCGGCGACGCGACCGCCTCGGCGATCACCTTCGGGTTCGCGCCCGGGTATTGCGCCTTGACGATCACGGACGGCGGCACGACTTCCGGATACTCGGAAATCGGCAGCAGGAACATCGCGATCATCCCGGCGAGCAGGATGATGACCGACAGCACCCCTGCAAAGATCGGTCGATCGATGAAGAATTTCGATATGTTCATGGAAGGCTCTGTCTGATTGAGCGCGCTGGCGCGGCGGGCTGACCCAGGAAGCGGCCGCCCGTCACGCGCGCGCGTTGCCTTGCGTGGTCTGCGGACGCTGCACGCCGCCCGCGACCGGCGTCGCGGCGGCGGCGTCGTCGCCGCCCGTCATCGGCACGAGATGCGGCTTCACCTGCTCGCCCGGACGCACGCGCTGCGTGCCGTTCACGACGATCCGGTCGCCCGCCGACAAGCCGCCGACGATCACGCGCTGATTGCCGTGCTGCGAGCCGAGCTGCACTTCGCGATACGACACGCGGCCCTGCTGGTCGACGACGAACACGAACTTCTTGTCCTGGTCGGTGTTGACCGCCGCGTCGTCGATGAGGAGCGCCGGATGCGGCGCGCTGCCGCCCACCTTCACGCGCGCGTAGAGGCCGGGGACGAGCGCGCCGTCCTGATTGTCGAAGCGCGCGCGCACGCGGATCGTGCCGGACGACGTGTCGAGCCGGTTGTCGACCGAGTCGATCACGCCCTGCCGCGAATAGCCGCTCTCGTTCGCGAGGCCGAGCTCGACGGGCACCTTGCGGCCGTCCTTCGCGCCGCCGATGTATTGCAGGTAGGTCTGCTCGTCCGCGTCGAACGACGCGTAGATCGGCGACACCGAAACCAGCGTCGTCAACGGCGCGGCCGACGCGCCCGCCGACACGACGTTGCCGAGCGTGATCTCCGCGCGCGACACGCGGCCCGACACGGGCGCCGTGATCCGCGTATAGCCGAGGTTGATCCGCGCGGTCTCGAGCGCGGCATCGGCCGCCTTCAGGTTCGCAAACGCCTCGCGCGCGGCGTTCTGCTTCTCGTCGTAGTCGCGCTTCGCGATCGCGTTGTCGCCGATCAGGCGCTGCGCGCGCTGCCAGTCGCTCTGCGCATAGCCGTTGCGCGCCTGCGCGGCGGCGAGCTGCGCGGCCGCGCGATCGACTTCGGCTTGATACGGACGCGGATCGATCACGAACAGCACGTCGCCCTTCTTCACGAGCGCGCCGTCCTTGAAGTTCACCGACACGATCGTGCCCGACACGAGCGGACGCACGTCGACCTTCTCGACCGCCTCGAGGCGTCCCGAGTAGGACTGCCAGTCGGTGATCGTCTTCGACAGCACGTTCGCGACGTCGACCTCCGGCAGCGGCGCCGCCGACTTGTCCGGAGCGCTCGCGTTCACGCGGATCGCGCCGAACGCGCCGAGGCCCGCGATGACGACGACCGCAAGCGTCGCGGCCGCGATCCGCGAACGGGAAGTACGCAAGATAGCCATGAAAAAAACCCCCAAGTTGTCGGTTGTTCTGGATTCGGATGAAACGGCGTCAGCCCGGCGAAACCGCGCTGAAGCGGCATTGAAAGAACCGCGTCGCCTCATCGAGCGCGGGCGCGTGATCGGCGAGCGCCGCGTGCGATATGTCTCGATAGCGGACCACCTGCGTCGGCACGCCCGCCTCGATCAGGCAGCTCGCGTACTTTTCCGCCTCGACGTGCAGCACGTCGTTCTGCGCGGTCGCGACGAGCGTCGGCGGCAGCCCCGCGAGGCGCACCGATTCGAGCGGCGCCGCGTACGGATGCATCCGCTGCGACGGCTGCGGCAGGTACGCGCGATAGCACGCGGCGCACTCCTGCGCGGTAATGTCGGACGACGAAAGGCGCGCCGCGTCGGCGAGACGCGTGAGGCTCGGGTCGAGCATCGGGCCGATCAGCGCCTGCGCGGCGATACGGATCTCGCCGCGGTCGCGCGCGATGAACGCGAGACAGTTCGCGAGCTGGCCGCCCGCGTCGTGCCCCGCGACGCCGATCTTGCGCGGATTGCCGCCGAACGCGCGCGCGCGGGCTTCGGCCCAGCGCGCCGCGCAGTACGCGTCTTCCGGCGCGGCCGGAAACGGATGCCGCGGCGCGAGCGAATAATCGACCGACACGACGAGCGCCGGCACGTGCTCGGCGAGATGGCGCGCGGCGCGGTCGGCGTCGTCGAGCGAGCCGCGCACGAAGCCGCCGCCGTGGAAATAAAGCACTACAGGCAACGCGGATTTGTCGGGGCGCCGATAGAGGCGCAGCACGATGTCCTGCGCGTAGCCGCCGATCACGACGTCCGACACCGCGAGCGCCGGCCGCGCGCGAGCAGCGTCTGCGCTCGTGCGGGGAATTTGGCTGCGGAAATCGAATGCGTCCATGGCGTGTCGTGCGCGGCGTCGCGCGATCCATTGCAAGATGGATCGCATTCTGGGTCCGGCAGACATCGGGATAAATGCCTATAATCCGGCAACACAATTCACGCCCCCTGAACAATCGTCGGCTGCGTCGCCTTCATCGGTGTCGCGGCCTGCATCTGTTCAGCGTTCAAATATCGCGGAGGTAAAGTAATGGACCGACTGCAGGCCATGCAGGTGTTTACGCGCGTCGTCGATACGAACAGCTTTACCAAAGCGGCCGAGACGCTCGGCCTGCCGCGCGCGTCGGTGACGACGATCATCCAGAATCTCGAAGCATTCCTCGGCGTGCGGCTGATGCACCGGACGACTCGCCGCCTGTCGCTCACGCCCGACGGCGCCGCGTATTACGAGCGCTGCGTGCGGATCCTCGCGGACGTCGAGGAAACCGAGGCGAGCTTCCAGACCAACAACCGAAAGCCGCACGGCAAGCTGCGGGTCGACATGCCGGGCTCGATCGGACGCCTGATCGTGATCCCTTCTCTGTGCGAATTCCATTCGCGCTTCCCGGACATCGACCTGCAGCTCGGCCTGTCGGACCGGCCGGTCGATCTGCTGCAGGAAGGCATCGACTGCGTGATCCGCGTCGGCGCGCTGCAGGATTCGTCGCTCGTCGCGCGGCGGGTCGGGCTGTTCGAGGGCACGACGGTCGCGTCGCCCGCGTATCTCGACAAGTACGGCGAGCCGCAGACGATCGAGGCGCTCGCGCAGCACAAGGCGGTCAACTACTTCTCGAGCCGCACCGGGCGCACGATCGACTGGGCGTTCCTGATCGACGGCAAGGAAGTCGAGGTGAAGATGAACGGCCTCGTGTCGGTCAACGACGCGGACGCGTACGTGACCTGCGGGATCGAAGGCTTCGGGCTGATCCAGCCGCCGCTCTTCATGGTGCTGCCGCAACTGCGCGACGGAACGCTGAAGGAAGTGCTGCCGGGCTACAAGCCGCTGCCGATGCCGATTTCGGTCGTCTATCCGCACAGCCGGCATCTGTCGCCGAAAGTGCGCGTATTCGTCGACTGGATCGCCGAGATCTTCGAGCGCTGCCCGCTGCTGAGCGGCCGCAAGGGGCTCGACGCGACCTGCAGCAAGCGCACGTTCGAGGATGCCGAGCGCGCGCCTTCGCTCGACACGCCGGTGTTGAACGAGTGGGTGGCTTGATCGGTTAGTCACTTGCTCCGGGCGCACGCGGGCGCGGCGCGCGGCGCGCAGTCGTCGCATGCCTGGCGTTTCGAGGACGAGCGGGCGCGCCGCACACCGGCTGTTCGCGGCGCTTGCTTCCCGGCCGCCGCGCGCGTACGGCTCAAGAACGCGCGCGCCGCGAAATCGTGGCGTGCGCGACTCGCTTCTCCGTCTTCTGTTTTAAGAAGGCGTTCAATTAAAAGCGGCCCGACCGGCTGCTTCAATCGGCTCTTCGGCGTTCGCTGCCGATCTTCAGGCGCGCTCACGGCACGACGCGTATCGTCTGCCCGCCTGTCGGCGAGCCGGGGCATCGCGCCTTCCTGTCATCGCGTTCGATGCGCCGATGCCGCGACGTTCGTGCGCGCCACGGCCGGCCGCGCATCGGCGCGCTCACGGCCAACGCATGGCGGATTGCGCGCTTGCGCAGCACTTGATCGTGCCGCCGCATGAGCGTGTTCGGCGAGCGCGCCGACGACAGGCGTCGATGCGCGGCAGCCGCATGCCGTTTGCCGCGCCATGTCGTCCGGCTTCGCGCGAATCGCTCGGCCTCGACGACTTGCGTCATCTCGTCGGTTGCATCCGATATCCGCTAGTCGATGCGGTCTGCGCATGAGACCCCGTGCGCGGTCGCTCGGCTGATGCGCATGCGTTACGCGACGCGATCCGTCGTGAACGCGATGCGTCGAGTTCGATCGACATATGTGCATTCGATTTTCGCGTTCGACGTGGCCGCCGCGGCTCGCGCCGCTCGCCATTCGACGCAGCGCATCCTGCATCGCGCCGTTTTCGCATCTCGTCGATGTCGAGACGTCCGTGCGAAGCGTCGTGCGACATGCCGATCCGCATCGCGCCACGCGCCGCGTCCAGCGCGCGACGCATTCACATACGCAATCGACGCATCCACCCGGCCGCGCGCCCCGCGGCCGCACGTTGCCGCGCTTGTCCACGACACGCGTCGCCAGCGCCGAAGCAAAGCCCTGTCGACGTCACGGACTCCGATTGTTCCATCCTCGCGACAATTCAATTCGCGACATCGCCATTTATCGCCGCCACCCACGCACCTACAGTACAGCCTGTCGCGCACCGCTTTCGGCATGCGCATCGAATCGACAGGAGTCACATCATGAAACGCAGCAGTCTTCTCGCCCTCGCCGCCGTCGCGCTCGCCGTTTCCGCGCCGGCATTCGCGGACGGCGGGATCGGCCCTGCGGGCAGCTACGGCGACGCGTCGCGGCACGGCAACGGCACCCGCACGCGCGCCGAGGTCCGCGCGGAACTCGAACAAGCGCAGCGCGACGGCACGCTCGCGGCATTGCGCAAGTCGATGTCGTACGCGCCGCCCGGCGCCGAGCTCGTCGCGCAACGTCCGTATCGCCCGGACCCGGACGCGAACCAGCTCGCGGGCGCCGGCCGGTAAACGCAACGCGCCGCGCATCGAAGCCGATGCGCGGCGCCCTATCCATCATGCAGCCACGTCTTTCGTCAGCGTGAGATCACGATCATGAACAGCCCGATTCCGTCGCAGCTCGATCACTGGGACGACAGCACGCCTGTCTGGACGCCGTTTCGCTCGACCGCGCCCGCGCGCTGACGGGCAACGCGCATCGCGCGCATCAACGGCGCGGCACGCCGTCCTTCCATTCGCCCCAGTGCGTGACGATGTCCTGCACGAGCGGATTGCCCGCGCGATACAGGTTCTCGGTCGCGAGCGGGAAGCCGCCCTGCTCCGCGTAGTTGAGCAGATTGTCGACGCTCGTCTGGCCTTGATACGGGCGATCGAAATCCGAGCCGGTGCGCAGCACCGCGACGCGATTCAGATCCACGCGATTCACGCTCGACGCGCGCTTGAGCGCCTCGAACGTCGCGTTGTCCTCCTGCGCGGTCATGCAGTAGGTGCCCTTGTTGTCGGTGAGGATCTTCGTCCACTGGCGCGCACGCTCGCCGAGCAGCGTGCCGGAGAACCACGTGTTGCCCGACGACGTGTCGCAGCGGGTCACGACAGGCGGCTGGTTCGCGGGCGCGTAGTTGAACTTCGCGCGCGCCGTCTGCGCTTGCGCGCTGTCCGCGAGCTGCACGTGGCGCGACAGGGCGTAAGCGGCGTCCGCGAGCTTGCCGTTCAGTTGGAACACTTCGGTGCGATAGTCGAGCGGCGGCTTGTCGTTCGGGCTCTTCGTGTTGATGCCGAGATAGCCGCCGTTCCAGCCGGGCGGAATTTCGCGCGCGTCGAGCTCCCACTGAATGCCGAAGTCGACGAGGTACTTCGACCACGCGGCGGTGCCGAGCGTGCCGCTCGCCGGATCGACGCCCGCGATGCCCGAGATCAGGAAATACGTCTGCCGCAGATCGAAGCGGCGCGAGAACGTGAGCGCCATCATCGTCGACGCGGCGTTCGCGTAGCCCATGCCGGTCGTGACGACGCACACGTCCTGCTTGTTGCAATGCACGTCCGGATAGTCGGGCGACAGGCCGGGCACCGCGATGTTCTTCCACGGACCGAGACGATCGAGCCATGCCTGGCCTTCGGGGCCGAACATCGTAATGATCATCACCTTGACCGGGCGGCCCTGGGCACCGGCTTCGGCGAATGCGTCGCCGTTGTTCTGCGCGACGGACGGCGCCATCGCGCATGCGGCGAGCGAAAACACGGCGGCGGAAAGTATCGAGCGAGTCAGCATTAGCGTTCCTTATTAAAAGTGAGTTCGATGAGAACGGCGTTCGGAGACTGCGCGTGAAGTATAAAGGGTCAATATTCAGACGTGAGCGAAACTTGGGACGCCGTATGCGAGCACGACGGCGGCGGCGGCGGCCGCGCGGCCTGCGGTGGCCGCGAGCCGGCGGGGAGATTGGACGAAACGCCCGCGTGCGCTGCCGCCGAGCGCGAGCAGGCGCTGTCCGGCGAGACGGCCGATGAGCATCGCGATTGCGCGCGGCAGCCGATGCGCATGAGCGAACGCGACCGGCGATGATGACGATGACGCATCGCCATGGAACAGCAGGATCGTCAGCGGGTTCGCGCGCGTGACGAAGAACATCGATATGAACGGGCGCTCGCACGATGAAGGCCATGCGCGGCCGGATGCGCGGCGCAGCGCGCGACGCATGCGACTGCGCGCGCGATACGAAATGAAAAATGTGAAGGCCGCGACGCCGATCGTCCGGCGTCGCGAACGCAAGCGCGCGTCAGCTCACGTCGACGCGCGCCGGCCCGTCGACCATCTCGCCGATCACCGTGGCGCGATCGAAGCTGTCGTCGCGGAAGCATGCGAGCACGTCGTCGACCGCGTCGGGCGCGCACGCGACGAGCAGCCCGCCCGACGTCTGCGGATCGGTGAGCAGCGTCTGCGCGACGGCGGGCAGGCCGTCGCGCAGACGCACGTCGTGGCCGTACGCCGCCCAATTGCGGCCGGACGCGCCCGTGAACACGCCGTCGGCCGCGAACGCCTCGACGCCCGCGAGCCAAGGCAGCGCGCCGTAGCGCACGCGCGCGGTCAGCCCCGCGCCGCGCGCGAGCTCGAGCGTGTGACCGAGCAGGCCGAAGCCCGTCACGTCGGTCAGCGCATGGACGCCCGGCAGCGCGGCGAGCGCCGTGCCCGGCCGGTTGAGCTTCGTCGTCGTCGCGATCATCTGCGCGTAGCCGCCGGCATCGAGCCGGTCCTTCTTCAGCGCGGCGGACAGCACGCCGACGCCGAGCGGCTTGCCGAGCACGAGCACGTCGCCCGCGCGCGCGGCCGCATTGCGCTTCACGCGCGCCGGATGGACGATGCCGAGCGCCGCGAGCCCGTAGATCGGCTCGACCGAATCGATCGAATGGCCGCCCGCGACCGGAATGCCCGCGTCCGCGCACACCGCCTCGCCGCCGCGCAGCACCGCGGCGATCGTCTCGTGCGGCAGCACGTTGATCGGCATGCCGACGAGCGCGAGCGCGAGAATCGGCTTGCCGCCCATCGCGTAGACGTCGGACAGCGCGTTCGTCGCGGCGATCCGGCCGAAGTCGAACGGGTCGTCGACGATCGGCATGAAGAAATCGGTGGTCGCGACGATCGCCTGCTCGTCGTTCAGACGATAGACGGCGGCGTCGTCGGACGTCTCGGTGCCGACGAGCAGGTCGGGAAAGAGCGCGGGCGGCGCATTGCGCTTGAGCAGCTCCGACAGCACGCCGGGCGCGATCTTGCAGCCGCAGCCGCCGCCGTGCGACAGGCTCGTGAGGCGCGGCGGCGCCGCGTCGGTTTGCTTGGTCTCGGTCATCGCGGAATCCGGTAAAAGACAGAACGCTCTATTATCGACAATCCGGCGCGCGATTGCGCGCAAGCCCGCCGTGCGCCGCACTGTGCTCCCGCTACACGCGGCGCGCGCCCGCGCATGCCCGCACCCGCCCGCGAGCCGACGCGAAATTGGAAACACGGCGATAATCGTGCGCTTCGCCATCCCGGCCAGCCGCTGTCGGCCGCACGTTCCCGCGTCGATGGATCAACTGTTCGTCCTGCTCGTGTTGTTCTCCGCGCTGCTGCACGCGGTGTGGAACGCATTCCTGCACGTCAGCGAAGACCGCGTCGCGCAGCTCGGCACGATGTCGGTGCCGTATCTGCTGTTCGGCGCGGCGCTCGCGCTCGCGCTACCGCTGCCGCCCGCGCCCGCGTGGCCGTACGTCGCGGCGTCGGCGCTCCTCGAGCTCGGCTATTGCGTCGCGCTGCTGCGCGCGTATCGCAGCGGCGAGTTCAGCCAGATCTACCCGATCGCGCGCGGGCTGTCGCCGCTCGCCGTCTGCGCGCTCGCGCTCGTCGTGCTCGGCGAGCAGCCGACGCCGTACGCGCTCGCCGGCATCGCGCTCGTGTCGCTCGGGATCGTGTCGCTCGCGTTCAAGCGCGGCTTCCGGTTTTCCGGCGACAGCGTCCCGTACGCGATCCTGACCGGCCTCTTCATCGCCGCATACTCGGTCGTCGACGGCCGCGGCGTGCGGCTCGGCGGCGACCCGCTCGCGTACGTCGCATGGGTGTACCTGTTGTGGAACGCGCCGCAGTTCGCGCTGATCTGCCGGCTGCGCGGCGGCTTGCGCGCGGTCGTCGGCACGCGCGCCGCCGTGTCGCGCGGGCTCGTCGCCGGCACGCTGTCGCTCGCCGCGTATGCGATCGCGATCGTCGCGTACCGGCATCTGCCCGTCGCGACCGTGTCCGCGCTGCGCGAGACGAGCTCGATCTTCGCGGTCGCGATCGGCTGGTTCGCGCTGCGCGAGCGTCCCAACGCGCGGCGGCTCGCCGCATGCGCGATGGTCGTCGCGGGCGCGATGCTGATCCGGCTGTGACGCGGCGCGGCGGCGAGCGGGCGGCGCGTCAGAACTTGTGCCGGACGCCCGTCACCGCGACGATCTGCGTTCGCGTGCTCGACGGATTCGAGATCCCCTCGATCGCGGCCATCGTGCTCGACGACGCGCGCTGGTAGAACGCGTTCAGATACACGTCGGTCCGCTTCGACAGGAAATACTGGATCCCCGCGTTCGTCTGCAGATAGTGCGCGTCGTGCGTGGCCGCATGCGACGCGAGCACCTGCGTGTACGTCTCGCCGAACGCGATCTGCACGGCGGGCGTCACGCGGTAGCGGACGCTGCCCTCGAAGTTGTTGAAGCGCTCGGCGCCGCCCGTCTGCAGGCTGAACAGCGAACTCGTGTACAGCAGCCCGAACGTCGCGCCGCCCCATGTGTACGCGCCGCCCGCGCCCCAGATCTGCTGGCGCGCGACGCCCTTGACGAACGTGTAATAGTTGTCCGACGCGATCGCGCCCGTCGCGTCGATCGCCGGATGATCGACGCGCACGTAGGCGGCGCCCAGTTGCAGCGGGCCGTGCGTGTAGCTCGCGCCGATGCTCCACGTGCGGTTCTGCGCGAACGACGTCGAGTTCGAGAAGCCGTACGTGCCGATTGCGCGCACGCCGCCCCAATCCGGCGTCTGATACTGCACCGAATTGTTCGTGCGGAACGTGTTGTTCAGGTCGTCGGTGTCGAACGGATGCAGCGCGTACTGCGTGAGCGCGGTGCTCGCGCCGATCTGCAGCGGCGCGAGGGTTTCCTGCACCGCGTTGTACTGACGCCCCATCGTGAAGGCCCCCCAACGATCGTTCGACAGCCCGACGTACGCGCGGCGCCCGAACAGCCGGCCGCCCTGGCCCGCGGTGCCGTTTTCGATGTTGAAGCCGTTCTCGAGGCGGAACACGGCGCTCGTGCCGCCGCCGAGATCCTCCCGGCCGACGAGCCCCCAGCGCGCGCCCTGCTCGTTGCCGCCCGTCGCCTGCCACGCGGCGTGCCCCTTCTGGTTGTTCGTGTACGTGATGCCGGAATCGACGATGCCGTACAGCGTCACGCTCGATTGCGCGCCCGCCGGCAGCGCCGCCGCGCCGATCCCGATCCCCGCCACTGCCGTCGCCAGACTCTTTCGCTTCATCTCAAACCTCTTGCGTCGTTTCGTTGGTCGATCGGACGGATTCGCTCCATCCGCGACGTGTTTTAATGAATAAAACATCGTCTTATTTATTATTGAAAACGCAAAATTCAGCCGTCAATCGACATGAAACGTCTGAATATTTCATCGACGAAGGATCGATCGAGAGCCGTTTCGACAAGCAAAACAACTTCAATACAGTCAAATACTTAGACCACATTCCAGACGATTCGACGAGACGATCGAAAGGACTTGACCGGCGATTTTGGTCATTATTCAATATCAATACGCTGTTTCGATCAATAAAACATACGCCCTGAACCTTAGGTGAATTACCCGATAAAAATGGTGACGTTTAATCGCAACACCGTCGCGCTGGACGAGCGCTTCGCCTGCTTCGTCGCGCAACCGCTCGCCGCCACGCTGCCGATCGTCGTCGATTCGCCGCACAGCGGGATCGCGTATCCGCCCGACTTCGGCGCCGTCGCGCCGCGCGACGCGATCCTCACGTCATGGGACGCTTTCGTCGACGAGCTGTGGGCAGGCGCCCCCGAGCGCGGCGGCGCGCTGATCGGCGCGCGCTTTCCGCGCGCGTACATCGATCCGAACCGCGCCGTCACCGACATCGACGCCGCGCTCCTCGCCGAGCCGTGGCCCGAGCCGCTCGCGCCGCAGTCGTACACGCAGCGCGGGATGGGCCTCATCCGCCGCTACGCGCTGCCGGGCGTGCCGCTCTACGACCGCAAGCTGTCGCTCGCCGAGGTGCGCCACCGGATCGACACGTACTACCTGCCGTACCGGCGCGCGCTCGCGGACGCGGCCGAGCCGCTCTATGCGAAGCACGGCGCGCTGTGGCACGTCGACTGCCATTCGATGAAGTCGCGCGGCAACGCGATGAACGTCGACGCGAACGCCGCGCGCCCCGACGTCGTCGTCAGCGACCGGCTCGGCACGACGGCCGATCCGGCGTTCACGCGATGGACGGCCGACTGGTTCGCGCGCGAGGGCTACCGCGTGCAGGTCAACACGCCATACCAGGGCGGCGATTTGCTGACCGCGCTCGCCGCGCCCGCGCGGCGCCGTCACAGCATCCAGATCGAATTCAACCGCGCGCTGTACATGGACGAAGCCGCGTTCGACAAGCACGCGGGCTTCGGCGCGCTCAAGCGCGCCGTCGACGCCTACCTGGACGCGCTCGCCGGCCATGTGCGCGCGCAACTGCCGGCGTGCTCCGGCGAAGGGGAATCGCAATGAACTACATCGTCGACGCGGTCGACAGCGCGCTGAAGCTGCTGAGCTACGTGGCCGAGCATCCGCATCTCGGCGTGACCGAGCTCGCGTCGAAGCTCGGCATCAACAAGTCGCGCACGTACCGGATGCTGTGCACGCTCGAGCTGCATCGCTTCGTCGTGCAGGACGAGCGCACGTCGACCTACGCACTCGGGCCGCAGGCGTTCGTGATCGGCGTCGCGGCGTCGCAGCAGAACGCGCTCGTGCGCGCCGCGCAGCGGCACATGCTCGCGCTCAGCCAGGCGATCAACGAGACCGTCGTGCTGCGCGTGCGCGAAGGGCTCGAGACGGTCTGCGTCGCGCGTTGCGAGACGACGCACGAGATCCGCACGATCGGCTCGGTCGGCAACCGGCGGCCGATCAGCCTCGGCGCGTCCGGCAAAGTGCTGCTCGCGTTCGCGCCCGACGCGGTGCGCGACGAATTTTTCATACGCGTGCGCAAGACCGCGCAGGGCGATCCGCTCAGGCTCGTCGAGGAGCTCGACGCGATCGCGCGCAAGGGCTATGCGGTGAGCGTCGGCGAAGTGACGGCGGGCGCCGTCGCGATCGCGGTGCCGGTGCGCGACCTGACGGGCGCGGCGGTCGCCTCCGTCAGCGTGACGGGGCCGGAGATGCGGGTGAGCCGCGCCGAGATCCCCGACTATCTCGAACGGCTGCAGGCCTGCAGCCACGCAATCTCGGCCGAACTCGGCTACGTCCCCGCGCGCGCCGCGCTGCAACCCGCATGAACGCCAGCCCGACCACGACCATGCTCGCCTCGTCCACGCCTCCCGCCGAAACGCCTCAAGCGTCCGATATGCCCGACACGCGCGACACGCGCGACACGCCCGCGCACGACGCGTCGCCGCGCCCCGGGCACAAGCCGCACGGCAAGATGCTGCATCCGGTCGTGATGATGATCTGGGTGCTCGCGGCGGCGATCGCGCTGACCTGGTTCGTCGATTCCGGCCGCTACGCGCGCAGCGGCAAGCTCGTCGTGCCCGGCACCTATCAGGTCGTGCCGAAGGCGACGCCGCTCGCGACGCTCGTCGCGCCCGTCGTCAGCAAGAGCACGCCGGAGCGCGCGATGCCCGCGAGCCTCGTGTCCGCTTTCGTCGCGGTGCCGAACGGGCTCGTCAAGAACGCGCCGCTCATCTTCATGGTGATGTTCGTCGGCGGGATGTTCGGCGTGATGCGCAGGACGGGCGTCGTCGACGCGGGCATCGACCGGCTGCTGCAGCTCACCGGCAACGACGTCTATCTGCTCACGCCGCTGCTGATGATCCTGATCGGGCTCGGCAGCACGCTGCTCGGCTTCATCTCCGAATATCTCGTGATCATTCCGATGGTGATGGTGATCGCGCGGCGGCTCGGGCTGTCGAACCTGTTCGCGGTCGCGCTCGTCGCGATCGCCGCGAAGATCGGCTACGTCGCGTCCGTCACCAATCCGCTCGCGCTCGCCGTCGCGCAGCCGCTCGTCGGCGTGCCGCTCTTCAGCGGCGTCGCGCTGCGCGCCGCGGTGTTCGTCGTCTATCTGACGGTCGGCATCCTCTATCTGCTGCGCCACGTGAAGAAGAGCGGCTACCGGCGCGAGCCCGCGAAGGCGCTCGCGCACGCGCATCCGGCCGCGCGGCTGTCGGTGCGCCACAAGGCGACGCTCGCGGTCTTCGCGGCGGCGGTCGCGATGCTCATCGTCGGCACGCGCGAGCTGAAGTGGGGCAACGTCGAGCTGTCGGCGTTCTACGCGTTCGTCGCGATCGCAACCGCCGTGGTGGGCGGGCTCGACACGCGCAGCGCCGCCGACGCGTTCGTCGACGGAATGAAGAGCATGATGCTCGCGTCGCTGCTGATGGGGCTCGCCGCATCGGTCGAGCTGCTGCTGCAGAACAGCCTCGTGCTCGACACGCTGATCCATCTGTTCACGCGGCTCGCGAACGGCCAGTCGCCGGTGTGGGTTGCAAACGGCCTGATGGCCGTGCAGATGGTGCTCGACGTGTTCATTCCGTCGGTATCGGGCAAGGCGGCCGTCAGCATGCCGATCATCGGGCCGATCGCGCAGCTCTCGGGCGTGAGCGGCCAGACGTCGGTGCTCGCGTTCGTGCTGGGCGGCGGGCTCACGAACCTCGTCACGCCGACGTCCGGGATGCTGCTCGCTTATCTCGCGACCGCGCGCGTCGATTTCGGCGCGTGGCTGCGCTTCGCGCTGCCGCTCTTCGGCTTGCTGCTCGCGCTGTCGTGCGGCGTGCTCGCGTTCGCCGTGTGGATCGGCTACTGACGGCGCGCGCCGCTCAGCGCGCGGTCGCCGCGGCCCTCGTCCGAACCGCGGCCGCCGTCGGCGCCGCGTGCCCGAACACCACGTCGTCGATCGCGTGCGACAGCGTGTCGAACGCGCGCGCGATCTCGTCCTCCGGCACGCAAGCGTATCCCAGCAGCAGCCCCGGCGACGCGCGCCGCGCATCCGCGTAATACCCGGACAGCGCGCGCACCACGATGTCGCGCTCGAGCGCCGCGCACGCGACCGCCCGATCGTCGGCGCCGTCCGGCAGCCGCATCACGAGATGCAGCCCGGCGTCGCCGCCGACCGCGGGCAACGCGTCGCCGTAGCGGCGCGCGAGCGCGTCGAGCAGCGTCTGCCGGCGCTGCCCGTACAGCGTGCGCATCTTGCGGATGTGCGACACGAAGTGCCCTTCGGCGATGAACTCGGCGAGCACCGCCTGCTGCAGCAATTGCCCTTCGCGGTACAGCTCGGCGCTCGCGGTCGCGAAGCGCTCGGCGAGCGGCTCCGGCACGACCAGATAGCCGACCCGCAAGCCCGGAAACAGCGTCTTGCTGAAGCTGCCGACGTAGATCACCTGCTCCGCCGTGTCGAGCCCCTGCAGCGACGCGAGCGGCCGGCTGCCGTAGCGGAATTCGCTGTCGTAGTCGTCTTCGATGATCCATGCGCCGTGCTGGCGCGCGTATTCGAGCAGCATCCGCCGCCGCGCGAGGCTCATCACCATCCCGAGCGGATACTGGTGCGACGGCGTGACGAGCATCAGCTTCGGCGGCGCCGCGAAGTCGGCGGCGGTCGGCGCGATCCCCTCTTCGTCGACGGAAATCGGCCGCGTCGTCAGGCCCGACACGTGCATCACGCTGCGCACGCCCCAGTAGCACGGGTCCTCGGTCCAGATCACGTCGCCCGGATCGGTCAGCAGGCGCACCGCGAGATCGATCGACTGGTGGATCCCCGTCGTCACGATGATCTGCCCGGGCGCGCAGCGCACCGAGCGCGACGTGCGCAGATAGTCGGCGAGCGCCTCGCGCAGCAGCGCGAGCCCGCCGCCCGGCGCGTAGGTCAGCAATTCGGGGCGCAAGCGCCGCCAATACTTGTTGTGCAGCCGCGTCCACACGCGCGCCGGGAAGCGCGACACGTCCGGCACGCCCGGCATGAACGCGCCGCCCTGCCGCTTCGACACGCCCGCGCCGCCGACGAGGCGCGCGCCGCGCGCGGACAGCGCGCGGGGCGCCGCGGGGCCGGAATCGGCGTCGATCGCCGGAACCGAGGCCCGCGGCTGCGGCTCGGCCGGCGCGCCGACGATCTCGTCGGGCGCGCTGTCCGCGACGAACGTGCCGCGCCCGGTCGCCGACGTCACGTAGCCTTCGAGCGCGAGCTGCTCGTAGACCTGCGTGACGGTGTTGCGCGCGATCCCGAGCTCCGCCGCGAGGAGCCGCGACGACGGCACGCGCGCGCCCGCCGGCAGCTCGCGGGTCAGGATCGCCTGCTGCAGCAGGCGGTGCAGTTGCCGATAGATCGGCTGCGCGCCGCCGCCGCGCACGATCCGCTGCGCCAGCCAGTCCGACAGCACGCTCACCCGCATAATTGGCTCCTACATATTTATTAAAATGGCTCTGATTTTCAGAGCCAAGTTTGATTATAGTCGTTTCAACGCGCACGCCGGGACGACGTGCCCGCCGACGGCCGTCGCCGCCGGCGCATTCGAACCACGAGGAGAGACGATTGTGAAAAATGCCGATCTGCACGCCCGCAAGAACGCGGCGACGCCGCGTGGCGTCGGCGTGATGTGCGACTTCTACGCCGCGCGCGCCGAGAACGCCGAGCTGTGGGACGTCGAGGGCCGCCGCTTCATCGATTTCGCGGCCGGCATCGCGGTCCTGAACACGGGCCACCGCCATCCGAAGATCGTGAAGGCGATCGCCGAGCAGCTCGAGCACTTCACGCACACCGCGTACCAGATCGTGCCGTACGCGTCGTACGTCGAGCTCGCCGAGAAGATCAACGCGCGCGCGCCGATCGCGCAGCCGAAGAAGACCGCGTTCTTCACGACGGGCGCGGAAGCGGTCGAGAACGCCGTGAAGATCGCGCGCGCGTACACCGGCCGGCCGGGCGTGATCGCGTTCGCGGGCGGCTTCCACGGCCGCACGATGATGGGCATGGCGCTGACGGGCAAGGTCGCGCCGTACAAGCTCGGCTTCGGCCCGTTCCCGGGCGACGTGTTCCACGCGCCGTACCCGAACGCGCTGCGCGGCGTGACGACCGCCGATTCGATCGCCGCCGTCGAGACGCTGTTCAAGGCCGACATCGATCCCAAGCGCGTCGCCGCGATCATCTTCGAGCCGGTGCAGGGCGAAGGCGGCTTCAACCCGGCGCCCGCCGACTTCGTGCGCGCGCTGCGCAAGCTGTGCGACGCGCACGGCATCCTGCTGATCGCCGATGAAGTGCAGACGGGCTTCGCGCGCACGGGCAAGCTGTTCGCGATGGAGCACTACGACGTGTCCGCCGATCTGATGACGATCGCGAAGAGCCTCGCGGGCGGGATGCCGCTGTCGGGCGTCGTCGGCCGCGCGGACGTGATGGACGCCGCCGCGCCGGGCGGCCTCGGCGGCACGTACGCGGGCAATCCGCTCGCCGTCGCCGCCGCGCATGCGGTGCTCGACGTGATCGACGAAGAAAAGCTCGCCGACCGCGCGACCGTGCTCGGCGACAGGCTGAAGGCGAAGCTCGCCGCCTTGCGCGCCGACGTGCCGCAGATCGTCGACGTGCGCGGGCCGGGCGCGATGGTCGCCGCCGAGTTCGTCGATCCGGACACGCGCGCATCCGACGCCGCGTTCACGAAGCGCGTGCAGGCGCTCGCGCTCGAGCGCGGCCTGCTGCTGCTCATCTGCGGCGTCGACGCGAACGTGATACGTTTCCTGTTTCCGCTCACCATTCCGGATGCCGTGTTCGACGAAGCGCTCGGCATGCTCGAGAGCGTGCTGAAGGAGGCGGTGGGCGTGCCCGCCTGAGCGCCTGAGTCTTCGCCGCCGCGCGCGCGTCACGGCATCGCCGCGTCGCGCCCGGCGGCATCAATCGTTTCCGCATACGGTCGACACACGATGAATACAGATCACGAAACCCTTGCACTGAAAGATCCCGCGCTGCTGCGCGGGCGCGCGTTCGTCGCGGGCGAATGGCAGGCCGCCGACGGCGGCGCGACGTTCGAAGTCCGCAATCCGGCGACGGGCGCGCTGGTCGGCACGGTGCCCGCGATGGGCGCGGCCGAGACGCGCCGCGCGATCGACGCGGCGAACGCCGCGTGGCCCGCGTGGCGCAAGCGCACCGCGAAGGAGCGCGCGGCGATCCTGCGCAAGTGGCACGATCTGATGATCGCGCACGCGGACGACCTCGCGCTGATCCTCACGACCGAGCAGGGCAAGCCGCTCGCGGAAGCGAAGGGCGAGATCGGCTATGCGGCGTCGTTCCTCGAATGGTTCGCGGAAGAAGGCAAGCGCGTGTACGGCGACACGATCCCGACGCACGCCGCCGACAAGCGGATCGTCGTGACGAAGGAGCCGGTCGGCGTGTGCGCGGCGATCACGCCTTGGAACTTTCCGGCGGCGATGATCACGCGCAAGGTCGGCCCGGCGCTCGCGGCGGGCTGCCCGATCGTCGTGAAGCCGGCCGAGGCGACGCCGTTCTCGGCGCTCGCGATGGCGGTGCTCGCCGAGCGCGCGGGCGTGCCGGCCGGCGTGTTCAGCGTCGTCACCGGCGACCCGAAGGCGATCGGCGGCGAGCTGACGTCGAACCCGATCGTGCGCAAGCTGTCGTTCACCGGCTCGACGCCCGTCGGGCGCCTGCTGATGGCGCAATGCGCGCCGACCGTGAAGAAGGTGTCGCTCGAGCTCGGCGGCAATGCGCCGTTCATCGTGTTCGACGATGCGGATCTCGATGCGGCGGTCGACGGCGCGATCGCGTCGAAGTACCGCAACAGCGGGCAGACGTGCGTATGCACGAACCGCTTCTACGTGCACGAGAAGGTCTACGACGCGTTCGCCGAGAAGCTGTCCGCGGCCGTCGCGAAGCTGAAGGTCGGGCTCGGCACCGAGGCGGGCGTCGTGCAGGGGCCGCTCATCAACGAAGCAGCCGTGACGAAGGTCGAATCGCACATCGCGGACGCGCTCGACAAGGGCGCGCGCGTGACGACGGGCGGCAAGCGCCACGCGCTCGGCCACGGCTTCTTCGAGCCGACCGTGCTGACGGGCGTCACGCCCGACATGAAGGTCGCGAAGGAAGAGACGTTCGGGCCGCTCGCGCCGCTCTTCAGGTTCTCGACCGACGACGAAGCGATCCGCCATGCAAACGACACCGAGTTCGGCCTCGCCGCGTATTTCTACAGCCGCGACATCGGCCGCGTGTGGCGCGTCGCGGAATCGCTCGAATACGGGATGGTCGGCATCAACACCGGGATCATTTCGAACGAGGTCGCGCCGTTCGGCGGCGTCAAGCAGTCGGGCCTCGGCCGCGAAGGATCGCACTACGGGATCGACGACTACGTCGTGATCAAGTACATGTGCGTCGCCGTGTGACGTCCGACGCGTGCGCGCGCCGCTTGTGCGGCGCGCGCACGCGAAACGCGGTCGGACATCCCGTCCGAACAGACCGACCAATCCGCCTCCACAATCCCTCTTGGGTCCAATTGCGTTCGCAATTGGTTTGCGCACAACTGTCGATCCAGTTCCTCACGTAACGCGTGTGCAGTTCAATATTGACGGCCAAACTCGCCCCCGGAAACCCGAAAGGCGCGGAGTACGCTCCATCGCCAATCAAGGCGAATCGACCCGTCGCGCCCGGGACCGTTCCCGAGATCGGCCTGACCTATGGCCAGACAATCATGAAGGTCAGGCGCATCGCAATAAGGTTGTGGTCGCTTTAGCGAAAAAACAGCTCCCTTCAATTCCATCTTTCTTCAAAATTCCAAAAATCCGCCGAAAGTTCAAACATATCGCGGCGCACTTTTTCGAGACCGCCCCGTGATATTGACCAGATCGTAATATCTAGTCTGATTAGCACGCTCGATTGCATTCATGATATAGAATCGAACAATTGATTTATATATTAACCTGCTCGCAGCGCATTTGGCCATGCACCCAGACTTGGTTTGCATTTTACAGTAATGCCAAATGCGATACTACATGCCGGACATTCACTGCTCCGAACCTTTTATCGTCGAATATAGCGCAGCGCGTCTCGCATCCCCTGGCGCATCTTGCGCTATGAAGTTTCAGCCTCCCAAATTGAAGAATATGAACGGCTCGCTGGGCAAACGATGTGGACACGCGAGCCAGCACCGCGCAGCTCATATCCAAACGAATCGTTACCATTAACGGCCCGATTGATTGCCTCTCCATTTCCGAATAAACGAGATTTCGCCAAACACAACTCACCTGCTTTATCTTATCGAGAAAAACGATCAGTCATTCACCAGCCACCGCATCCATCTGACGTTTATCACATCCATTTTAAATTTTCGAACCAATCAGGCATTTTCAATATAAACAAATTATTAATTTCATCCTTGTAAAAATAAACTTTGATTGAAAAACAATAAGCTAACTTTAAAATTAGCCGCCATTCTTATTGACATCTCCGGATATATACCTAGACTCCTCGTGAGGCACGACAATTCGGTCATAATCCCGGCCTCGATCAAAAACCCGCAGCGATACAACTCATTCATAACAGGAGTTTTCGTCATGAGGGACATTCTCGCGACAATTCGTAAGAAAAAGGCAGCGCTCCTCGACCACCCGGTCTTTCCGCAACTCGAAGCAGTCACTCTCCCCCAAATCAAGGAAATGATGCGCGTCTGGTCGCCGTTGCTGATTCATTTGGCGATGACGTTCCGCGATATCAATCGAATGTATTACCACTACGAAAAGCCGGAAAACGACTTGCAGAACGCGATCAACGATCATGTCGACGTCGACAGCGAGCACTGGCGCATGATGGTTTCGGACATCAAGACGCTCGGCGTCAACGGTAGAGCCGTCGATTGCGAAAGCGCAATCGACGTGATCTGGGACGATCTCGGCGCGCCCGTGCGGAAGTACATGTATTCGCTCGTGTCGCGCGCGCGGCGGTGCGGCGACTGCCCGCTGCTCAAAATGGCGTCGATGGAAGCCGGCGAAGCGACGTCGAAGGTCTTCTTCACCACATCGCGCAAGCTCGCGGCGGCCTACGAGGCGGACACGGGCCATACGCTTCGCTATCTGGGCGCGGAGCACATCGACAGCGAGCTCGATCATGCGATCAACGAATCGATCTTCTTCGACCAGCGCCTGTCCGCCGACAAGCAAGCGGATGCGCTGTCGATCGTCGACGATCACTTCCGCAGCTTCCTTGCCTTCCTCGACTACAAGTACGAGGTCAACAAGCTCGCGCTCGCCAATTGACAAGAATCCGGGCACCGCCCGGGCATGACTCTCGCGAGACCGAAGTCCGGCTCAATCATTAAGTGATTCCAACCGAATTGCCGCGCCGGGCGGCGGGATCCGCTCGCGAACTTGACGTTCCCCAATACAAGGAGAAGCAAGCATGCGTCTTCCGAATCGCACCAAAGTCCTCGTGATCGGCGGCGGTCCGGCCGGGGCAACCGGCGCGGCGTTTCTCGCCCGAGAAGGCATCGATGTCATGCTGGTCGACAAAGAGGTGTTCCCCCGCTATCACATCGGCGAATCGCTGCTGCCGTCGTGCCTCGAAATCCTCACGCTGATGGGCGCGCGCGACACGTTCGACCGTCACGGCTTCCAACGCAAGCCGGGCGCCTACTTCAACTGGAAAGGCGAGACCTGGAAACTCGATTTCGGCGAGCTCGGCGGCACCTATCACTACAGCTACCAAGTGCGTCGCGAGGAATTCGACCACCTGCTCCTGCAGCATGCGCGAGCGGTCGGTGCGAAGGTGCACGAAGGCGTGAGCGTGCGCGAAATCCGGTTCGACGACGGCCGTCCGTGCGCCGCCTTGTGCGTCGCGCAAGGCTCCGACGAGACGACCGTCGTCGAATTCGACTATCTCGTCGACGCGTCGGGACGCAACGGGCTGATGTCGACCCGATACCTGGACAACCGCAAATTCCACGAGATCTTCCGCAATGTCGCGGCCTGGGGCTACTGGGAAGGTCTCGCATGGCCCGACGATTGCGCGCCGGGCTCGATTCTCGTCAGCTCGATTCCGGACGGCTGGTGGTGGGCGATACCGCTCGCCGATCGTCCGACGAGCGTCGGCGTCGTCATGCACCGCGACGCATTCGTCGCGGCGAAGCGGTCCGGCTCGCTCGAGCAGGTCTACGAGCGGGCGATCGCGCTGAGCCCGGTGATGACGAAGCTGACGCAGCACGCGCGCCTCGTCACGCCGCTCAAGACCGAGCAGGACTATTCGTACACCTGCGATTCCTTCGCGGGCGACGGCTACTTCCTGTCCGGCGACGCCGCGTGCTTTCTCGACCCGCTGCTGTCCACGGGCGTTCACCTCGCGATGTACAGCGGGATGCTCGCCGCCGCATCGCTCGCCAGCATCCTGCGCGACGAAGTGTCCGAGCGGGAGGCCGCCGCGTACTATCGCGACAGCTATCAACAGGCCTACCTGCGCTTTCTCGTGTTCGTGCAGACGTTCTACGAAGCGCACGGCAAGCTCGGCTACTACAGCAAGGCCGACGAGCTGAGCCACTACATGATCGAGGCGGGCGACATCCGGCGCGCGTTCCTGAATCTCGTGTCCGGCCTCGAAGACATCGCCGACGTCGAGCAGGCCACGTCGCACCTGATGGGCGAAATGTCCCGCCGCATCGATCAGAATCTCGCGCTTCGCAAGGACAAGGGCGCGCTCGCCGCGGCGATCGGCAGCTCGGAAATCGAGGACAACGCGCGATTCTTCGATGCGATCGAGGGCCTGCCCTGCCTGTCGCAGAACATGGCGCTCGACGGGCTTTACGTGTCGACCCGGCCGCGGCTCGGCCTGCAGCGGGTCGCCGCGGCATAGCCCGCGAGCGCGGCCGCCGCGCTCGCGTCGAGCGGCCGGCACTCATCGAACGCAAGAAGGCAAGGCCGAGGAAGCGACGAAAGATGGCTGACTGGATACTGCAACTGTGCATCGTGATCGTCATGGCATCCGTGCTCGGCGCGCTCGCGCAGCGGCTGGGGCAAGGCCGCGTCGTCGGCGAGCTGCTCGCCGGGCTGCTGCTCGGCCCGTCCGCGTTCGGTGCGCTCACCATGGGCGGACTCGGTATGCAGCTCGGCCAGGATTCGGCCGCGATTCTCACGCGGCTCGGCGAACTCGGGCTCGTGTTCCTGATGTTCCAGACGGGCATGCACATTACCTGGAAGATTCCGCAAAAGCGCTCGGCCGCGCTCGTCGCGAGCGTCGTCGCGGGATTCGGAATGATGTTGCCGTTCGCGACCGGCTGCGCGATCGCGGTCGCGTCGTCCGGCGCGTTCCAGCCGCAGGCATCGCCTCTCGCCTACGTGCTGTTCTGCGGGATCGCACTCTCCGTTTCGGCGTTGCCGGTCATGATGCGCATCGTCTCGGACGCGCGTATCGCCAGCCGCCCGGCGGCGACGCTGTCGATACTCGCGGCGACCTTGACCGACGCGCTCAGCTGGCTGATTCTCGCTGCCGTCGGCGCGATCGCGACATCGGGCCTGTCGCCGGCGTCGACGGTGCGCGCGGTGTGTCTGCTCATCGTGTTCTTCGTCGTGTCGATCACGCTCGTGCGCAAGATCGTCTTCTGGCTGCTCGATCGTGCGCGCCGGGCCGGCAGCGATTCCGCGACGTTGATCTGCGCGCTGTGCTACGTGCTGCTGTCGTCGTGGGCCGCATCGCGGCTCGGCTTTCACAGCGCGTTCGGCGCGCTCGTCGCGGCCGCCTGCCTGTCGGGCCGGGACGACCTGCGGCAGTTGTGGAACGCGCGCTTCGCGGGACTCGCAGACCTCGTCCTGATTCCGCTGTTCTTCGTCAGCATGGGGCTTCAGGCGTCGTTTTCGGCGCTCGATACGGGCGCGGCGTGGGGCTGGCTCGTCGTCTTCCTGATCGGCGGCGTCGCGGCGAAGTTCGGCGGCTGCTACGCCGGCGCGCGACTATGCGGCATCGATCGCGCGGAGGCGACCTTGATCGGCGTGCTGATGAACTGCCGCGGGACCGTCGAGCTGATGGTGCTCGCGATCGGACTGCAACTGCGGATCATCCCGGCGTCGCTGTATACCGTATTGCTGATCGCGACGCTGACGATGACGTGGTTGAGCGCGATGGCAACCCACCGGCTCGCGAAACGGCGAACTCAGGAGCCATCGCACAGGGCCGCCGACGATTCGCCGGCGGGCATTCGATCGACGCAGACACGCGAAGCGGGCCACGACGCGCGCGTACCTGGATTGCCGGAGGCATCGCGATCGTCGCGATGAACACATATGAATGCGGTCTCTCCACTGCTTTTTAATTCCGCATCACGCTGGATGCCGGTCGCGCTGTCCGAGCAGGTGAGCAGCGAGACGCCACTCGGCGTCGTCTGCATGGAGCAGCCGCTCGTACTGTTTCGTGACGCGTCGGGTGCCGTGCGCGCGATGGAGGATCGTTGCGCGCATCGCCGCGCGCCGCTATCGCTCGGACGCATGACGCCCGACGGCCGGCTGCAGTGTGCCTATCACGGCTGGACCTACGAAGGCGCGACGGGCGCATGCGTGGCGATTCCGAATTTGTCGGCGAACGAGCATGTGCCTTCGCACTTCGCCGCGCGTGCGTACAAGACGCTCGAGCGCGACGGATTCGTATGGGCATGCGCAACCGATGCGCGACAGTCCGTCGGAGCGATCACTCAAGACGTCCGCGATGCGCAACGGTTCTCAAGCTCGGTGACAGTCGCGATCACGCGCGACGAATACGTGGCGGCATTGGCGGATGGGCCGCATCTGACGATGCGCATTGCCGGCTTGCATATCACGGACTACGTGATCGCAGACACGGCACCACGTGACGGCAAAATCTCGATAGAACGCGGCGTCACGTGGGCGACGCGCTTCATCGACCAGCACTTCGGCGTGCGCTATCCATGGACGCTTCGCGTTACATCGTCACAAGACGACGCGCTCGCGTCGGTCGAGCTCGAGACAAGTGACGGCGCGCCGATGCTGTGGGCGTCGATCGCGATCGCGCCGGCAGCCCGCGGCACGACGAACGTACTTTGGCGCGGTGGCGTGGCCGCCGACGCGAGAGGTGTCGGCGCGAAACTGTTTCGCATATGGGCCCGCCTGCACCGCTCACCGTTCGCGATGCTCGCACACGTCGACGGTCGCGCACTGTCGACGCTCGATGCGCTCTACTCGCGGGCTTGGCATTGCACGATCTCGGGACAGCGCGTATCGACGCAGGTGATGTCGACCGATAACCGCACAAGGAGTCAATGATGCTATCCGATGACAACGAGGACGTCGACTTGACGAGCCGTCGCAACGAGGAAGATTGGTTACCTAACCGGACTCGCCTGCGCAACGCGTGGCTTCCGCTCGCTCACACGTTTGAAGTCGGCGAGCGCGCGTCGCGCTGGCATATTCATTCGGAGCCGTGCTATCTATGGCGTGCGGGCGGCCGCATCAATGCGTCTCAATGGCATCCCGACCAGCCGGTTTCAAAGCGTCCTGCATCGCACCCGCGAGACCAGGGCGCAGAATGTTATCCGGTAATCGAACGATACGGTTACGTATGGGTCTGGTACGGCGACCCCGAAGCTGCGAGCGACACCTTCATGCCCGACGTGCCATTCCTGCCGCACGATGGCGGCCTGCCGAAGTATATGCAGGGCAACATCCGAATCGATTGCTGCGCACCGCTACTCATCGAAAATCTGCTCGATTTGACGCACTCGGACTTTCTGCATGCGAACGTGTTTGGTGATCAGCAGTCCGATGAGGATCGAATCGACGTCCGTTATACATCCGAAACGGTGACGATGATCCGCCGCTGCAAGAACAAATCGGTCCTGCCGATCATGCGCTGGTTCGGTGGCGTGCGTGCGAAATATCAAGACCTTCACGCGGTGATCCACGTACACGTGCGCAGCTCAGTCGCGCTGGCCTATGGCCGTCACACACCGGGCAGCGATCTGCCTTTGTTCCATCCATGCGTGCCCGAATCGCGCAACTATTGTCGACTCAACTTTGCGTTGAACGCGACGGCGGCGCCGTGGCCGCTACGCCTGCTATTGCCGTTCGTGCCCTATGTCGTCGGACCTCAGGACAATCGCATGGTCAGATCGCAAAACGGCCGCTATCTGGACCCGGGCGAGCGCCGCGATCTGTTTTCGCGTTTCGACCGTGCCGGATTGCGCTATCGGATTCTGTGGCAGCAACTCGCGAAACGGCAACGCGAAGGGGATTTCACTTACGCGGATGACGCACTTCCGAGCCAGGACGCGTGCGATATTCTCGGGATGCCGAACCGATAGCGCGCATGTACGCCATCGGCAATCGGGCGGATCTGCTTTCCTGGAGTATGTCGGCTATATCGGCCATGAAATCTCGCAGACGACATCATCATTTGCGCATGGTATTGAATTGCTTTTCGACGGAACCGACATGGCGATCATTCGTTTGCAACCGTCTCTTGTCAAGATGAGGTATCCGATGAAAACCATATCGACACGTATGAAGCGAGAGCAGCAAATGCGTTCGGTCTTTCCGTCGTTCTCGCGGTTTCTTCACCTGAAGAAAACATGGTGGCACCAGGTGCGACACTGTTTTCGACACGTTCACTGCATGGTCCCATGAAGTCGTTCAGCAAATCAGTCAATTAATGTCGGCGTTGCCGTGTTCGCTCCACTTCTTCGACAACGCCACGAACTCAACCTCATCCGGTACCACACCATGACTCTCACGTTACCCCGTCGCGACGACATTGCCATATACGACATAACGCTTGGTCTCTTCGTGAGTCCGGCAATGCTGATCGCGCATCGCGCTGGACTTTTTCGCCAGCTTGACGGAAGGCCATCCACGCTCGGGGAGCTCTGCGCGGCTCTTGGGCTTGCACGCCGCCCTGCCGAAGCGCTGGTCAATATCGCAGTGGCGCTGGGTTTTGTCCGGCGCGACGCGGATCGTTACGCTCTGACCACGCTCGGCGAAGATTTGCTGGTCGAGCGCAGCCCGACGTATTTCGGGGCATTTTTTGATCTGATGTACGAAGCCAGCGACACGTTCTCGCTCAAGTCGCTCGAGACTGCAATACGCGACGATGCAGCGCACCCTTACGGCAGTCCCGACGTCTTCCAGTCACACGAGCAACAGGACGAGCTTGCAAAGCGCTTCACGCGTGCGATGGAAAGTGCGAGCGCCGTACATGCGCCCGTGTGGCCAACGAAACTTGATCTCTCGATGCATCGCGTGATGCTCGACATCGGCGGGGGTTCCGGCGTGCACACGAGAGGTGCGCTTTCGGCGTGGCCTGCGCTGCATGGGATACTGTTCGAGCTGCCGAACGTATGCGAATTGAGCCGTCCGTATTTCGAAAAATCGTCGGTGCGGGAACGTGTCGCGCTTCATCCTGGAGATATGTTGCATGATCCGTTTCCTGACGCGGATCTGCATTTCTATTCGAACGTCTTCCATGCCTGGCCTCGGGAAGAGGATGCCCTTCTCGCACGCAAGAGTTTCGAGGCGCTTCCGCCCGGCGGCCGCATCGTGCTACATGAGGTTCTGTATCGCGACGACAAGAGCGGTCCGCTTGCGGCAGCTGCATCCAGCTTGATGATGATTAGCTGGACCGAGGGCGAGCAATATTCGTCCCATGAATTGTCCGCGATATTGACGGATGCGGGATTTTCGTCGATCGAAACCATCCCGAGCTCCGGCTATTACAGCCTTGTCACGGGCGTGAAGCATTGATCTCGTGCGAGGCGATGAACGAGGAACGTACCCGCCGTGTTTGCAAACGAGCCGAGCCCGGCAAGATGTTTCGTGTCAAGCCGGACGATGTAGGGCCGATCGACGCGGGCCGATGAATTCCAACGTCCGCGCGCGTCTTCTCGTCCGGACGGTCCGATGTGCGGACAGGGTTCCTGCCCGCCGTATCCGCTTCGTCCCCGTTGCGTCGCGCGTTCGCCGCGCGACGCAGCCCTGTCGAGCCGGACATGTTCGCACGCGCCCCCACCGCGTCAGCGAAACACCCCCACCGCCTTGACGAGCATCGTCGCCTGCTGTCGCAGGCTCTCCGACGCCGCCGCGCTCTCTTCGACGAGCGCGGCGTTCTGCTGCGTGATGTTGTCGAGATGCACGACCGCTTGATCGACCTGCGAGACGCCCGCGCTCTGCTCGGTCGTCGACGCGCTGATTTCGGCGATCAGATCGGACACGCGCTTCACCTGCGACACGATCTCGCCCATCGTCCTGCCCGCGTAGTCGACGGTCTGCGCGCCGGACTCGACCCGCTCGACGCTCGCGCCGATCAGCGCCTTGATCTCCTTCGCCGCGTTCGCGCTGCGCTGCGCGAGCGCGCGCACCTCGCCCGCGACGACCGCGAAGCCCCGCCCCTGCTCGCCGGCGCGCGCGGCCTCGACGGCCGCGTTCAGCGCGAGGATGTTCGTCTGGAACGCGATTCCGTCGATCACGCCGATGATCTCCGAGATCCGCCGCGAGCTCTCGGTGATCTCGCCCATCGTGCTGACGACCTCGCGCACCGCCTGGCCGCCGCGCTCCGCCGCATGGCTCGCCGATTCCGACAGCCGGTTCGCCTGCGTCGCCGTCTCCGCATTGCTCGACACGGTCGCCGTCATCTGCGCCATCGACGCGGCCGTCTGCTGGACACTCGTCGCCGCCTGCTCGGTGCGCGCGCTCAGGTCGTTGTTGCCCTGCGCGATCTCGTTGATCGCGCGCTGCACGGTCAACACCTGCTCGCTGACGTCGTCGATCAGCCAGCGGAACATCAGCCCGAGCTGATTGATCGTGCGCAGCGTCATGCCGATCTCGTCGACGCGGTTCATGTTGACGCCCTGGCGGCTCGATCCGGTCGCGACGTCGAGCGCCTGCCGGCGCAGCGTGCGCAGCGGCCGCGCGATCTGCGCGTCGAGCCACCAGGCGGCGAGCGCCGCGCCGCCGAGCGTCGCGCCCGCGAGCTGCGCGAGCGGCGCGCCCGTCACGCCGGCCGCCCACGCGGCGCCGACGATCGCCGGCGTCAGCGCGACGATCGGCAAATGGACGCGCGCGCGCACCGACATCGTCTGCAGCAGCGACGCGGCGCGCAGCAGCCCGTTGCGCACGATCACGCCCTTGTGGAACCGCCGGCCACCCGCGCGGCCTTCGCGGAAGTCGCGATAGAGCGCTTCGGCGGCGGCGATCTCGCCGCGCGCGGCCTTCGTGCGCACCGACATGTAGCCTTGCGTCTGCCCGCCGCGGATCACGGGCACCGCGTTCGCGCGCACCCAGTAGTGATCGCCGTTCTTGCGGCGATTCTTGACGAGCGCGGTCCACGGCTCGCCGCGCTTCAACGTCGCCCACATGTCGGCGAACGCCTCGCGCGGCATGTCGGGATGGCGGACGACGTTGTGCGCGTCGCCGACGATCTCGTCGCTCGAAAAGCCGCTGACGTGCACGAACGTCGCATTCGCATACGTGATGCGGCCATGCGGATCGGTCGTCGACATCAAGGTCGCATCGTCGGGAAAATCGAATTCGCGTTGGGTGACAGGTTGGTTGTTACGCATGAGCGCTCCGATTGCTGGATCTGTGTCCTTTAATTGATTTCATCGGCCGGGCAAATTCGATCGAATGGCGTTCGATCGGCCCGCACCTCGTTGTCGGCATCCGTTCGGTCAAACCGGCGCGCCGGGGAAAGCACGAGATGATGAATTTCGCCTTGACACATCTCAAATCGGAGCCTCTCGGACGGGCTTTCTTCATTGCTTTTCGCCGACGTTGCCGGTCCCGCAACACTTGAATGTTTACTCGAACCATGCCGATTCCACTGATCGACATCAAATAATCCGACAAGAATTATTTCAGAGTTTTATCGATCGAATATTCAGGAATTGGAAATAAGATCGATCGACATTCGGAGCTTGATTCGAATGCGGAGATAAGCACATGGCGTGCGCCAATGCAGGCTCGTCAGAATTTCTCCGGCGATGGGAATTGCCTTTTTCAAGCAAGGCGCCATGCGAATAATGAGGAATTCGCCGGGAAACGCGGAAGATATCGTGAGCGGGACGCGCGCGGCGCGATTCTCCCCGGCTGCATGGCGGGCCGCCGCGCATCCGATGCGGCGGCGTTCGCGATGCGCGCCGCCGCGCGCGCAAGAAAAAACGGCCCGTGCGCCTGCGGGCACGGGCCGTATGGATTGCCGCACGATGCGCGGCGCGGATCAGACGCGTTCGATCGCGATCGCGATGCCCTGTCCGACGCCGATGCACATCGTGCACAGCGCATAGCGGCCGTTCGTGCGATGCAACTGATACATCGCGGTCGTCACGAGCCGCGCGCCCGACGCGCCGAGCGGGTGCCCGAGCGCGATCGCGCCGCCGTTCGGGTTCACGCGCGGATCGTCGTCCGCGACGCCCAGCAGGCGCAGCACCGCGAGCCCCTGCGACGCGAACGCCTCGTTCAGCTCGATCACGTCGAACTGGCCGATCGTCATCCCGAGCCGCGCGAGCAGCTTCTGCGTCGCCGGCGCCGGGCCGATCCCCATCACCCGCGGCTCGACGCCCGCCGTCGCGATCCCGAGCACGCGCGCCCGCGGCACCAGCCCGTGACGCTGCGCATCCGCCTCGCTCGCGAGCAGCAGTGCGCACGCGCCGTCGTTCACGCCCGACGCGTTGCCCGCCGTCACCGTGCCGTCCGGCCGCACGACGCCCTTCAGCTTCGCGAGCGCGTCGAGCGACGTCTCGCGCGGATGCTCGTCGCGCGAAACGACGACCGGCTCGCCTTTCCTTTGCGCAATCGTCACCGGCACGATCTCTTGCGCGAGCGTGCCGTCCTGCTGCGCGCGCGCCGCCTTCTGCTGGCTGCGCAGTGCGAACGCGTCCTGGTCGGCGCGGCTCACGCGGTAGTCGGTCGCGACGTTCTCGGCCGTCTCCGGCATCGAATCGACGCCGTATTGCTGTTTCATCAGCGGATTGACGAAGCGCCAGCCGATCGTCGTGTCGAAGATCTCGGCCTGACGCGAAAACGCGCTCGTCGCCTTGCCCGTCACGAACGGCGCGCGGCTCATGCTCTCGATGCCGCCCGCGATCATGAGGCCGGCCTCGCCCGCCTTGATCGCGCGCGCGGCGACGCCGATCGCATCCATCCCGGAGCCGCAGAGGCGGTTGATCGTCGCGCCGGGCAGGCCGAGCGGCAGGCCGGCGAGCAGCAGCGACATCCGCGCGACGTTGCGGTTGTCTTCGCCCGCCTGGTTCGCGCAGCCATAGATCACGTCGTCGACGGCGGCCCAGTCGACGTCGCGGTTGCGCTCGACGAGCGCCTTGAGCGGCACCGCGCCGAGGTCGTCGGCCCGTACCGGGGCCAGGGCGCCGCCATAGCGGCCGATGGGCGTGCGGATTGCGTCGCACAGGAAAGCTTCGGTCATCGTCGTCTCCGGTCAATCTGATCCCGCGAGCCGACACGACGGAAACCGCCGTCGCCGCTCGCCTCGAAATTTGTTCGATATAAGAACTTAAGATCGTTAATCGAACGTTTCCGTGCGATCATAGGGAGCGCACCGGCTCCCGTCAAGCGCCGGGCCCATGCGGGACGCGGGTTGGCGCAACCCGACCCCATGCGCTAATCTTCTCCGCTGCACATTATTCCAAGCGGCCATGAGCACAGAACTTCAGGCAAAACCCGGCGACTCCTACGTTCAGTCGTTCGCGCGGGGTCTCGCAGTCATTCGCGCATTCGACGCGGAACATCCCGAGCAGACGCTCACCGAGGTCGCGGCCGCGACCGGCCTGACCCGTGCGGGTGCGCGGCGCATCCTGCTGACGCTGCAGACGCTCGGCTACGTCGAAGCCGACGGCCGCCTGTTCCGCCTCACGCCGAAGATCCTCGACCTCGG
The DNA here is from genome assembly GCF_000959365.1 of Burkholderia oklahomensis C6786. Classification (NCBI taxonomy): domain Bacteria; kingdom Pseudomonadati; phylum Pseudomonadota; class Betaproteobacteria; order Burkholderiales; family Burkholderiaceae; genus Burkholderia; species Burkholderia oklahomensis. The sequence goes on from NZ_CP009556.1 coordinate 115,616, forward strand.
ATTCGCGTATCTGACGTCGATGCCGTTCTGGAATCTCGCGGAACCGGTGATGGAGCAGCTTTCCGCGCGCATCCACGAAAGCTGCTCGGCGGCCGTGCTCGACCGCACCGAGATCGTCTACGTGCTGCGCGTGCCGACGCACAAGATCATGACGATCAATCTGTCGATCGGCAGCCGGCTGCCCGCGTACTGCACGTCGATGGGCCGCGTGCTGCTGGCGTCGCTCGACGACGCCGCGCTCGACGACACGCTCGCGCAGAGCACGCTGCGCGCGTATACGCCTCGCACGCTCACCGATCCTGCCGCGTTGAAGGACGCGATCGCGCAGGTGCGCGGCCAGGGCTGGGCGATCGTCGACCAGGAGCTGGAAGCCGGGTTGATTTCGCTGTCGGCGCCGATTCGCAACCGGCGCGGGCACGTGATCGCCGCGATGAACATCAGCGGCAACGCGCAGCGGCACTCCGCGAAACAGATGGTGAAGACGTTCCTCGATCCGCTGCTGGAAGCCGCACAGACCGTGTCGCAACTCGTCGCGCGACGCGGATGACATGGCGCGCTTGGGGGCCGCCCCAGCCCCCAAGCGCGCGCTCTCCGACGTCATCTTCGGCCAGAACGGCACGGCGGCGCCTGCACGGCCCTATCTTTGTTTTGCTTTATCAAGCAGCGCCGCTCGCCAATCGAATCCTGTCCGAATGGTCAGGTTATAGCGCATTAGCGCCGTGAATTCAATGGATTAAAAAAACATGTCGCTTTTGCGCGGCGGAACGGCCGACAGCGGTCCACGATGGGTCGGCCGGCCGCCGCGGCGTCTACAATGACCGCCTCCGGTTGCCGCCATCCACCGAGCACGCCATGCAACACGACGATCCGACGACGCCCACGCCGCCCCCCGACGCGCCCGCGCCGCGCGCCCGGACGAGGGCGGCGCGCACGCCAAGCCGCGCGCGCAAGGCGCACATCCGCGAGCTGAACGAAGCGCATCTGCTCGCGTGCGCGGAGGCCGTGTTCGCCGAGCGCGGCTTCGAGGGCGCGAGCACCGCGCTGATCGCCGAGCGCGCCGGGCTGCCGAAGGCGAACCTGCACTATTACTTCCCGACGAAGCTCGCGCTGTACCGGCGCGTGCTCGACGACCTGCTCGAGGACTGGCACAGCGCCGCGGACAGCTTCGACGTCGGCGACGATCCGGTTGCCGCGCTCGGCGGATACGTGCGCGCGAAGATGGCGCTGTCGCGCAAGCGGCCGCTCGGCTCGAAGGTGTGGGCGAACGAGATCATCAGCGGCGCGAAGCATATGCAGGATCTGATGCTCGAGCGCGTGAAGCCGTGGTTGGATACGCGGATCGCGCTGATCGAGCGCTGGATCGCGCGCGGGCTCGTCGAGCCGGTCGAGCCGAAGACGCTGCTCTACATGATCTGGGCGACGACCCAGCATTACGCGGACTTCGACGCGCAGATCGTCGCGCTGTCCGGCAAGCGTGCGCTGTCGGCGAAGGCGTTCGACGAGACGACGGAAGAAGTCGTGCGGCTGATTTTGCGCGCTTGCGGCGCGCGTTCGCCGGGGGCGCAGGGGCGGGCGTAGGCGGCGGGCGGGGCGGATGGCGCGGAATTTTGCGCCTGTCGCCTGTCGCTTGGCAGCTTCCCGTTTCGCTATCCGAACTGCTTGCCGCTCCGCGCCCGACGCCCCGCGCCCCGCGCCCCGCGCCAACGCTACCGCCTGCGCTTGCCCGGCGCCAGGCGGACAACGTCGGTATGCGACAGAACGAGGCTCGCGCGCCGCCGCCCCGCCGCTAACCGCGGCGCCCATCGCAGCGCCAGCCCCCCGCCTACCGGCCGAGATACCGCTCGACGAGCCGTGCCCAGAACGCCGCGCCGATCGCCAGATTGCGGTCGTTGAAGTCGTAATCGGGGTTGTGCAGCATGCAGCCGTCGTCCGCGCCCGCGCCGTTGCCGAGCCGCACGAACGCGCCCGGCCGCCGTTGCAGCATGAACGCGAAGTCCTCGCTGCCCATCAGGATGTCGGCCTGCTCGACGACGTTCCGCTCGCCGACCAGTTCCTTCGCGACCTGCGCGGCGAAATCGGTTTCGGCGTCCGAATTGACGACGACCGGATAGCCTTCGATGTATTCGACGCTCGCCTTCGCGCCGTAGCTCGCCGCCTGCGATTCGACGAGCTCCGCGATGCGGCGCTTGAGCAGCGCGCGCACCGCCGGATCGAACGAGCGCACGGAGAGCTCGAGCCGCGCGCGGTTCGGAATGATGTTGTTCGCTGTGCCCGCGTGCAGCGAACCGACCGTGACGACGGCGGGCTGCGCGGGATCGACGTTGCGCGCGACGATCGTCTGCAGCGCCATCACGATGCTCGCCGCGACGACGATCGGATCGACCGCGAGATGCGGCCGCGCCGCGTGGCCGCCGACGCCGTGGATCTCGATCGCCGCCTTGTCGCCCGCCGACATGAACGGCCCGCGCCGCATCAGGAACACGCCCGGCTCGACGCCCGGATGATTGTGCATCCCGAACACGGCGTCGCACGGGAAGCGCTCGAAGAGACCGTCGTCGATCATCTTCTTCGCGCCGCTGTCGACGCCGTGCTCCTCCGCCGGCTGGAAATACAGATGGACGGTGCCGGAGAAATTGCGCGTCCGCGCGAGCCGCCACGCGGCGCCGAGCAGCATCGTCGTGTGGCCGTCGTGGCCGCACGCGTGCATCTTGCCGGGCACGGCGCTCGCGTACGGCAGCCCGGTCGCCTCGACGATCGGCAGCGCGTCCATGTCCGCGCGCACGCCGACGCTGCGCGCGCCGTCGCCCGCGTGCAGCGTGCCGACGACGCCCGTCTCGCCGACGCCGCGCGTCACCTGCCAGCCCCATGCGTCGAGCTTGTCGGCCACGAGCGCGGCCGTCTCGATCTCTTCGTACGCGAGCTCCGGATGGCGGTGGATGCGATGGCGGATCTCGCGCAGCTCGTCGGCGAGAGGGGCGAGGTCGTCGACCTCGGTGAGGCGTGCGTCGTTCATCGAAGGCTCCGTGACGGCGGCGTCCGTGCAATCGGACGCGCAGAAGCGGGCCACTATAGCGACGCCACAACGATTCAATAAGATGCTGTTTTTTTCACCGCGATAAACTGCGTTTATCACCCTTTCGCCACCATGAAGCTCCAGCAACTGCAGGCGTTCGTCTCCGCCGCCCATCACAAGAGCCTGCGCGCCGCCGCGCGCGAGCTCGGCGTCACGCAGCCCGCGATCACGCACACGATCCGCGAGCTCGAGAGCGCGCTCAACGCGGAACTGCTCGTGCGCAGCGTGCGCGGCGTCGAGCTGACCGCGTGCGGCCACGCGCTCTTGCCGCGCGCCGAGCAGTTGCTCGGCGACATGCGCCGCACCGTCGAGGCGGTCGAGCAGGTCAGGGGCGAGATGTCCGGGCGCATCGCGGTCGGCACGATGCCGTCGATCGCGCTGACGGCGCTGCCGCGCGCGGTGATGAAGTTCCGCGCGACGATGCCGCGCGTGAGCCTGTCGCTCGAGGAAGTGACGGTGCCCGACGCACTCGCGCGGCTGCGCAACGGCGAGCTCGACATCGCGGCGATCCACCACATCCCCGCGCTCGAGCGCGACTTCGCGCAATTGCCGCTGTGCTCGACGGAATTCGTCGTCGCGATGCGCGAAGGCCATCCGCTCGCCGGCGCGCGGCGGCTGTCCGAACTGCTCGACGCCGAATGGATCGTCACGGTCGGCGCCGATCATTTCCCACACAGCGTGATGATGTCGATGTTCAACGCGCATGGGCTGCCGCTGCCGCAGCGGCTGCTGCGCGCGCCGTCGTCGTTCGCGGTGACGCTCGGCCTCGTCGCGCGCTCGGACGTGATCGGCTGCTTCACAAAGCCGCTCGCGGCGATGGTCGCGCCGCTCGGCATCCGCGCGGCGCGGCTCGACGACACGCTGCCGAGCTACGACCTGTCGATCCTGTCGCGCCGCGACTTGCTGCCGACGCCCGCCGTCACGCAATTCATCGCCTGTCTCCGGCACGCTGCCGACGAAACGCTGACATAGATCATTCCCGCACGAGCAACGCCGCGCCGCGCCGCACAAGCCGCCTCGGCGCGCGCCGAACCGCTATCGGGGCTTCCACTAGGCAGCCTCGCGCTATTTTGTCTTGGTAATCTTGGCGCACCGTTCGTCCTGCACCGGACGAGGGCACCAGTCAGCCCGGCCGGCAGCCGCGCCGGGCCGAAGCGCACTTGCGGCACAACCGCGCGCAATCATCGAACTACACGAGGAATAACAGTGAAAAAATTCTTGGCGGCTTTGACCGTGGCCCTGCTGGCAGTGTCGGCAGGCGGCGCCTATGCGAAGGATTGGTCGACGATCCGTTTCGGCGTCGATGCGAGCTATCCGCCTTTCGAATCGAAAGGCCCGGACGGCAAGGTGGTCGGCTTCGACGTCGATCTCGGCAACGAGATCTGCAAGCGTGTGAAAGCAAAGTGCGTGTGGATCGAGAACGACTTCGACGGCATGATTCCCGCGCTGAAGGCGCGCAAGTTCGACGGCGTGCTGTCGTCGATGTCGATGACGCCGCAGCGCGAAGAGCAGATCGCGTTCTCGTCGAAGCTGTTCAACACGCCGACGCGCCTCGTCACGAAGAAGGGCGCGAATCTGATGCCGACGGCCGACTCGCTGAAGGGCAAGACGGTCGGCGTCGAGCAGGGCACGATCCAGGAAACGTATGCGAAGACCTACTGGGCGCCGAAGGGCGTGAAGGTCCAGCCGTACCAGAACCAGGACCAGGTCTACGCCGACTTGCTCGCCGGCCGCCTCGACGCCGCGCTGCAAGACGCGGTGCAGGCCGACATCGGCTTCCTGAAGACGCCGCGCGGCAAGGATTTCGCGTTCGCCGGCTCGGATCTCGACGATCCGAAGACGCTCGGCGAAGGCGCGGGCATCGGCCTGCGCAAGGAAGACACCGATCTGAAGGCGAAGATCGACAAGGCGATCGCCGACATGCGCAAGGACGGCACGTACGACAAGATCGCGAAGAAGTACTTCGACTTCGACGTGTACGGCAAGTAAGCCGGCCTGCGGACGGCGCGACCGCCCCAGGACGCGCCGCCCCGCGCGACGAAAAACGGGCTTCGCTCTTCAGCGAAGCCCGTTTTTTTCGCCCGACATCGGCGCGCGCAACCGGACGACAGGCTCACGCGGCGCACGCCGAACATGCATGCGCGCCCGCTTCCTCCGTTCGGCTGTCGCCTTCGCCGGTTGCCGCCCGGCGCCGGCAAAACGGCGCTACGCGACGCCGATCAACTTGCGTACGAACGCCTCGAAGCCGGGCAGGACCCGCGAATTTCCATAACCGCTGATGTGGTCGCCGTCGAAAAACAACGGCCTCTCGCCGTCGTACGCCGAGCACGTTTTCTCCGGACACAGGAGCGGCAGCGGATCCCACGTATGAACGTCCGGCACCTGGGCCGCGATCCGCGCATACGATTCCAGAACCGGCGCCCTCAGTTCGTCGATCTCGCGCCGGCTGACCAGCGGGCCGCGTTCGCAAATCGCGTTGTGTCGATTGAACCAGTCCGAGCAGCGATACGGGACCATTCTGAATATCGGTGTCGGCGCTTCCAGCACGATCCTGGCCCCTCTCCGCTCGATGTCCTGCAACACCGGAACGGCATCGGCGACGGCCCGGTTTCGCTGTTCGACCGCTTCGCCGCCGAACAGCAACCGCCGCGCGGCCTCGTCGCCCACGAACGCCCACTGGGTGATCATGCGCGGCAGGCGCAGAGACGGAAGGAAAACGACGTCTCCCGGCTCGAGCTTCGACAGCATGTCCGTCAGCGCCGCGTCGCCGTATCGACGGCATCCGGGGTCGCCGCCCTCGCGCCACGGCTGAAGGCTGACGAACGGACACCCCGCATTGTTATAGGAATAGACCGTGATGCCCGTCCGAACGACGAATTGCTTGAACATGCCGGCATAGGCCATCGCGTGCGAATCGCCGATCACGAAGACACGATGCCGGCTTGCCGGCGGCAGATCGCAATGCTTGCGCGAATAGATCCACAACCGCCCCCCGTGGACATCCCGATTTTCGACGTCCGCAAGACAGCCCGGATAGGCGGGGTTCGTGTCGGCGCCGTACGGATACCAATCCAGCCGGTTTCGCGCGACCGTGCTGAGCGACAGCGTCGGTTGGGCGACGGCCAGCATCGACGAGAGCCCGGCGCCGCCCGCCATCAAGCCCAACCCGCATGCGACCACGACGAAGCGAGGCACCCGGCGCGCCGACGAGCCGCGACGAAACGGCGTCTCGACAAAACGGTGTGACGCGGCCGAAAGCGCGAACGCGAGCGCCAGCGCGCAGGCTCGGCTGCTCGCCGAGTCGAGCCCGACCGTCCAGCGAAACACGACGAAGATCGGCCAATGCCACAAATAGAGCGAATAGGAAATCCTGCCCACGAATCGAAAAGCCCGGCTCTCCAGAATCGTGGAAATCAACCCCGCATGCCCGCGCCCGTACAGGAAGCCGAGCAGCCCCAGCGTGCCGGCGACAGGAACGATCGCGCCGGGGAAAGGATAGAGATCCGGCTTCGACATGACGAAACCGGCCAGCACCGCCGACGCGCACGCCCATGCGCCCGCCTTGATTCCGACGGCGGCGGAAGACCGCGCCGGCTCGGCCGCCGAAAATCCGGACAGCGCGACGCACTGATAGAGCAGCACACCCGCGGCAAGCTCCCAGAATCGACCGACGATGAAATAGAACGCCTGCGTGTGCTTCGCCGGCCCCACCCACCCATCCCACGACAACGACGCGCACAGCCCGACGGCAATCAGCGCCGTCGACAGATATTTCCGGTTCTTGCGAGCGAGCCACGCCCAGAACAGAAACGGAAAGATCAAATAGAACTGTTCCTCGACGCCGAGCGACCACGTGTGCGTGTACGGATTGAACTCCGCCTTCGGAGAAAAATAATCGCTGCCCGTGGCGCCGAGGATGACATTGCTCAAGCCAAAAAACGCGAGCAGTCCGGTTTTCTGATTTCTGTCGCTCAGGTAGGACGCCGGAATGAAGAGCGTCGAGATCAAGCCGGTCACGAGCAGGGCCACGACCAGCGCCGGCAGAATCCGCCGCATGCGCCGAGCATAGAAAAACAAAAGAAATTGCCCGAACGATATCGGCCCGAGGTTCGCGACGGACGAACTCACGACGAAGCCGGAAATCACGAAAAAAATGTCGACGCCGGAAAAACCGCCCGGAAGCCAGCGCGCATCCATGTGATACAGCATGACGGACAGCACCGCCCACGCCCGCAGGCCGTCGATGTACGGGAGGTATGCGGTTTTCTCGCGTGCCCTAGGCTCGCCGGTCCGGCTGCCCGTCAACCGCATCTCGCTCACTGTCATAGGATCGATCCTTGGCCGAGCCTTCGCCGCCCGCATTCGCACGATAAAAAAATCGACGCCCCGCCCGCGCTGCGGCAGACAGTGTATCGATTAAAAAATCGTCATGATTTTGATTCGGCGACGACGCTGCGTTCGACGCAAGTCATTGATCGGACAGAAAAACGGCGAACCTCCGGCACAGGTTTGGTGCGTCGATGACGATCCACGTACAATCGTTGTCTCACCGACATCGACAGAAGGCGCGCGGCGGTTGCGCCGCTCATTCCCATCATGCAAACGCAGACCCATCCGCTGATCTCGCCGGCCGTCGGCACGGCGCGCCACATCACGAGCTTCCACTACGGCCCGCGCAGCGGGAAGAAAATCTACATCCAGGCATCGCTGCATGCGGACGAGCTGCCCGGCATGCTGGTCGCGACGCTGCTGCGCCGCAAGCTCGCGGCGCTCGAGACGGCGGGCAAGCTGCGCGACGAGATCGTCGTCGTGCCGGTCGCGAATCCGATCGGCCTCTCGCAGCACGTGTTCGGCGATCATCTCGGCCGCTTCGAGCTCGGGTCGATGCAGAACTTCAACCGAAACTTCCACGACCTCGCCGCGCTCGTGATCCCGCGCATCGAAGGCCGCCTCACGAAAGACGCGGCCGCGAACCTCGCCATCGTCCGCGACGCGATGCGCGAGGCGCTCGGCGAGCAGAAGCCGCGCACCGAGCTCGAATCGCAGCGGCTCGCGCTGCAGCGGCTGTCGTTCGACGCCGACATCGTGCTCGACCTGCACTGCGACTGCGACGCGGTGATGCACGTCTACACGAATCCGGATCTGTGGGGCGACGTCGAGCCGCTCGCGCGCTACCTGGGCGCGAAGGCGTCGCTGCTCGCGCTGAACTCGGTCGGCAACCCGTTCGACGAGATTCACAGCTTCTGCTGGTCCGAGCTGCGCAACCGCTTCGGCGAACGCCATCCGATCCCGAACGGCTCGATTTCGGTGACGGTCGAGCTGCGCAGCGAGCGCGACGTGTCGTACGAATTCGCCGAGCACGACGCGCAGGCGCTGATCGAATACCTGACGCTGCGCGGCGCGATCGAAGGCACGCCCGCGCCGCAGCCGCCGCTCGAATTCGCGGCGACGCCGCTCGCGGGCACCGATCCGCTCGTCGCGCCGGTATCGGGCGTGATCGTGTTCCGGACGCCCGTCGGCGTGTGGATCGAGGCGGGCGACGAAGTGGCCGACATCGTCGATCCGCTGACCGACCGCGTCGTCACGTTGAAGAGCAGCGTGTCCGGCGTGCTGTACGCGCGCCAGATCGCGCGCTTCGCGACGGCCGGAATGGAAGTCGCGCGGATCGCCGGCGAGAAGCCGATCCGCACCGGGTCGCTGCTGACGGCCTGAGCGGGCGCGCCCGACGCGGCGGGCCGCGGCGATTTTTCGTCGCGGCCCGCGCCGCCGCCCTCGGCCGCGCGATATCGTCCGCCGCCGCGGAGCGAGGCAGAGGCTGCGCGACCGCGCCGCGACCGGCAAACCCAAGTGCGCCGGAATGGACGGCGTCGAGCCTGTCCGCCGTGTCTTCGACGCGCGCCCCGCGCACCGGCCCGCCGCCGCCGTACGGCCGGACCGTCCCGAAAAGACGCTCGCCCGCTCGAGGCGGGCGAGTCGCTGTCCCGACTCGCATGTGCATCGCGCTCGGCGATGCGTCCGGGCGCACGCGCAGCGCGCCCGCCCACCCCTGTCGGCTTCGTCAGAACGCCGGAATGATCGCGCCGTTGAATTTCGTTTCGATGAACTTGCGCACATCGTCCGATTCATACGCGGCGACGAGCTTCCTCACCCACGGCTTGTCCTTGTCCTGCGCGCGCACCGCGATCAGGTTCGCGTACGGGCCCTTCAGATCCTCGATCGCGATCGCGTCCTTCACCGGCGACAGCCCCGCCTTCACCGCGTAGTCGGTGTTGATCGACCCCGCGTCGAGGTCCGGCAGCGCGCGCGGCAACTGCGCGGCGTCGAGCTCGACGAGCTTGATCCTCTTCGGATTCTCGGCGACGTCGAGCGGCGTCGCGTTCACGCCGTTCGTGCCGGCGCCCGGCTTCAGCTTGACGACTCCGTACTTCTGCAGCAGCAGGAGCGCGCGATTGCCGTTCGACGGATCGTTCTGAATCCCGACTTTCGCGCCGACGGGCAGATCCTTCAGCGACTTGAGCTTCTTCGAATAGAAGCCCATCGGCGACGTATACGTGAGCCCGACGTTCACGATCCTGTAGCCGCGCTGCTTGATCTGGCTGTCGAGGAACGGCTGGTGCTGGAAGCCGTTCGCGTCGAGGTCGCCCGCGTCGAGCGCCGCGTTCGGCTGCACGTAGTCGTTGAATTCGATCACCTTGATCGCGAGCCCGTCGCGCGCGGCGACCTTCGTCACCTCGGCCCAGATCTGCGCGTCCGGGCCGCTCATCGTGCCGATCTTCAGCGCCGGGCCGCCCGCGTGCGCGAGCGTCGCCGCGATCGCGAACGCCGCGCCGCCGGCCGCCCGGCGAAAGATCGAAGCAAATCGTTGCATGGCTTGTCCTCGCATCCCGCTTTTATGAAAGCGCGAATCGTCGCATGTGGCGGCAAACGGACAAACCAAGCAATTTTCATACATATATTCCTGCGCCCGGTCAATCATCCGGCGGAATCGGTATAACGCGACGAATGCAAGCAGCCATCATCACGTGTGGCGTGGGCGCTACAGATGTGAACATGACAGCAATTGTCATATTCATTAAGCGCCCCGTCGATACAGTGCGCTTCCGTTCCCCTTCCAAACGCCTTAAAGAGCGCAGCGGAACTGCAAACATTCTTACTGCTCGGAGATTTGCCTTGAACAAGAAACTGTTGACCACCGCTATCCTCGCCGCAACCGCGAGCGCTGCTCATGCACAAAGCAGCGTCACGTTGTACGGCCTCATCGACGCCGGCGTCAGCTATGTGAACCATAGCAAGAGCGCCAGCGGCAGCAGCAAGCTCTTCAAGTACGACGACGGCGTGGCCCAGGGCAGCCGTTGGGGCCTGCGCGGCGCCGAAGACCTCGGCGGCGGCCTGAAGGCGATCTTCGTGCTCGAAAACGGCTTCAACAGCGGCAACGGCACGATCGGCCAGGGCGGCGCGATCTTCGGCCGCCAGGCTTATGTCGGCCTGTCGCACAAGGACGCCGGCACGCTGACGTTCGGCCGTCAATACTCGTTCTCGACCGACATCCTCGGCTCGAACTACTCGACGGGCGGCAACACGGTCGCGGGCAACTACGCGTACCACGTGAACGACATCGACCAGCTCACGTCGAGCCGCATCAACAACGCGGTGAAGTTCCAGAGCGCGAACTACTCGGGCTTCACGTTCGGCGCGTTGTACGGCTTCTCGAACTCGACGTCGTTCGCGGGCGCACCGGCGACGACGACGGGCACGACGACGACGCCCGGCTCGTCGCGCGCGTACAGCTTCGGCCTGAACTACGCGAACGGCCCGATCGGCCTCGGCGCCGCGTACACCGACATCCGCTATCCGGGCCAGTCGACGCCGGCGTTCTCGACCAACATCGCGAACCTGACGATCAACAACGTCCGCGACCTGCGCAGCTTCGGCGTCGGCGGCCGCTACATCTGGGGCCCGGCGACCCTCTGGGCGCTGTGGACGAACACGCGCCTCGAGCCGGTCACGGGCGGCAGCACGACGTACAACGCGTACGAAGCGGGCGGCAAGTACGCGTTCACGACGGCGCTGTCGGCGGGCGTCGGCTACACGTACTCGCGCGTGTCGGGTGCGAGCTCGGGCCACTGGAACCAGGTGAACGGCGCGCTCGACTACGCGCTCAGCAAGCGCACCGACGTGTACCTGCTCGCGATCTATCAGGAAGCGTCGGGCAACAACCTGCAGGCGCAGATCGGTTCGAGCACGAGCTACTTCAACACGTCGGGCACGGGTTCGAAGAACCAGTTCGCCGCGCGCGTCGGTATCCGCCACAAGTTCTGAGCATTCGCTCGACAACTCGCGGCACACTACGGCAAAAGCGCCCCGCCTCGTGCGGGGCGCTTTTTTTGCTGCTTTTAAGTTTCGCTTAATTCTGGGTTGAGAGGATGCTCACACCCCCCCTGTTGGCCGCCTGAGCATCGGCGGCATTTTTTTATCCCGATTGCGGCGGCGCAGACCGTCCAACGCAAGACAGGATCGGAGGAAACGATGGTCGAAGATACCGTTTTCAGCGGCCTGCGCACGTTACTTACGCACGAACACGCGTTCCCGGTGCAAAGCTGCCGCGTGTCGATCGCGATGCAGCGCCCGTGGGGGCGCCCGTACCGGCTCGTCGAATGGACGATGCATCTCGACGCGCCGGCGCGCCGTCGGATCGTGCCGGCCGAGAGCACCGAGGCGGAAATCGCCGAGGCGGTCGCGTCGCACGTGCCCGGGCGCCTGTACGAAGGCGGCGCCGCGCTGTTCTGACGCGCGTTCCGGCGCGATTCGCCGCCACGCCCGGCGACGCTCGCGCACGCGCGGCGCGGCGCGGCGATGCATTCCCGCGCCGGATGGGCCGCTTCCGATCGTTCCTGCCGTTTTTGTCCGTTTTTGTCCGTTTTCTCCGTTCTCTTTCACCGATTGGCCGGAGTCGCCGGCCGCGCTCGCAAGCCGCGTTCCGCGGCCGCCTTCGCGGGCCATCCCGCCCCCGATCGTCCGGTCCGGCCGCCGTAACCGGCAGTCCTTACCGATTTTTCCCTGCCGTTCACCGGTGTCGGTCTTCCCCGATTTCGACGCCGTGCGTCATCGGACCTCGTTGACGCTCCGGTCAAATCTGCTACGCTGCGCGTTTTCCGATTCGCACCCCTTTGATGGAAAACGCCTTCAACGAACGCGGCGTCATGGTCACGCGCAACAGTCTGTCCGCCGCAGGGCAAATCTTCGCGCTGCGAGAGATCCGCGGTGTCGAAGTTCTCGCCGTCAGGAAAAACAAGATCGTTCCGTGGTCGATCTCGCTCATCGGCGTCGCCGCCGCGATCGCGGGCGGCACGCTCGGCACAAGCGCATTGCTCGTTGCGGGCGTGATGCTCATCGTCGTCGGCTACCTCGCATGGACCACGCAGGACGTCACGCATCGGCTCATCGTCGACATGCCGGACGGCAAGCGCGAGGCGATCATGAGCGTCGACCGCGAATTCGTCGAGCGCGTCGCGCACGCGGTGAACGCAGCCCGCTCGGCGAGCGCGGCGACTTGACGCACCCCGCTTCTCTCTTCACGATCCGCGCCGCCGCGGCGTCCGATGCCGCCGTGTGGCGGCAGCTTCGGCGCGCGCTGTGGCCGCATGCGGACGACGCCGAGCACGCGCGCGACGTCGCGCAGCAACTCGACGCGCCGAACCGACACGCGTGCTTCATTGCGTGGACGCCGGACGACGCGCCGCTCGGCTTCGCCGAGGTCGCCGTGCGGCACGACTACGTGAACGGCTGCGACGCGTCGCCCGTGCTGTTTCTCGAAGGCATCTTCGTCGATCCGGCTGCGCGCCGCCGCGGCGCCGCCCGCGCGCTGTGCTCGGCCGCCGCTGCCTGGGGCGCGACACGCGGCTGCGCCGAATTCGCATCCGACGCGCCGCTCGGCAACGCCGTGTCGCACGCGCTGCATCGCGCACTCGGCTTCGACGAAACCGAGCGGGTTGTTTTCTTTCGGAAGACGCTCGCGCGCTGACGCGACGGCGGGCGCGCGCATCGCGACACGCATCGCGACGCGGATTGCAGACGTCGGGCTGCGAGTCGCATCCCGCCTGTCGAACGCCGCGCCCGAATCGCGACGAGCCAAGCGCCAACGCTCTCGCGCCGCGCGGCGCAGCCCGCTTGCGCGATGCCGCCGACTGTCGATCGCCGATCCGGTTGCCGGTTGCCGGTTGCCGGTTGCCGCTTACGCTCGACTCGCCCGCCGCCGATCCGTCGCAGCGGCCTATCCGGTCAGTTCAGCCGCGCGCCGATCGAACTCGCGATGCTGCACAGAATCAGGCAGCACGACACCGCCCCCGCATCGAGCGTGCCGACCGACCGCTCGCCGAGCCGCGACGCCCGTCCGATCTTCGCCTGCAGCCAGCGCGTCGATTCCTTGCCGCGCTCGGCGGCCGCGCTCATCGCCGCGAGCGCGTGCCGAAAATCGTCGCCGGCGCGCAGCGCTTCGTGAAACGCGGCGTCGGCGGGCGCGAGCGTGTCGATCAACGTCTTGTCGCCGACCGTCGCATCGCTGATCGCCCGCAATCCCGCCAGCCCCGCCGACAGCGCTTCGCCGAACAGCGCCGCATCGAGCATGTCGCGCCCCTTCAGCGCCGCCGCGAAATCCATGAAGAAGCTGCCGTAAAGCGGCCCCATCGATCCGCCGATTCCTTCCATCAGCGACGTCGACAATACGTCGAGCGCATCCGGCAGGCTCGTCGCGCCGCGCGCGTCGAGCCGCGCGCCGCACTGGCCGAAGCCCTTGCTCATGTTGATGCCGTGATCGCCGTCGCCGATCGCCGCGTCGATCTCCGACAGATGATCGCGGTTGCGCTGGATCACGTCGACGAGCTCGCGCACGACGAAACCGGCGTCGGCGAGCAGCAGGCGCTGAATGGCGGCGGTGTTCATGCGCGTTCTCCCACGGTAAGGCCGATGCTGCTGCACGGCGCGGCGAACAATTGCTTCAGTTCGTCGTCGAGCCGGGTGATCGTCAGCGTGACGCCCATCATCTCGAGCGACGTGAACAGATTGCCGACGAGACGAAAGCCGATCTTCAATCCGGCCGCCGCGAGCCGCTCCGCTACTTCGGCATACAGAATATATTGCTCCATCAGCGGTGTCGCGCCGAGCCCCGACACGAGCACCGCGACTTCCTCGCCGCGTTCGAGCGGAAAATCCGGCAGCACGATGTCGAGCATCATCTCCGCCATGTCCTTCGCGCTCACCGTGCGCATCACGCGCACGCCGTGCTCGCCGTGATGGCCGATGCCGACCTCCATCTCGCCGTCGGCGATGTGGAAGTTCGCCTTGCCGTTCGCCGGAATCGTGCACGCGGACAGGCCGATGCCGACCGAGCGCGTGTTGTCGATCGCCTTCTGCGCGCTCGCGATCACCGCGTCGAGACTGCCGCCCGCCGCCGCGCGCGCGCCGCCCGCCTTCCACATCAGGATCTCGCCCGCGACGCCGCGACGCTTCGCGCGTTCGTCGCGCGAAGCCGACGCGACGTCGTCGTTCGCGACGACGGTCTTCACGTCGATGCCCTGCGCGGCCGCCATCTTGACGGCCATCTTCACGTTCATGTTGTCGCCCGCGTAGTTGCCGTACAGGCACGCGACGCCCGCGCCGCGATCGGCGCGCTTGAACGCGTCGAGGAAGCTCTTCGCGGTCGGCGACGAAAAGATCTCGCCGACCGCGACCGCGTCGACGAGTCCCGGCCCCGTATAGCCGAGAAACGCCGGCTCGTGGCCCGAGCCGCCGCCCGTGACGACGCCGACCTTGCCCGGCGCCGGCTGCGCGACGCCGATCACGCGCGGATTGTCCGCGTCGAGCGTGAGCGCCGGATGCGCGGCGACGATGCCGCGCAGCATGTCCTCGACGACGTAGTCGGGATGATTGATGACACGATTCATGCAATTAACCTCGCGGATCCAGTACGACCTTCAACGATTGCTCGCCGCGCTCCATCACCGCGAACGCCTCCGCGAAGCGCGACAGCGGAAACGTGTGCGTGACGATGCCGCGCACGTCGATCTTGCGCGATCCGATGAAGTCGATCGCGCGCGGATACATGTATGGGCCGAGGTGCGAGCCGAGCACGTCGAGCTCCTTGCGGTCGCCGATGATCGACCAGTCGACGGTCGCGTCGTCGTTGAACACGCTGAATTCGACGAAGCGGCCGAGCTTGCGCAGCATCGCGAGCCCCTGGCCGACCGCGCGATGATGGCCGGTCGCCTCGATATAGATGTCGCAGCCATAGCCGTCCGTGATCGACCGAATCTTCTCGATCACGTTCTCTTCGCCCGGATTCCACACTTCGTCCGCGCCCATCCTGAGCGCGAGCGCCGCGCGCTCCGGCTTCATGTCGAGCACGATCAGCCTCTTCGGATGGCGCAGCCGCACCGCGCCGATGATGCCGAGCCCGAGCGTGCCCGCGCCCGCGACGACGACCACGTCGTCGAAGCCGACGTTCGCGCGATCGGCCGCATGCAGCGAGCACGACAGCGGCTCGATCAGGATCGCCTCATCGGACGGAATCGAATCGGGCACCGTGTGGACGATCGCCTCCTTCGTGAAGATCATGTACTCGGCCATCGCGCCGTGCACGTTCTTCTGGAATCCGTACAGATCGTGCTTCTGGCACATCCAGTACTGGCCATGGCCGCAGAAGCGGCAGCCCCAGCACGGGACGATCTGCTCGGAGATCACGCGATCGCCGACCTTCACGCCGCGCCGCTCGGCGCCCGGCCCGAGCGCGACGACGCGGCACACGAACTCGTGGCCCGGGATCATCGGCGGCTTCACGTAGCGCGGCTGCACCGCGCTGCCCCAGAACGACGGCGCGCCGCGGAACGTCTTGATGTCGCCCATGCAGATGCCGACGAGCTCCACTTCGGTCAGGATCTCGTCAGGCCCCGGCTTCGGCACCGGCACCTGTTCGAGGCGGTAGTCCTCCGGACCGTGGCAGACCACGGCGCGCATCGTGGCGGGCAGCGCGCCCGCGTCGCTGTGTGCGGCCGCGCGTTGCGGCGGCGCTTCGGCTATCGACGACATGCAAAGTCTCCAGTGTTTTCTTCGGTCGGTTGTCCCGACGATGACGGCGAGGCCGCGCGCGGCCCGCCGCCGCTTCAACGCACGGTGTAGCCGCCGTCGATCACGACGTTCTCGCCCGTCATCATCGCGGCTGCGTCGCTCAGCAGATAGAGCACGAGCGCGGCGATCTCGTCCGGCTGCGCGAAGCGGCCGGCCGGAATCTCGCGCTTCGCGCGCTCGCCGGCTTCGCCCGCCCACGCCTTCTTGCCGAGCTCGGTTTCGACGATCGTCGGCGACACCGCGTTGACGGTGATGCCGTGCGGCGCCCATTCGAGCGCGAGCACCTTCGTCATCCCGACGATCGCGGCCTTGCTCGCGCAGTACGCGACGTGCCGATCGAGGCCGACCACGCTCGCCTGCGACGCGAGATTGACGATCCGCCCGCCTCCGCCGCCCGCGATCATTTGCCGCGCGACCGCCTGCGCGACGAAGAACGACGCTTTCACGTTGATCGCCATCGTCGCGTCCCACGCGGCCTCGCCGACGTCGAGCGCCTTGTCGAGCAGCGCGACGCCGGCGCTGTTGACGAGCATGTCGACGCCGCCGAAGCGCGACGCGACGAGCTCGACCGCCGCCTGCGCGGCCGAGCAGTCGCGCAGGTCGAGCGACATGCCGACGTGGCGCGCGGCGCCGCCTGCCAGCGTCGCGGCGATCCGCATCGTTTCGGGATGCCGATCGACGAGCGCGACGCTCGCGCCGCGTTGCGCGAGCAGTTGCGCGCACGCGTGCCCGATGCCCGCCGCGCCGCCCGTCACGAGCGCGACCCGGCCCGTCAGATCGAACGCCCTGTCCCAGAGATTCGTCATGGCCGCCCCGCTCAACCGCCCGTGACCTGCTTGTAGAGCTGATCGGCATTCGCCGGCGTGACGGGCACCCACGGCAGGATGTAGCGCTTCGCGGTGCCGCCGTCCCACTTCAGATCCTTCGCGTAGCGCTGCCAGATCACCGACTGCGGCTTGTAGCTCGCGCCGACGAGCTGCCGCAGCACCAGGTCGAGCGCGCCTTGCGACTGCGCCTGCGCATCCTGCAGGAACGTCGTGATCTCGCCGCGCTTCGCGGCCTGGATCGCGTCGGGCATCCCGTCGATCGACGTGATCGGAATGTCCTTCGGCGTGAGCCCGCGGTTCTTGATCGCCTGCAGCGCGCCGAGCGCCATGTCGTCGTTCTGCGCGATCACGCCGTTGATCTGCTTCGGATGCGCGTTGAGCCAGTCCTCCATCAGATTCATCGCTTCCGCGCGCGACCAGTTCGCGGTCTTCTTCTCGATCACCTTGATGCCCGGGTATTTCGCGAGCACCTCCATCTCGCCCTTCTCGCGATCGATCTGCGCGGACTGGCCGATCGGCCCCTGGATGATGACGATGCTGCCCTTGCCGCCGAGCTGCTTCGCGAGCGCTTCGGCCTGCAGACGGCCGCCCTCGACGTCGTCGTTGCCGATGTACGGCACCTTCGGCGTCGCGAGCATCGTGTTCGACGCGATGAGCGGCGTGTCGGATGCGGCCGCGCGCGTCGCGACGCCGATGCCCGCCTTCGTGTCGATCGGCACGAACAGGATTCCGCTGTACTGCTGCGTGAGCATCGTCTCGATCTGGTTGTTCTGCGTGAGCGCGTCGTAGTTGCCGTCGAACACCGTGAGCTGCACGGCGCCGCTCTTCACGGCCGGATGCGCCTTGATCTCGCGCACCCAGTTCTGCATGAACT
Source organism: Burkholderia oklahomensis C6786 (assembly GCF_000959365.1). Lineage (NCBI taxonomy): Bacteria > Pseudomonadati > Pseudomonadota > Betaproteobacteria > Burkholderiales > Burkholderiaceae > Burkholderia > Burkholderia oklahomensis. The sequence goes on from NZ_CP009556.1 coordinate 133,509, forward strand.
GGCCTTTCATGCCGTACACCGCCGCGCCGACGCGGTACGGCGCGCTCGCCGCGTGCGCCGCGCCGCCCGCCGCCGTGATCGCAAGCGTCGCGCCGAGCACGGTTGCGGCCGCCAAGCGGCCGAGCCAGGTCTTTCGTGTTTGCATTGTCGTCTCCTCCGGATGGGAATGCGCTGCGTCAGCGCTGCTGTTTGCGGGCCACGTCGATGAGCACGGCCAGCACGATGATGAGTCCCTTGGCGATCTGCTGGTAATACGACGACACGCCGAGCAGATTCAACCCGTTGTTGATCACGCCGATCAAAAGCGCGCCGAACAGCGTGCCGACCACCCCGCCCTGCCCGCCCGACAGGCTCGTGCCGCCGATCACGACCGCCGCGATCGCATCGAGCTCGTACGACACGCCCGCCTGCGGCAGCGCGGACGTCGTGCGCGCGGCGAGAATCATTCCGGCGAGACCGGCGAGCGCGCCCGACACGACGTACACCGAGAACACGACCTTGCGCACGCCGATGCCGGACGTCCGCGCGCTCTTCTCGTTGCCGCCGACCGCATACAGATAGCGGCCGTACGTCGTGTAGCGCAGCACCCACCAGCACGCGAGCGCGACCGCCGCGAAGATCAGCACCGGCATTCCGAGCGGGCCGAGCTTGCCGATGCCGAGCGAAAGATAATCGTCGGGCAGATTCGCGACCGGGCTGCCGTCGTTGACGATGTACGTGACGCCGCGCGCGATGCTCAACATGCCGAGCGTCGCGACGAACGGCGGGACGTTGAAGCGCGCGATCGTCACGCCGTTGATCGCGCCGAGCGCCGCGCCGCACGCGACGCCGACCGCGAGCGACGCCGCGAGCCCGTGCCCCGCCGCGCCGGCGAGGCCGCTCACGATTCCCGCGAGCGCGAGCACCGAGCCGACCGACAGGTCGATGCCTTTCGTCAGGATCACGTACGTCATGCCGATCGCGAGAATCCCGTTGATCGACGTCTGCCGCAGGATGTCGCTCCAGTTGCGCCACGTGAGGAAGTACGGGCTCGCGAATGCGAGCACGATGCACAGCACGACGAAAATGATCGGGATGCCGAAGCGGCTCGCGAGCTCCGCGACGTTCACGCGCTTCGGCGCCGCTTCGAGGCGGGTCAGGGTCTGAGTGTTCATGGTCTTGTTCATGAAGCGAGGTGGAGCAGGGATTCCTGGGTGGCGCCGTCGCCCGGGCAGACGGCGGCGACGCGGCCGCCCTTGAACACGGCGATGCGGTCGCTCAGATACAGCAGCTCGGGCGCCTCCGACGACACGACGATCACCGCGCCGCCGTTGCGCGCGAACGTGTCGAGCAGCCGATAGATTTCCTGTTTCGCGCCTTCGTCGATCCCGCGCGTCGGCTCGTCGCACAACAGCAGCACGGGCTCCGTCGACAGGCATTTCGCGAGCACGACCTTCTGCTGGTTGCCGCCGCTCATCGCGGCCACCGGCATCCGCAGCGACGCGGCCTTGATCCGCAGCCGCTCGACCATCGATTGCGCGAGGCGGCGCACGAGCGCGCGCCGGATCACGCCGCCGCGCGACAGGCGCCGGTACGCGGCCATCGCGATGTTCTCCTGCACGCTGCCGGACAGCACGAGGCCCGAATCCTTGCGGTCTTCGGTGACGAGCGCGATGCCGGCGCGGATCGCCTGCGCGGGATCGCCTTGCGGCAGCGGCTCGCCGCCGAGCGTCGCGGTGCCCGCGTCGGGCCGCGTGAGGCCGTACACGCAATTGAGGAATTCGCTGCGGCCCGAGCCCATCAGTCCGTAGATGCCGAGAATCTCGCCGCGCCGCACCTCGAGACTCACCGCTTCGAACTCGTCGTCGCGCGTGAGCCCGTCGACCGCGAGGCACGGCTCGCCGTGCGCGGGCCGGCGCGCCTTGTCGACGACGGGCATCTCGCGGCCGACGATCGCGCGCACGAGATGCGCGCGATCGATGTCGGCCATCCGGCCGCTCTCGACGTACGCGCCGTCGCGAAACACCGTGTAGTCGTCGGCGATCTCGAACAGCTCGCTCAGGCGATGCGACACGTAGATGATCCCGGCGCCGTGCGCGGTGACGTTGCGGATCGCGGCAAACAGCGTCTCGGTCTCGCGCTCGCCGATCGCGGACGTCGGCTCGTCCATGATCATCACCTCGCAGTCGTGGCTGAACGCCTTCGCGATCTCGACGAGCTGCGTCTGCGCGAGGCTCAGCCGATGCATCGGCGCGCCCGCGTCGATCGCGAAGCCGAGGCGGTCGAGCAGGTCCTGCGCGCGGCGCTTCAGCGTCCGGAAATCGACGACGACGCGCGCGCGGGTCGGCTCGCGGCCGAGATACAGGTTCTCGGCGACCGTCATCCCGGGCACCGGCGACAGCTCCTGCGTGATGATCGCCATCCGGTTCGCGAGCGCTTCGGCGGGCGACGCGAAGTCGACGTCGCGGCCGTTCAGCCGGATCGTGCCTTCGTCGCGGCGCAGGAGCCCCATCAGGATGTTCAGGAACGTGGATTTTCCGGTGCCGTTGCCGCCGCACAGCGCGTGCACGCGTCCGGCCGTGAGGCTCAAGCGTCCGTCGCGCAACGCGCTCACGCCGTTGAACCGCTTCGCTACCTGGCTTGCTTCGAGCAGAACAGGAGTCACTGTCGTATCCCGGAGGGTGAATGAACTTTTGATCATTCACGATGATTTGATACAGCTTGACCGCATGGTAATCATCGGTTTTTTGGAGTGTCAATTACTGGTAAACGCTGACCACCATCACAATATCATCACTAATTATTTGATTTTCAAAGAATTTATTGATCAGAACAGGCACTTGAGCAAAATTTCACCCTTTGCCAAATGTTCAGACAGGTCGTTATAATTGCTCAACACCGCACATTTGTGCATTCAACCTGCCCTCCGGAGGTCCACCATGAAAGTGGCGATCGGCTGCGACGAAGCGGCCTACGCGCTCAAGGAGTCGATCAAGCGGCACCTGCGCGCGACGCATCCCGAGGTCGAACTGCTCGACTTCGGCACGCACAGCGCGGACGAGGCGGTGCTGTATCCCGACATCGCGATCGAGGTCGCGCAGCGGGTCGCGGCGGGCGAGTTCCCGCGCGCGATCCTGCTGTGCGGCACGGGCATCGGCGTCGCGATCTCCGCGAACAAGGTGCCGGGCATCCGCGCCGCGCAGTGTCACGACACCTATTCGGCCGAGCGCGCGCGGCGCAGCAACGATGCGCAGATCCTCACGATGGGCGCGCGCGTGATCGGCACCGAGCTCGCGAACAGCATCGTCGACGCGTGGCTTAGGGCAGAATTCGACGGCGGCCGCTCGCAGCCGAAGGTGCAGCGGATCGCCGATTACGAACGCCGGACGGGCCTCACCCAGGCCGGTCCGAACGACGCGCACTGCGGCTCATGACGCCGCGCGGCGCGCCGCTCCATTCCACTACGACATGACGAACGAAGAACTCACGCAACTCGCGAAGTGCTATTACGTCGACGGGTTGACCCAGGAGGAACTCGCGCAGAAGTTCGCGATCTCGCGCCCGAAGGTGGGCCGGCTGCTGAAGCGCGCGATCGAAGAGGGCATCGTCGAGATCCGCGTGCGCCATCATCCGCGCGCGGTGCAGGATCTCGAGCAGGAACTGGTCGCGCGCTTCGGGATCCAGCGCGCGATCATCTCGGTCGATCACAAGGATCAGGACAGCCAGCGCGAACTGCTCGCGGGCCTCGTCGCGAGCTATCTCGACCGCGTGCTCGCCGACGGCGCGATCGTCGCGGTCGGCATGGGCCGCAACGTGAGCGCGGTGTCGCGGCACGCGGTGTCGACGACGCAGCGCAACTGCTCGTTCGTGTCCGCGATCGGCGGCTCGTATCGCGGCGGCGAGACGATGAACGCCGACCACATCTGCCGGCGCCTCGCCGCGCGCTTCGGCGGCGAGAGCGAGACGCTGTATGCGCCCGCGCTCGTCAACGATCCGCAGCTCTTCACCGCGCTGCTCGAGAACGACGTCGTGCGCCAGTCGCTCGACAAGGCGCGCCGCGCGTCGATCGCGCTCGTCGGGATCGGCGACATTCTCGAGGACAGCAACATGGTCCGGATGGGCTGGTTCACGCCCGAGGAGATGGCGGAGGCGAAGCGCGCGGGCGCGGTCGGCGACATCATGGGCTACGACTTCATCGACATCCACGGCCGCCCGGCGACGACGATGCTGCGCGGCCGCGTGATCGGGCTCACGCTCGAAGACCTGAAGCGGATTCCCAACGTGATCGCGACGGCGAGCGAGCCGACGAAGGCGACGGGCATCCTCGGCGCGCTGCGCGCCGGCGTGATCAACACGCTGGCGACGACGCAGTCGATCGCGCAGACGGTGCTGAGCCTCGCGCAGGCGACCGAGACGGCGACGGCGGAATAAGCAAGTCGCGTCGCCGCACCCCGGCCGACAGGCGCAACCGCCTGGCTCGCCTGAAAGCACGGCCGCGGCGGCGCGTCGCTCGATCGATCGACGAGCGAAAATTGAGAACGCCGCCACAGCCGCTACACTGTCGCGCGGCGCCTCGCCGCGCGCTTCACCCTGCTATCGCTTCATCAGCTTCCGCCGTTGCGGCGTACCCATCCGCACGGCGCCGTCCGCCGGCGCGCTCACCCGTGCGCCGGCGCCCGCATGCCAAGAACAATCCGAGGAATACATGCGATCACCCGCGTCACCCGCATCGTCCGCCGCACGCGCCCTGCTGTTCGCCTGTGCGCTCGCCACGAGCGCCGCCCATGCCGACGAAGGCATGTGGCAGCCGCCCCAACTGCCCGGTCTCGCCAACACGCTCGAACAACGCGGCCTCACGCTCGACCCACGCAAGCTGTCGACGCTGACCGCGTGGCCGATGGACGCCGTCGTCAGCCTGGGCTTTTGCACCGCGTCGTTCGTGTCGCCGGACGGGCTGATCGTCACGAACCACCATTGCGGCTACGGCGCGCTGCAATACAACTCGACGCCGCAGAACAACCTGATCGAAAACGGCTTTCTCGCGCGGCAGCGCGGCGAAGAGCTGCCTGCCGATCCGACGCAGCGCGTGTACGTGACCGAGCAGATCCGCGACGTCACCGACAAGATCGATGCGGCGCTCGCGCCCGGCGTCACGGGCTACGCGCGCTACGCCGCCATCGACGCCGCGAAGAAACGCCTCGTTCGGGACTGCGAACAGCCCGGCTATCGCTGCGACGTCCACACGTTCAGCGGCGGCCACAGCTATCAGTTGGTCCGGCAGCGCGAAATCCGCGACGTGCGGCTCGTCTACGCGCCGCCGCTGTCGATCGGCAAGTTCGGCGGCGAGATCGACAACTGGATGTGGCCGCGCCATACCGGCGACTTCAGCTTCCTGCGCGCGTACGTCGCGAAGGACGGCAGCGCCGCATCGTATTCGAAGGGCAACGTGCCGTATCGTCCCGTGCATTGGCTGACGGTCAATCCGGGCGGCGTGAACGCGGGCGATTTCGTGATGGTGGCCGGCTATCCGGGGCGCACCGAGCGCTATCGGCTCGCCAATGAGTTGCAGAACGCGATCGACTGGCGCTATCCGACCGAAATCCGGATGGCAAAGGATCAACTCGCGATCATCGACGCGGCGAGCAGGAAAGACCCGGCGATCGGCGTGCGCTACGCAAACCGCGTCGCCGTGCTCGACAACATGATGAAGAACTTCGAGGGCAATCTCGACGGGCTCGCGCACAGCTCCGCGCTCGCGGACAAGCGCGCCGACGAGGCCGCGCTCGATCGCTGGCTCGCCGCGCGGCCGGCGGACGGCCAACTCGACGGCGCGGGCCTGAAGGCCGATTTCGATGCGCTTCGGCAGCTCGTCGAACGGCAGAAGCGGCTGCGCGAGCGCAATTTCGTCGGCGAACTCCTGTCGAATGCCGGGCTTTATCAGGCATCCTACAAGATCGTCCGGCTCGCCGACGAAAAGCAAAAAGCCGACGACATCGAACGCGAAACGGGCTATCAGAAGCGCGACGAGATTCGCATCGCCGGCGAGGAACAGCGGCTCGATCGCACGATGGATCCGGACGTCGATCAGCAGATCTTCGTCTACGCGCTCGAGCGCTACGTGAAGCTGCCGGCCGGCCAGCGGCTCGCCGCGCTCGACCGCTGGCTCGCGGGCGCGGCGGACGACGCGGCGCTCGCGCGCAAGGTCGCCGATCTCTATCGCGGCACGAAGCTCGCCGACACCGCCACGCGGATGCGCTGGCTCGACGCGACGCCCGCGCAAATCGCCGCGAGCGACGACAGCTGGCTCATGCTGATGCACGCGCTGATGCCGGACCTGCTCGCATACGAGCGCGAACAGAAGGCGATCGCCGCCGACGATTCGCGGCTGCGGGCCCGCTACATGACCGCGCTGATCGCATTCGAGCAGTCGCGCGGCCACCCCGTCTATCACGACGCGAACAGCTCGCTGCGCGTGACGTTCGGCACGGTCCAGGGCTATGCGCCGCGCGACGGGGTCCGCTATGCGCCGTTCACGACCGTGGAGGGCATCGTCCAGAAGCAGACGGGCGTCGAGCCGTTCAACGCGAGCGCCGCGCAACTCGCCGCGATCCGCGCGCGCGCGTTCGACGGCTTCGCGTCGCCGACGCTCGGCACGCTGCCCGTCGACTTTCTCGCGAATCTCGACATCACGGGCGGCAATTCGGGGTCGCCCACGCTCGACAGGAATGGCCGGCTCGTCGGTCTCGCGTTCGACGGCACCTGGGAAGGCGTGAGCTCGGGCTGGCACTACATGCCGGATATGAATCGCTCGATCCACGTCGACGTCCGGTACATGCTGTGGGCGATGCACCATCTCGATCGCGCAGACAACCTGCTGAACGAGATGCGGGTGAACGTGACGCACTGAACGCGATGCGCGGACACGCATCGCGCCGGCCGCCCGCGCCCGGCGGCCGGCGCGTGAACGCGCCGCGCGTCAGAACGTGTGACGCATGCCGATGCGCACGAGCGTCTGCGTGTCGCCCGCCGACGAGATGCCGTTGCCGACGTCGCCGACCGACGCCGTCGCGCTCACGACGTTGCCGTACGGGTCGAGCGTCTTGCCGCTCGCCTTCTGATAGCCGACGAGGCCATACAGCGCGGTGCGCTTCGACAGGTAATAGTACGACGCGAAGTTCACCTGATGATATTTCGGCGCGGACTGCCCGTCGATCGAGCTGCCGCGCGTGAAGTCGTAGCCCGTCGCGACGCGCAGCTCGGGCGTCGCCTGCCACGACACGGTGCCGCCAATCGAGTTGTACGTCGCGGTGCCGTTGAACGTCGAGAACGAGCCGGACTTGTACTGCGTGTTGCTGTACGACAGCCCGAGCGTCACCGCGCCGATCTGATAGGTGCTCGCCGCCGCGACGATCTGCATGCTCTTCGACGATGCGAAGCCCTCGTTGATCGACGAACCGAACGTGCCGTCGTACGAGCCCGTCCATGCGCCGCCGTTCGCGCCGTACGCGTTCGTCGCATACAGGTACGCGGCGCCGATCGAGAACGGCCCGTTCACGTACTGTCCGCCGACGCTCCACGTATTCTGGTTCTTCACGCTGCCGGCCTGATTGCCGAAGCCGTACAGCGCGCCCAGCGTGAGGCCGCCGAACTTCGGGCTCACGTACTTGATCGAGTTGTTCTCGCGCGACTGGTTGTCGATGTTGTCGAGATCGCCCGGATGCGCGCCCATGCCGGTCAGGAACGTGCCCGCGCTGATCGTGCCGACGAAGTCGACGATCGGATCGTACTGGCGGCCCATCGTGAGCGTCCCGTAGCGCGCGCTCGACAACCCCATCCACGCCTGCCGCCCGAACATCCGCCCGCCCTGCCCGGCCTGTCCCGTGCCGATGTTGAAGCCGTTCTCGAGCTGGAACACCGCCGCGAGGCCGCCGCCCAGATCCTCCTTGCCCTTCAGCCCCCAACGGCTGCCCGACCAGGTGCCGCTCGCGAAGCTGTAGCTCGACTCGTTCCGGTAGCTGACGGGCGAGCCGAGTGCGCCCTTGCTCTGCGCGATACGCTGGTCGCTCGTATAGCCGAGCCCCGCGTCGACGATCCCGTAGAGCGTCACCGTGCCCTGCGCATGCGCGCCGACGCACACGCTCCCCGTCACCAACAATGCCACTGCCGCTTTTTTCATGGATAGGATTCCTGCCAGATTGAATCAAAACGAATGACGCGCTTCATCTCCAAACCCTCGACGCGGCTAGGCCGAATCGACGAGCCATTGCGCGACGCGCGCGAGCAGTGGATCCGGCGCGTCGAAGTTCTCGACGCCGGCCACTTGCGGCGCATCGCAAATCGTGAAAACCGGCTTGCCCCACTGCAAGCCGAGCGCGATCTCGGACAGCGTGCCGAGCCCGCCGCCGACCGCGATCAGACACAACGACGCGCGCGCGATCAGCGCATTGCGCGTAATGCCGAGCCCCGTCGGCAACGCGACGCTCAGATGCGGATTCGCACCTTCGGCGTCGTCCTCGGGCAGCAGGCCGATCACGAAGCCGTTCGCGCGGCGCGCGCCGCGCGCGGCCGCTTCCATCACGCCGCACTTGCCGCCGCCGACGATCGCGATGCCCGTCGCGGCGAGCGCGTGCGCGATCGATTCGGCGACGCGCATTTGCTCGTCGGTCGCGACGCGCGGACCGATCAGGCCGACCGGCATCAGATGACGCCGCGCCCCCTGCTGGCGCAGCGCGACGCGCGCGAGCGCGTCCATCGCGTCCGACGGGCGTTCAATGATGTCGTCGCGCAACGTATTCCCCCATCGCGAGCACGCAGGTGCACAGCGCCGTCAGCACGATCGACAGCACGGCGGCCTGCGAGAAATCGGTCTGTCCGTCGGACAGCTTCAGGTACATCAGGAGCGGCAGGATGTTGATCTGCGTGCCGGCGAGCGCGAGCGCGGTCCCGTAGGTGCCGAGCGCGATCGCGGTCACGAGGCACCACGCGGCGGCCATCGACGGCCACAGCTCGCGCCACGCGACGTCGAGCCACGCGCGCCACGGCTTCGCCCCGAGCGTCATCGCCGCTTCGAGCGGACGCCGGTCGAGATTCGCGAACGCGGGAAACAGCATCAGCGCGACGCGCGGAATCAGGTAGTACGCGTACGCGACGACGAGGCCGAACGTCGTGTAGATCACGCCGCCGACCTTCGCCGCATCCGCGCCGAGGCCGGCGAGCAGCGTCGTCACGAAGCCCGCGCGGCCGAACGTCAGAATGAAGCCGTATGCGATCACGAGCCCGGAGAACGCTAGCGGCACGCCGAGCAGCGCGAGCGACCAGCGGCGCCGCGCGGGCGTCTGGTCGGCGAGCGACAGCGCGAGCGGCACGCCGACGCACGTCGACAGCGTGCCCGTGCCCACCGCGAGCGCAAGCGAGCGGCCGATCGCGTCGGCGACGAGCGGATCGCGCAGCACCGCGGCGAACGCACGGCCGCCTTCCGCGAACGCCGCGCTCACGAGCGCGGCGAGCGGCAGCGCGAAGAACAGCGCGAGCAGCCCGCCCGCCGGCGCCGCGCCGAAGCGGCGCAACAAGCCGCGGTCGAGAGACGATCGTTGCACGTCGCGCTCCTTACTGTCCGAGCGTCGCTTGCGACCACAGTCTGTCGACTTCGGCCTTGCGCGCGGCGGCCTTCGCGACGTCGAGCGGGCGCACCTGCGGCGCGTTCGGCATCTTCGCCGCGACGTCCGGCGCAAGCGCGACGCCCGACACCGCGGGCCGCACGTAGCCGCGCGCGAAGAGCGCCTGGCCAGCCTCGCTCATCACGAAGTTGAGCCATAGCTGCGCGGCCGCGGGGTTCGGGCCGTTCTTCACGAGGCTCATCGCGTACGGCGCGGATACGCTGCCGTCCTGCGGAATCACGACGTCGACCGCATCGCCCATGCCGTCCGCGTACTTCGCCTTCAGGCCGTCGTTCTCGTAGCCGATCAGGATCGGAATCTCGCCCTTGACGAACTTCGCGTAGGGCGTCGTGCCTTCGACGCGCAGCACGTTGCCCGCGTTCTTCAGCTTGCCGAAGAAATCGGCGCCGGGCTTCGGATTGTCGACGCCGCCGCCGAACGCGGACGCCGCCGCGAATACGACGACCTGCCCCTGCCCCGTCGAGCGCGGATCGAGATAGACGACCGCATTCCTGTACTCGGGCTTCAGCAGATCGGACCAGCGCTGCGGCACGTTCTTCACGAGCTTCCGGTTGACGAGAAACGCGACGTTCAGCGAATGCACGGTGAACCAGCGGCCGTCGGCGTCGCGAAACACGGGTGGCAGCCGATCGAAGTTGATCGGCTTGAACGGCGCGACGACGTCCTTGCCCGCCGCTTCGAGCGCCGACGCCGCGAAGTAGTACGCGGTGTCCGCCTGCGGACGGCGGCGCGACTTGTCGAGCGCGACGACGGTCGCGGCCGAGCCGATGTCGTTGTACGTGAGCTCGACCTTCGGGTAGCGCTTGCGGAACTCCGCGAACAGCGCCTTCCAGTTCGCCCATTCGGGCCCGGTGTCGAACGACACGACGAGCCCTTCGTCGGCGGCCTTCGCATAGAGCGCGTCTTCGCCCGCATAGAGCGGCGCGGCATGCGCGCCGTTCGCGGCGAGCGTCGCGCAAGCGCAAAGCGTGAGCGCGATGCGGCGCATCGCCGTCAGGAATTGTCGACCTGCAAACATCATGAATCTCCGTTGAACGAATCAATCATTGCGCGGCCGTCGCCGCGGGCAGTACGAGCAGATGGCGCGGCTCGATCGCGATGCCGCGCGCGGCGAGCACGCGGCCTTCGCACAAGAGCGGCTCGGCCGCGCCGTGCGGCACGAAGTCGTAGCGATGCGTCGCGCCGAAGTAGCGGACCTCGCCGAGCGCGCCGCCGATGCGGTTCACGCAGTGCTCGGGCGGATCGGGCTCCACGTGCTCGGGACGCACGAGCACGTCGACCTCGGCGCCCGGCCGATGCGCGCCCGTGTCCGCGCACAGCATTGCGAAGCGCACGTCGACCGTGCCGCTCGAGCGCACGCGGCCGCGCAGGATCGTCGAGTGGCCGATGAAGCGCGCGACCTGCGTCGATACCGGACGCTCGTACAGGCTGCGCGGCGTGCCGACCTGCAGCACGCGCCCGCCGTCGACGATCGCGACGCGATCCGCCATGCTGAGCGCCTCGTCCTGATCGTGCGTGACGAACAGCGTCGTCGCGCGGCACGCGCGCTGCAATGCGCGGATCTCATCGCGAAGCTGATGCCGGATGCCGGCATCGAGCGCGGCGAGCGGCTCGTCGAGCAGCAGCACGGCGGGCTCGATCACGAGTGCGCGCGCGAGCGCGACGCGCTGCTGCTGGCCGCCCGACAGTTGCATCGTGCTGCGCGCCGCATGCGCGGCCAGGCCCACGCGCTCGAGCATCTCGAGCGCGCGCCGCCTGCGCTCGGCGGCCGCGACGCCGCGCATGCGCAGGCCGTACGCGACGTTGTCGACGACGGACAGATGCGGAAACAATGCGTACTGCTGAAACACCATGCCGACTTCGCGTCGCCACACCGGCACGCCGGCCACGTCGGCGCCGCCGATCACGATGCGGCCGCTGTAGCCGTTCAGCAGTCCCGCGCTCAGGCGCAGCAGCGTCGATTTGCCGGAGCCGCTGCGCCCGATCACGGCGAGCAGTTCGCCGGGCTGCGCGTGCAGCGTGACGGCGTCGATGCCGTGCGCCGCGCCGGGATAGCTGAAACTGACGTTGTCGAATTCGAGACTCATGGCTTCACTTCAGTCGTTGCACGGTGTGGATCGATGCGAGCGTCGCGAGCACGGCGAGCAGGAGCAGCACGACGGTCGCCGCGCAGGCGATGCCGGACGCGCCGTAGAACGCCTGCAGCAGCACGACGGGAAAATTGCGATAGCGAAAGCCCGCGATCAGGTTCGATACCTGGAATTCGCCGATCGACAGCGCGGCGACCATCACGAGCCCGGAAAACAGGCTCTGCCGCAGATTCGGCACCACGATCGTGAAGAACTGCCGCAGCGGCGGCGCGCCGAGCGTCGCCGCACAGGCTTCGAGCTTCGCGAGATCGAGATGGCGCAGGTCGCTCAGCAGCGTCTGCAGCAGATACGGCAGCGTCAGCACCGCGTGCGCGGCGATCATCAGCGGCAGCGTGCCGAGCCACGGCAGCGCGTCGCCGCCGAAGATCACGATGTAGCCGAAGCCGAGCGTGAGCGCCGGCACGCCGATCGGCATCAGCATCACGACGCGCGCGGCGATGCCGCGTCCCGCCTGTGCGCTGTGATGCAGCGCGTAGGCGAGCGGCACGCCGACGATCGCATTGAGCCCGCAGCACGCGAGCGCGACGACGAAGCTCACGCCGAACGCGCGTCGAAAGCTCGAATCGGCGGCCAGCTCGGCGAACCAGCGCCACGTGAAGCCGACTGGCAGCAGCGTATTCGTCCAGCTCTGCCCGACCGAGCCGGTCAGCAGCAGCGCGATCGGCATCAGCAGATACAGCGCGAACAGCGCGACGATGCCGTTGACGACGACGGCGCCGAACGACGGACGGCCTTTTTTGCTGCGACGTATCGGAATACCGCCGGCGAGCACCGGGGCGGTGGGTGAGCGCATGACTGGTCCCGTTGGCGACGAAGGGTTGCGGCGCGCGAAAAGCCCGTCGGAGCAGGCGTTTCGCGCATCGTTGTGACGGCCGCCAGTTTGTCCGCGCGACATGGCATCGTCATGAAAAAAACGTACAAACTCCGCATCACTCTTTGCATCGACGGAACACTTCGCGATGAAGCACCTGTATCCGAACGTCGCCGAGCTGCATGCATTCGCCAGTTCTGCCAAACATCTGAACTTTTCGTACGCGGCGCGCGAGCTCGGCTTGACGCCGAGCGCGGTCAGCCGGCAGATCGCGAGCCTCGAGGCGCTGCTCGGCGTGAAGCTGTTCGTCCGCGAAGGCCGCAACCTCGCGCTCACGCGCGCGGGCCAGGTCTATCAGGCGCGCGTCGGCGGGCCGCTGCGCGAGATCGGCAACGCGTCGCTCGAATTGCTGAGCGCGCGCGAGGACAGCGATCTGCTGACGATCGCGAGCGTGCCGACGTTCACGACGAAATGGCTCGTGCCGCGCCTGCCGCGCTTTCTCGAGACCGCGCCCGACGTCACGCTGAGCTTTCGCCGCCATCTCGCGCCGGGCGACCCGTTCCCGTTCGGTCTCGACGCGGCGATCCGCTATGGCGACGGCCGCTGGGAAGGCGTCCAGTGCGACTATCTCGACGGCCGCACGTTCGTGCCGGTGTGCGCGCCGGAATTCGCCGAGCGCTACGCGCTGCGCGCGCCTGCGGACGTCGCGGCCGCGCCGCGGCTCGTGCACGAGCAAGCAGAATGCGCGTGGATCGCGTGGATGGACCGGCATCGCGTCGCGCACATGAACGCGCTCGCCGGCCCGCGCTTCGAGCAATACTCGGTGCTGATCCAGGCGGCGCACGCAGGGCTCGGGATCGCGCTCGTCCCGGCGTTCCTGATTCGCGATCAGCTTGCATCCGGCACGCTCGCGCAGCCGCTCGACGCGCCAGTCGACGTCGACGAACAAGGCCACTATCTGTGCTGCGCGCCGGAACGGCTGGACGCGAGCGACTCGCTGCGGCGTCTGCGCGCGTGGATGCTGAGCGAGTGCGGGCGCGCTTGACGCGCGCATGATCGCCCTTGAGCCCGCGAACGCCCGAACGCGACGAATGCGCGCGGGACTCGGCTTTTGCACGCGACGGACCTAGTATGAAGAGATGGGCGGCCCGCGATCCCGCGGCGCCGCTTTCCCTTCTTCGACGGAGATCGGCATGAACGTCCAGGCGCTGTCCGGCATGCTTCACGCTCAGGAATTGCTGCTCGTCTCGCTGATTCGCGCGCTTCCGCTCGAGACGCGCCAAGCGCTCGCCGACGAATTCGACCGGCAGATCCAGCTCGCGGAGACGTCGCACCTCGACGCTCCCCGCGATCGGGAAGCGCACGAGGCGTTTCTGACGCACGTGCGCAAGCTGCTGATTCGGCTCGAGTCGATGGCGTGACACGCGAAAGCGCGCGCCGGCCGCACCGTCGCGCGTCGTCGCGATGCACGCGGATGACGGCCGCAAGCGTGCCGATCGTCGGAGCTTGACCCGCCTGCCATCGGCGCGCAATCACGCGGGATAGCGCAGATAGCCGCATCGCGATCCTTGTTCGCACGCCGCAGGCGGGCGCCGTTCGGGCCCGCGCTGCATGCGGCCTCGCGCGCGCTCATCTTCGAAGGCGTCGGCCGAGGCAGACCGTTAGTTGCAAACAACGCCGCCGCCGATCCCGGGCGGCGCGGCCACGCACGCCGGATTCGCCGATTTCCCGCACGATGCGCAAGCCGCTTTCTCCAATTGAATTGCGAATGATTCTCAATTACACTCTCCATTCGTTTCAACGAACCGTTCCTTTCATCCTGCCCGCGCCGTGAACGGCGCGCGGGCGCCAGCCAGGTGCACGCGTCACCCAGCCAGCCTCCGGGCTAATTCGTCACTGGGAGACCAAACCGTGCATCAACCTCTGTTGGCGCGGCGGCCGCTTCGCGCCGCGCTGTTCGGCGCTTTCGGCATCTATGCGGCAGCCGCGCGCGCCGCAGGCGCCGCTTCCGAACCTGCCGCCGCCGCACCGCCGTCCGCCGCATCCGCGCCGCATGCGACGATCGCGGCCGCGCGCACCGGCACGCAAGCGCTCGACCCGATCACCGTCACCGCGACGCGCACCGCGTCGGCGGCGAGCCGCACCGCGGCGAGCGTGTCGGTGATCACCGATTCGGACCTCGAAGAACAGCAAGCCGACAACATCAAGGACGCGCTGCGCTACGAGCCGGGCGTCACCGTGCGCCGCACCGCGTACCGCCCGGCGAACGCCGCGCTCGGCGGCGGCCGCGACGGCGATTCGAGCATCAACATTCGCGGCCTCGAAGGCAACCGCGTGCTGCTGATGGAAGACGGCATCCGGCTGCCGAGCGCGTTCTCGTTCGGTCCGCTCGAAGCGGGCCGCGGCGACTACGCCGATCTCGATACGCTGAAGCGCATCGAGATCCTGCGCGGCCCGGCGTCGTCGCTGTACGGCAGCGACGGCCTGACGGGCGCCGTCAACTTCATCACGAAAGATCCGTCCGACCTGCTGTCGATCTATCGCAAGAAGACCTACTTCTCGTTGCGGCCGAGCTATGACTCGGTCGACCGCAGCGTCGGCGCGACCGTGTCGGCCGCCGCCGGCAACGATCGCGTGCAGGGAATGCTGATCGCGTCGGGCCGCCGCGGCCACGAGGTCGACACGCACGGCGACGACAACGCCGCGAGCACGAAACGCACGACCGCGAATCCTCAGGACGTCTACACGGAATCGCTGCTCGGCAAGCTGACGATCACGCCGACGTCGCGCGACACGTTCAAGTTCACCGCCGAGACGGTGCAGCGCCGGATCGACACGAACGTGCTGTCGGCGATCAACCCGCCGACGACGCTCGGCCTCGCCGCGAACGACAAGCTCGAGCGCAACCGCTTCAGCATCGATTACGACTTCCGCGACGACGCCGCGCACTGGTTCCAGACCGCGCACGTGCAGTTCTACTATCAGGAGTCGAAACAGGATCAGGACTCGTTCGAGACGCGCGGCGGCCGCCTGCAGTCGCGTTCGCGCTCGAACCACTACAGCGAGCGCGCGTTCGGCGGCTCCGCGTTCGCCGAGAGCGGCTTCTCGACCGGACCGCTCGCGCACAAGCTGCTGTATGGCGTCGACGGCAGCATCGATCGCATCAAGAGCCTGCGCGACGGCGCCGTCGCGAGCCCCGGCGAATCGTTCCCGAACAAGGCGTTCCCGGACACCGACTACACGCTGCTCGGCGCGTTCGTGCAGGATCAGATCGGCTTCGGCAAGCTGCTCGTCACGCCGGGCCTGCGCTTCGACGCTTATCGGCTGAGTCCGACGACGGGCGATCCGCTCTTCGCCGGCAAGACGGTCAGCTCGAGCGACCATGAGCTGTCGCCGCGCGTGTCGGTGCTGTACCAGGTGACGCCCGCGCTGATCCCGTACGTGCAGTACGCGCACGGCTTCCGCACGCCGACGCCCGATCAGGTCAACAACAGCTTCTCGAATCCGCTGTACGGCTACACGTCGATCGGGAATCCGAACTTGAAGCCCGAGACGAGCGACACGCTCGAAGCGGGCCTGCGCGGCACGCTCGGCACGGGCTATGGGCCGGTGCGCTACAGCGTCGCCGCGTTCGCCGGCCGCTATCGCAACTTCATCTCGCAGCGCACGATCGGCGGCAGCCGCCGGCCGAACGATCCGCTCGTGTTCCAGTACGTGAACTTCGCGAACGCGCGCATTCACGGCTTCGAGGGACGCGCGGAGTGGGTGATGCCGAGCGGCTTCACGCTGAAAACCGCGATGGCGTTCACGAAGGGCACGACGCAGGACAACGGCGCGGCGAGCGAACCGCTCGACACGGTCAATCCGTTCTCCGCGGTGTTCGGCGTGCGCTACGAGCCGGGCGAGCGCTGGTTCGCCCAGGCCGACCTGCTGTTCCAGGCGGGCAAGCGCGGCCGCGACGTGTCGTCGGACGCATGCCGGGAAAAGAGCTGCTTCACGCCGCCGTCGTCGTTCGTCGTCGACCTGCGCGGCGGCTATCGCTTCAACAAGCATGTGAGCGCCTATCTCGGCATTCACAACCTGTTCGATCGCAAGTACTGGAACTGGTCGGACGTGCGCGGCATCGCCGCCGATTCGAACGTGCTCGACGCATACACCGCTCCGGGCCGCAGCGTCGCGGTCAGCATGAAGGTGGATTTCTGATGCGGCCCGCACGCTTTTCTCTCTTACGGCCAATCCGGCAATCGAGGATCTCCGACATGATGAACACCGCCGCTCCCGCCTCTTCGTCGAACCGCGCGCTCGCGCCGGACGAACTGCGCGACGCGTTCCTGCATCTGAAAGAAACCCGCAAGCTGCGCAATCGCGACGTCGCGCAATTGCTCGGCATCAGCGAAGGCGAGGCGCTCGCGGCGTTCGCGGGCGATCGCGTCGTGCGGCTCGAGCCGAGCTTCGTCGAGTTGTTCGAAGAGATGCCGCGGCTGGGCGGCGTGATGGCGCTCACGCGCAACGCGGCCGCCGTGCACGAGAAGGACGGCACGTTCGAGCAGATGAGCCATGACGGCCCGGTCGGGCTCGCGCTCGGCGCGATCGATCTGCGGATCTTCTACCGCAACTGGGCGGCGGGCTTCGCCGTCTACGAGCCGACCGCGCACGGCGTGATGAAGAGCCTGCAGTTTTTCGACGCGCAAGGCGACGCGGTGCACAAGGTCTATCTGCGCAAGCACAGCGATCATGACGCGTTCGACGCGTTCGTGTCGCGCTGGCGGATGCCGGTGCAGTCGCCCGCGTTCGCGGTCGAGCCCGCGCCGCCCGCGTTCGTCGAGCGGCCCGACGGCGAAATCGACGCGGCGGGCCTGCGCGACGCATGGGACGCGATGACCGACACGCACCAGTTCCATGGCGTCGTGCGCCGCTTCGGCGTCGCGCGCACGCAGGCGCTGCGGCTCGCCGGCACGGCGCGCGCGCATCGCGTCGCGACCGACGCGACGCGGCGCGTGCTCGAGCGCGCCGCGCAATCGCGGCTGCCGATCATGGTGTTCGTCGGCAATCGCGGGATGATCCAGATCCATACCGGCCCCGTCACGAACATCCGCCGGATGGGCGCCTGGATCAACGTGCTCGACGAGGATTTCAACCTGCATCTGCGCGAGGATCTCGTCGCGTCCGCGTGGGCCGTGAGAAAGCCGACGAGCGACGGCATCGTCACGTCGGTCGAGCTGTTCGATGCGGCGGGCGACAACATCGCGATGCTGTTCGGCGCGCGCAAGCCGGGACAACCGGAGCTGGCAGGCTGGCGCGAGCTGGTGCGCGCGCTGCCGGCGATCGAGGCCGCGAGCGCGGCGGACTCGGCGGACGCCTCCGGCATGACCGATACCGAGGCCGCGCGATGAGCAAGCCGTCGCGCATCGATGCACGCCGGCGCGCATGGCTCGCGGGCACGGGCGCGCTCGTGTTCGCGGCCGCGCATCCGGGCGCGTTCGCGCGCGCGCCGGCGAGCGCGCCGCCGAAGCGCGTGGTCGCGATCGGCGGCGCGCTCGCCGAGACGATCTACGCGCTGGGCGGCGCGCGAACCACGCGCTACGAGCTCGTCGGCACCGACACCACGTGCACGTACCCGGACGCCGCGCGGCGCTTGCCGAAGATCGGCTATCAACGCACGTTGTCCGCGGAGGGATTGCTGTCGCTTCGGCCCGATCTCGTGCTCGCGTCGGCGGAGGCCGGGCCGCCCGCCGCGCTCTCGCAACTGAAGAACGCCGGCGTGACCGTCACGACATTCGACGAGGCGCACGACGTCGAATCGGTGCGCCGCAAGATTCGCGGAATCGCGCAGGCGCTTTCGCTGCAAAGCACGGGCGACATGCTGCTCGCGCGCTTCGATCGCGACTGGCTCGCGGCGTGCGCGGCGGTCGACGCCGCCCCGCCGCGCGCGTCGCAGCGCACGCCCGCGCGCGTGCTGTTCGTGCTCAACCATACCGGCAACCAGGCGCTCGTCGCCGGCCAGCAGACGGCCGCCGACGCGATGATCCGTTACGCGGGCGCGCACAACGCGATGCAGGGATTCGATCGCTACAAGCCGCTGACCGCGGAAGCGCTCGTCGCGGCGGCACCCGACGTCGTGCTGATCTCGGACGAGGGCTTGCAGGCGGTCGGCGGACGCGACGCGCTCGTCGCGACGCCCGGCTTCGCCGCGACGCCGGCCGGACGCGCACGCCGCGTCGTGTCGCTCGACGCGCTGTTCCTGCTCGGCTTCGGACCGCGTCTGCCGCAGGCGGTCACTGCGTTGCAGCGCCGGTTGAACAGCGTGCTGGCCTGAGCATGCGAGATCGGCCATGTCCGCATCGATTCGTCGCGACGAACCGCATCGCGCATCGATCGCTCGCGATCGTTCGGTTTCCTGAAGTCGTCGTCACGCATGCCGACGTCCGATCCGCCGCAATCGGTTCGCGCCGCTTCGCATCGCGCGAAACGGCCGCCGCCGTACGGCGCGCGGCACATATCGGCCACTTCGCGCGTGCGTCGACGGAATCGCAGCCTATCCCATTCGAACCTTCACGATGAGCATCGCCGCCCGTTCTCCGTCGGTCGATCCGACGCCTGCCGCGCGCCGCCCGGCGCTCGCGCCATCGATCGCCGCCGCCTTCCGCCGACGGCGCGCCGTGTGGACGCTTGCAGCCCTGATCGCCGCACTCGCCGTCGCGTCGGTCGCCGCGCTCTGCATCGGCGCATTCCGCCTCGCGCCCGCGCAGTTGCTCGACGCGCTCGCCGCGCCCGATGCACGGCTCGCGAGCGATCCCGCGCTGCGCCAGGCGCGCGCAGTGCTGCTGGACATTCGCGCGCCGCGCGTCGTGCTCGCGCTCTTCGTCGGCGCCGGCTTCGGCGCGGCGGGCGCCGCGATGCAGGCGCTCTTTCGCAATCCGCTCGCCGATCCGGGCCTGATCGGCGTGTCGAGCGGCGCGGCGCTCGGCGCATCGGCGCTGATCGTGCTCGGTCCGCTCGTCGCCGCCGCTCCGGTCGCGCTCGGCTTCCTGCCGGCCGCCGCGTTCGGCGGCGCGCTCGCGGTCGCGGCGCTCGTCTATCGGCTCGCCATCACGCGCGGCCGGCTCGCGCTGCCGCTGCTGCTGCTCGCCGGCATCGCGATCAATGCGCTCGCCGGCGCGGCGATCGGACTCCTCACTTATGTCGCCGACGATGCGCAGTTGCGGTCGCTGACGTTCTGGAGCCTCGGCAGCGTCGGCGGCGCACAGTGGCGCATGATCGCCGCCGTCGCGCCGTTCGCGCTCGCCGGCTGCGCGCTGCTCGCGTGCGAGCGGCACGCGCTGAACGCGCTGCAGCTCGGCGAAACGGAGGCGCTGCATCTCGGCGTGCCGGTGCAGCGCGTGAAGCGGCGCGTGCTCGTCGGAACGGCGATGTGCGTCGGCGCGATCGTGTCGTGCACCGGCGCGATCGGCTTCATCGGGCTCGTCGCGCCGCATTGCGTGCGGCTCGCGGCCGGCCCCGATCAGCGGATCGTGATGCCGGGCGCGGCGCTGCTCGGCGCGCTCCTCGCGGTCGCCGCCGATCTCGCCGCAAGAACGCTCGCCGCGCCGGCCGAGATTCCGCTCGGCATCCTGACCGCGCTGATCGGCGCACCGTTCTTTCTCGCACTGCTGTGGAAACGGCGCGGCGCACTGGGAGCGTGACGTTGCGAGCCGGATCTCATCGTCGAAACTTCGCCGGCCTGCGCATACGCCGCTCGTCCGGCCGCGCCGACACGATCTCGATCGCGGGTGCGAGCGCGCACGCCGCTTCGCGAACGGCCATGCCGAGCAGCGCACCAACACCGAATCGAATGCCATGCTGATTGCCGATCGTCTTCACGTCGCACGCGATGGCGGCGTCGTCCTTCGCGACCTGGCGATCCGGATCGCGCCCGGCTGCGTCACCGCGCTGCTCGGACGCAACGGCGCGGGCAAGAGCACGCTGCTCAAGGTGCTCGCGGGCGACTTGCGGATCGGCGGCGCGGCGCGCGGCGCGACGGTCCGCGGCGACGTCACGCTGAACGGCGAGCCGCTCCACCGGATCGACGCGCCGCGCCTCGCGCGTTTGCGCGCGGTGCTTCCTCAAGCGTCGCAGCCCGCGTTTCCGTTCGGCGCGCTCGAAATCGTGCTGCTCGGCCGCTATCCGCACACGCGCCGCACCGGCGCGCTCGCGCGCGAAGACCGCGAGATCGCGTCGCAAGCACTGGCGCTCGCCGGCGCATCGGCGCTCGACACGCGCGACGTCACGACATTGTCGGGCGGCGAGCTCGCGCGCGTGCAGTTCGCACGCGTGCTCGCGCAACTCTGGCCGTCCGACGAATCCGACGAATCGGCGAGCGCGCCCCGCTACCTGCTGCTCGACGAGCCCACCGCCGCGCTCGATCTCGCGCATCAGCATCAATTGCTCGACACGGTCCGGCGCCTGTCGCGCGATTGGGGAATCGGCGTGCTGACGATCGTCCACGATCCGAATCTCGCCGCACGTCACGCGGATCGCATCGCGATGCTCGCGGACGGTGCGATCGTCGCCGACGGCGCGCCCGCCGACGTGCTGCGCCCGGATCTGATCGAACGCTGCTACGGATTTCGCGTGCGGCTCGTCGACGCGGGCGACGGCGCGGCGCCCGTCATCGTGCCCGCATGAGCGGCCGCCGCGCATGCGGCGCCGGCGTCAGCCGGCGTCGGCCGTATGGAACGCCTTCAAGCGCCAGCCGCGCCGCACGGCAAGCATCCGGACCGCGAATCCCACGACCAGCGCGACGACGGTCGCGATGCCGCCCGCCGCGCCGAGCGCTTTCAGCCCGACATACAGTGCGCCCGTCAGCAACGCGATGCTCGCGTACAGCTCCCGCCGCAGCACGAGCGGCATCTCGTTGCAAAGCAGGTCGCGCAGCATCCCGCCGCAGACGCCGGTGATCGCGCCCGCGAGCACGATCACGGTCGGGCTGTCGTTCACCGTCGCCGCGACGTCGCAGCCGATGATCGAGAATGCCGCGAGCCCGAGCGCGTCGACGGTCGTGAACAGTGACTTCAGCCGCGCGACGTGCGTCGCCGTCATCGACGCGAACGTCGCGGCGGCGAGCGTCAGCAGCAGGTATTCGGGGTGCGCGACCCAGGTCAGCGGATAGCGGCCGAGCAGCACGTCGCGCACGGTGCCGCCGCCCAGCGCGGTCACCGCGCCGACGAGCGCGAGGCCGAACCGGTCCATCCCGCGCTGCATGCCCATCAGCGCGCCCGACATCGCTTCCGCGACGATCGCGATCAAGTAGAGCGTGTGCATGCGTGTCCTCGCTCAATCTTCCGTACGGAACAGTTCGAGCACGCGCGCACGCTCGGCCGCGTCGACGGCGGGCGGCGCCGGCGCGCCCGCCGCCACGCCGGCCGGTGCGTCGCCGTCGGCCGACGCGCGTCCCGCCGCGCCGCATGCGAACGGGCTGCGCACGAACGGCGGCAGCGCGGGCGTGCACTTGCCGCTCGCGTATTCGGCGTAGACGTAATCGCCGTCGACGAGCGCGACGTCCGCGGGAGGCGTGCGATCGACTGCCTTGCGGCCGTCGATCGCCGTCTTCATGTAGTCGACCCACAGGGGCAGCGCGAGCGACGCGCCCGTCGCGCGTCCGAGGCTGCGCGGCGCGTCGTAGCCCATCCAGACGACCGATGCGACGCCGGACGAGTAGCCGGCGAACCAGACGTCCTTCGAGCCGTTCGACGTGCCGGTCTTGCCCGCGGCGTCGGAACGATTCAGCGCGAGCGCGCGGCGCGCCGTGCCGTGACGCACGACGTCGCGCAGCATGCTGTCCATCACGAACGCGTTGCGCTCGGACACGACGCGCACGCCCGCCGCCGGCTGCGCGTCGAACAGCACGCCGCCGTGCCGCTGCCGGACCGATTCGACGAGACGCGGCTCCATCCGCACGCCCTGGTTCGCGAACACCGCGTACGCGCTCGCGACCTGAAGCGGCGTCGCCGCGCCCGCGCCGAGCGCGAGCGGCAGCGACGCGGGATTGCGCTGCGGCTCGAAGCCGAAGCGCACCACGTGCTGCTGGACGAAATCCGGCTGCGCGGCCTGCATCAGACTGACCGCGACGAGGTTCTTCGAGCGCATCAGCCCGCGCCGCACCGGAATGAAGCCTTCGTAGTTGTTGCCGAAGTTGCGCGGCCGCCACGGATTCGCGCCGGTCTCGTCGCGCGACAGCGTGCGCTGCGTATCGTCGACGAGCACGCCGGGGAACATGCCTTTCTCCAGCGCGGCCGAATAGACGAACGGCTTGAAGCTCGAGCCGGGCTGCCGATACGCCTGCAGCGCATGGTCGAACGAATTGCGCGCGAAATCCGCGCCGCCCGCGAGCGCGAGGATGTCGCCCGTCGCCGCGTCGATCGACACGAGCGCGCCCTCGAGCCCGTCCTTCGCGTCGCGCCGGCCGCCGCGCGCCAACGCTCGCTGCAGCGACGCCTCGGCCGCGCGCTGATCGCGCATCGCGATCGTCGTCGTCACGTCGAGGCCGAGCGTGTAGGCGTCGTCGTGGAAGCGCTCGACCATCATCCGGCGCGCGCGCTCGGCGACGTACGGCGCGGCGACGATGCCGGGCGGCGGCGTGGTCGCGAGCGCGATCGGCGCGCCGACGGCCTGCCGGTACGCGGCTTCATCGAGATAGCCGAGCGCGCGCATGCGGCCGAGCACGTAATTGCGGCGCGTGGTCGCGCGCGCCGGGTTGACGACCGGATTGAACGCGGACGGCGCCTTCGGCAGGCCGGCGAGCACCGCCGCCTCGCCCGGCGTCAGCGCGTCGAGCGGCTTGCCGAAGTAGACGGACGCGGCGGCCGCAAAACCGTACGCGCGCTCGCCGAGATAGATCTCGTTCATGTACAGCTCGAGCAGCTTGTCCTTGCTGTACGCGCGTTCGAGCTTGTACGACATCAGGATCTCGGCGAGCTTGCGGCTCAGCACCTTGTCGCGCGTGAGGAAGAAGTTGCGCGCGACCTGCATCGTGATCGTGCTGCCGCCCTGACCCGGCTGGCCGGTGACGACGTTCGCGAACGTCGCGCGCGCGAGCCCGCCGACGTCGACCGCGCCATGCGTATAGAACTGCGCATCCTCGGCGGCGAGCAGCGCGTGCCGGACGAGCGGCGGAATGCGTTCGAGCGGCACGAACTCGCGACGCTCGACGCCGTATTCGGCGAGCAGCTCGCCGTCGCGCGAGAAGATCCGCAGCGGCAGCGCCGGCCGGTAGACGGCGAGCGGCTCGACGGACGGCAACTGCGTCCAGATGCGCTGCAGCGTCCACGTGCCGACCGCGCCGCCCGCGATCGCCGCGCCGACCAGCAGGCCCGCCAGCGTGCGGAAATAGCGGCGCCGCCGCGGCACGGGCCCTTGCGGTGGCGTCGGCGTGGTCTCCGGCGTTGAATTCGGCGTGTGATCGGTCATTTCGAAATCCTTCCTTTGCAGATGCGGCATGCGCGCATCGCGCGAATGTTGCAGTGCACGAAGCGCACGCGCGCATTGTCCGGGGAGGATCCCGATGTCGGTACAATATTTAGCCTAAGTTGATTACGCTAAATTTTATTTAGGAAGCCGCTTCTCCCGGCGGCACGATGCGAGCAACAGATGACGATCGATCCGAAACAAGCGGCGGCGCTGCTGGCCGTCGCCGATACCGGCAGCTTCGAGCAGGCGGCGTCGCGGCTGCACGTGACCGCTTCGGCCGTCACGCAGCGGGTTCGCGCGCTCGAGACGAGCCTCGGCGCGCCGCTCCTGCTGCGCACCCGGCCGTGCCGGCCGACCGCCGCCGGCCAGCGCGTGCTGCAGCACCTGCGCCGCATGGCGCTCCTGCAAGCGGATCTGCAAGCCGATCTCGCCGACGAGCACGGCTCGGCGATCGCGGTCGCGATCGCGCTCAATTCGGACAGCCTCGGCTCGTGGTTCCTGCCGGCGCTGACATCGGTGCTCGCGGGCGAGCGCATGCTGTTCGAGCTGCTCGTCGAGGATCAGGATCACACGTTCGCGCTGCTCGAAAACGGGATGGTGATCGGCTGCGTGACGACCGAGAGCAAGCCGATGCGCGGCTGCGTCGTCGCACCGCTCGGCACGATGCGCTATCGCCTGCTCGCGTCGAAGGAATTCGCCGCGCGCTGGTTTCCGCGCGGCCTCACGCGCACGAGTGCCCGGCAGGCGCCCGTCGTCGCGCACAGCCGGCGCGACGCGCTTCAGATCTCATTCCTGAAGGACAAGCTCGGCCTGCCGGAAGGCGCGTTTCCGTGCCACTACGTGCCGGGCACGCATGCGCACTTCGCCGCCGTGCGGCACGGGCTCGGCTACGCGATGGTGCCCGAGCTGCTCGCCGGCGGCGGGCCGCTCGACCAGCAGGGTCTGGTCGACCTCGCGCCGGCGCATCCGCAGGACGTCGCGCTCTACTGGCACGCGTGGAAAGTGCAGTCGCCGAGCATGCAGTCGCTGTCGGCGCGCGTCGTCGACGCCGCGCGCGATCTGCTGCGATCCGCTTGAGCGTGCGCGCGTGGCTGACGCGACCGCACGCGCGCCGTCGGCTTGACTGCGCGAACGTGCGGGAACGGGTTTCGGAAGCTTCGCCCCGGCCGATGTCGAGCGCTCGCAGGCCGGCGGTCGGCTGGCGGCATCGCGACGCATGCGGGCGTGTCGGGGGCGTCGCGGTGAACGTCGTGGCCGGCACGTGCGCGCCGGGTCCGGGCGTTGGCGTCGGCGTCGGCGTTAGCGTCGGCCTCGGCGTCGGCTTACCGACAATCGGCGGGGCGCGACGCGCTATCGGCCGCGCCTGTCGACAGCGGGCCGCCGTCCCCCCTGGGCGCTCCCGCTTCGTCGAGCGGCCCCGGCCCGCTACGCGAAGTACGCCTTCATCGCGTCGACGAACGTATCGACATCGTCGCGCGACACGTCGCAATGCGTGACGAAGCGCGTCGAATACAGCATCTGCGTGAGAATCCCGCGCGCCTCGAGCCACGCTTCGAGCGGCGCGCAATCGGCTTCGGGAATCTGCGCGAACACCATGTTCGTCGCCTGCGACAGCACCTTCACCGGCTCGATCTGCGCGAGCCCTCGGGCGAGGCGCTCGGCGTTCGCGTGATCGTCGGCCAGGCGCTCGACGTTGTGCTCGAGCGCGTACAGGCACGCCGCCGCGAGCACGCCCGCCTGCCGCATCCCGCCGCCCAGCACCTTGCGCCAGCGGTGCGCGCGGTCGATCAGCGCGCGGCTGCCGACGAGCACCGAGCCGACCGGCGCGCCGAGCCCCTTCGAAAAACAGATCGAGATCGAATCGAACGGCGCGCACAGCTCGGCGATCGTGCGGCCCGACGCGACCGCCGCGTTGCACACGCGCGCGCCGTCGAGATGCGTCGCGAGCCCGCGGCCGCGCGCGAGGGCGACCGCTTCGTCGACGTAGCCTTCGGGCAGCACCTTGCCGCCGATCGTGTTCTCGAGCGCGAGGAGGCGCGAGCGCGCGAAGTGATCGTCGACCGGCTTGATCGCGGCCGCGATCTTGTCGAGCGGCAGCGTGCCGTCCGCGGCGTTCTCGATCGGCTGAGGCTGGATGCTGCCGAGCACGGCCGCGCCGCCGCCTTCGTACTTGTACGTGTGCGCGGCCTGGCCGACGATGTATTCGTCGCCGCGCTCGCAATGCGACATCAGCGCGGCGAGATTGCTCTGCGTGCCGCTCGGAAAGAACAGCGCCGCCTCCTTGCCCGCGCGCTCGGCGACCACGGCCTGCAGGCGCGCGACGGTGGGATCGTCGCCCCATACGTCGTCGCCCACTTCGGCGGCCGTCATCGCGGCCAGCATCGGCGCGCTCGGGCGCGTCACGGTATCGCTGCGTAAATCGATCATCTGGGTTCCCGTCGGAGTCTCGTCGAAGATGCGCCGGCGCGCTCGCGCGCGGCGAAGCGCAACCTCCGAGTGTACGCAATTCGGCCGCGCGCCGCAGGGCGCGGCCGACGCGATCGCGCATCCGATGCGCCGCACGCACATTCGATGCAAGATCGGCGTCGAATCGCCCGTCGGATCGGCCCGATCGCGGCGCTGCGCCGGCAACTCCGCCGCAGCGCGGTGAATTGCCGCAGGCGCGTCAACCCGCCGCGCCCGGCGCTACCACACAAAAGCGCGCCAAACTTGATACCAATCAACGATTTAGATCGACAAACCGCGCCTGCGCGCTGGACATCTGCGACGAGTTGGCACATTTCGCACCGCAACACGGCGGCCCATACTCCGAACCGACTCTTCAGCCGCGGCCTTGCACACGCGGCGCAGGGGCCGCCGGCAGCCCGCCGGCGGGTGTCGTCAGCTTCGGTCTACTCGCATGGAAACCGCTATTTCGGCCCTCGATCTGGCTCGCGTGCAGTTCGCATTCACAGTCTCCTTCCATATCGTCTTTCCCGCGCTGAGCATCGGGCTCGCGAGCTTCATCGCCGTGCTCGAATACCGCTGGCTCAAGACCGGCAAGGCGTACTACAAGAGCCTCTGTCTCTTCTGGTCGAAGATCTTCGCCGTCGCGTTCGGCATGGGCGTCGTGTCCGGCGTCGTGATGGCCTATCAGTTCGGCACGAACTGGTCCGGCTTCTCGAGCTTCGCCGGCTCCGTCACCGGCCCGCTGCTGATGTACGAAGTGATGACCGCGTTCTTCCTCGAAGCGGGCTTCCTCGGCATCATGCTGTTCGGCTGGAATCGCGTGAGCCCGCGCGCGCACTTCGGCGCGACGCTGATGGTCGCGATCGGCACGCTGATCTCGACGTTCTGGATTCTCGCGTCGAACAGCTGGATGCAGACGCCGCAGGGCTTCGAGATCGTCGACGGCCAGGTCGTGCCGACCGACTGGTTCGAGATCATCTTCAATCCGTCGTTCCCGTACCGGCTCGCGCACATGGCGATCGCCGCGTTCATCGTCGCCGCGCTCGTCGTCGCCGCGACCGCCGCGTGGCACCTGCTGAAGGGCCGCCGCGACAAGGCCGTGAAGAAGATGTTCTCGATGTCGCTGTGGCTCCTGCTCGTGCTCGCGCCGCTGCAAGCGGTGATCGGCGACCAGCACGGCCTCAACACGCTCGAGCATCAGCCCGCGAAGATCGCCGCGATCGAAGGCTTGTGGGAAACCGAGCAAGGCGGCACCGCGCTCAACCTGTTCGGCATCCCCGACATGAAAGCGGAAACCACGCGCTACGCGGTGTCGATTCCGCATCTCGGCAGCCTGATCCTCACGCATAGCTGGGACGGCGAAATTCGCGGCCTGAAGTCGTTCCCGCCGGAGGACCGCCCGAACTCGACCATCGTGTTCTGGAGCTTCCGCGTGATGGTCGCGCTCGGCTTCGCGATGATCGGCCTCGCCGCCATCGCATGGCTGCTGCGCCGGCGCGGGCGCCTCTACGAAGCGAAGTGGTTCCACAGGTTCGCGCTGGCGATGGGTCCGACGGGCTTCATCTCGCTGCTCACCGGCTGGGTGACGACCGAAGTGGGCCGCCAGCCGTGGGTCGTCTACGGCGTGATGCGCACGGCGAACGCGGCGTCGCCGCTGTCGATGCAGCAGGTCAGCGTATCGCTGATGACGTTCGTGGTCGTCTACTTCCTCGTGTTCGGCACAGGCGCCTATTACATGCTGAAGCTGATGAGGAAAGGCCCCGCGCTGCCGGGCGACACGCCCGACGATGCGCACGACGCGCGCCCCGACCGCACCGCCCGCCGCCCGCTGTCGGCCGCGAACCAGTTGATCGACGCCGCGTGAAGCCGGCGAGCCAACAAGCCAAGCGAGGTTAGCAAATGGATGTCACCGTAGTCTGGGCCGCGATCATCGCACTCGGCCTCTTCATGTACGTCGTGCTCGACGGCTTCGATCTGGGCATCGGCATCATGTTTCCGTTCTTCCCCGCCGAGAAGGAGCGGGACCTGATGATGAACACCGTCGCGCCCGTGTGGGACGGCAACGAGACGTGGCTCGTGCTCGGCGGCGCGGGGCTGTTCGCGGTGTTTCCGATCGTCTACTCGACCGTGCTGTCGGCGCTGTACCTGCCGCTCGTCTTCATGCTCGTG
The DNA here is from genome assembly GCF_000959365.1 of Burkholderia oklahomensis C6786. Classification (NCBI taxonomy): domain Bacteria; kingdom Pseudomonadati; phylum Pseudomonadota; class Betaproteobacteria; order Burkholderiales; family Burkholderiaceae; genus Burkholderia; species Burkholderia oklahomensis. The sequence goes on from NZ_CP009556.1 coordinate 162,188, forward strand.
TGCCTGATCTTCCGCGGCGTGTCGTTCGAGATCCGCGCGAAGTCGCGTCGCACTAAGCACCTGTGGGATCTCGCGTTCATCGGCGGCTCGACGGGCGCGACGTTTTTCCAGGGCGTGGCGCTCGGCGCGTTCCTGCAAGGCATCCCGGTCGACAACGGCCGCTTCGCCGGCGACGCGTTCGGCTGGCTCACACCGTTCAGCCTGCTGACGGGCCTCGGCCTCGTCGCGACCTACGCGCTGCTCGGCTGCTGCTGGCTCGTCGCGAAGACGGAAGGCGATCTGCAGCGCCGCCTGCATCGCGTCGTATGGCCGCTCACCGTCGTGCTGCTCGGCTTCATCGCGATCGTGAGCCTGTGGACGCCGTTGCAGGATCCGAACATCGCGCAGCGCTGGTTCGCGTCGGGACTCTTCTGGCGCCTGCTGCCGGTGCCGTTCCTCGTCGCCGCGTGCGCGGTGCTGATGCGCCGCGCGGTGCGCGGCCGCCACGACACCATGCCGTTCGTGCTCGCGCTCGCGCTCGTGTTCCTCGGCTACGTCGGGCTGCTCGTGAGCCTGTGGCCGTACGCGATTCCGCAAAGCGTGACGCTGTGGGAAGCCGCCGCGCCGCGTTCGAGCCAGACCTTCACGCTGATCGGCGCGGCCGTCATCATCCCGATCATTCTCGCGTACACGACGTTGGGCTATTGGGTGTTCCGTGGAAAGGTGCGTCATGAAGACCAGCATTACTACCACCACTGAGCCGCGCGCCGTCGCGCGCGGCGCGCGGCTGCCGGGCTGGGCCTGGTTCGGACTGCTGTGGATGGGCGGCGTCGCGGGAGCCGTGACGCTCGGCTACGCGTTCAAGCTGTTCATGTACGCGACGCTGTTCGCCGTGAAGTAAACGCGAATCGGGACGGGACGACGCCGCGCGACGCGGCGTCGTGCAGGAAGCGGCGCCTCTTCGAGCCGCGACGCGATACGGCGACGGCGCCGCGCGAAAGCGCTTGATTACGAACGCCGGCCGAGCGCCTCGTCGATCTTCCTGTCGGTGTTGTATTGGCTGAGCGCGTACACCGACCAGATCGCGGCGGGCAGCCAGCCGATCAGCGTGATTTGCAGGATCAGGCAGATGATGCCCGCGAACGGGCGGCCGATCGTAAAGAACTGCAGCCAGGGCAGCAGCAAGGCGAGCAGAAGACGCATCGTGATTTCCTCTTTGTCGGATTGCCGATGATCGGAGTCGATCGGCGCACAGATGGCGGCTCGTTGCCGGATTTCAAGCGGCGCGCGCGGCAGGGCGTCGAACATTCGAACATTTGAACGTTCGCGCGTCGGCTGGCGCGCCGGCCGGCCACGCGATCGTTATAGCAGACCTGAAATTAAACGGTCCTTAAAAACGGGCAAGCGCGTTCCGGCTTCCCATTCCACGACGCGACGCGCGAGCGGGCAAGCGCCGCGCCTCAAGCGTCGAGCCGCGCCTCGACGTCCGCGATCAAGCGATCGAACCATGCACGCAGCGCGCCGTTCGACATCGCGAGCGGCAACGAATACGCGATGATCCGATACACGTCGCCGCGCCGCACCTTCGACGCGCGCGCCGGATCGAGCCACGCGCCGTTCGATGCGAGCAGCGCGAGCGTCTTCAGGCCGATCACGATCGGCCATACGCACGCGAGCCGCAAGCGCGGCGCGCGGCGCGGAATCGCGAACGTGTAGTCGATGCCCGCGCGAAAATGCTCGAGCGTCTTGCGCACGAGCGCATGCAGCAGCGGCCGCGCGCGCAGCGACGCGTCCGGCCGCAGCAGATCGTCGGCGCGCAGGCCGTACTCGTCGAGCATCGCCTGCGGCAGATAGCAGCGTCCGATCCGCAGATCCTTCCCGCAATCGCGCAGCACGTTGGTCATTTGCAGCGCCTTGCCGAAGCGAATCCCGCGCTCGGCCATCGCGTCCGGATGCTCGGTCAGCAGGCCGGGCAGATGCGCGCACGTCATCCTCGTCCAGAACTCGCCGACGCAACCCGCGACGAGGTACGTGTAGCGATCGAGCTCCGGCCATTCGCGCAGCGCAGCGATCCGGCCAGAAGATTCGTCGGGGAACGTGAGCAGATCGAATTCCATCCCTTCGGTGAGCGTCGTCACGACGTCGCGCACGGCGTCGCGATCGGCCGCGCTCAGTTGCGACAGCATCGCGAGCGCGGGGCCGAGCGATTCGAGCAGCGTCTTCTCGTCCGACACCATCTGCCGCCCCGCGACTTCGCCCGCGATCCGCGCGAGCGCGTCGGGCTCGGGCGCGCCGTTGACCTGCGCGCGCAACGACAGCAGCAGCTCGAGCCGCTGCGCGGGCGGGATCAGCGACGTGTCCGCGATCGTGTCGGCCGCGCGCGCGAGCAGATACGCGAGGCCGATCGGGTCGCGCATCCCTTCGGGAAGCACGCGCAGCGTCAGATAGAAGGAACGTGAGACGCCCTTCAGCAGGGGGCCCAGCAGAAAGGCCCGGGAGGGATTGCCCATGGATCGGATCAGGTCGGTCATACGATTTGCTGCCGCATTGTATCGGCAAACGCGCGGGGGCCGCCGGGCGATTGTGGGCGGCGCACGCCTCCGGCAAGCGCCGTCGAACCGCGCGCGGCGTCGGACCATGCAGCGATCGATATCCGCGCCGCGCCGCAATGCGTACAATCGCATCCTTTCCCGCACGAGGTGAACGCGATGGCCATGAAGAAAACCGATCTCGAGAAGAACAAGGCGTTGAAGCTGACGCACGCGATGAAGCAAACGACGTCCGCCCGCTTCGGCAAGAGCGCCGAAGACACGGCGCCCGATCGCCGCGAGCGGCGCAAGCTCGAGCAGGCGCAGGGCCTCGTGCCGTTCGCGTGCAAGCTCAACATCGAGCTCGTCGCGCGCCTGAACGAACGGGCGGCGTCGCACCCCGACGGGATGACCGGATTGTTGACCGAACTGTTGCAGCGCGGCCTCGACGAAACCGCCGAGTAAACGCTGCGAGCGCCGCACGGCGCGCCGGGTGAGGTCATGCAGGGTCCATGCCGCATTTTCGGCCTATGCTGAAAACGGAGTTCCGCATCCCCCCTCTCATCGACTCTTCGAAAACAGGAGTGACGTGATGAATCCACCCGTCCTGCGTGTCGCCCGCCCGACCAACGACATCGATGCGCTCATCGGCTTCTATACGGAGGCGCTGGGCTTCGACATCGTCGCCCGCTTCGAGAATCACGAAGGTTTCGACGGCGCGATCGTCGGCCACGCCGGCTATCCGTGGCAAATCGAATTCACGCACCAGCACGGCGTGACGGTCGCGCGCGCGCCGACCGCCGAGCACCTGCTCGTGTTCTATCTGCCGGACCGCGGCGCGTGGACCGAGGCCGTCGAGCGCATGCGCGCTTACGGCGCCGTGCCGCACCGTTCGGAGAATCCGTACTGGGATCGCCAGGGCGTGACGTTCGAAGACCCGGACGGCTATCGGATCGTCCTGCAGAACGCGCAGCCGAGTTGAGCGCCTGCGCGCGATCTCGATCTCGATCTCGATCTCGATCGCGCTTGCACTAGCGCTTGCGCGCGGCGAAAGCGTCGCGCGACATGCGATGCATCGTGCGACACGGCATCGGCATGCGACGCACGGCACGCAATCGTTGCGCGCGCATCCATCGCCTCCATAGCAGCCGGCGCTCCGGCGTTCGCCGCTCGATCGAGACACGCCGGCTGCGCGCCGCCTCGATGCAATGCGTTCGCATTCACGATCGAGCACTGCGAAATCGCGTTGACGGACGGCGTGCCGACAACGAGTTGCAACGCCCGGATTCAAGTGCGTCATCGTACATCCTTCGCAATCGGCCACTCGCGTCATCGCACGCGCCCCCCGACGCGTCGGTCGCCGTTCCACACAGGGCGACGGCCCGCGCGCCACGAAAATCGAGCGGCCCGTCACTCCGCCTTGCCGAGCGCGTCGACGCCTCGCGGTCGCTCGCGCCGTGACCCGTGCATTACGATCGATCCCGCCCCTCTCACGTCCGCCGCCCTCCCGCCGCCCCGCCGCGATACAAATTCTCACAACTTCGCCGCACCGCCCACCGCGCTTGCGTCGCGCGCCGCTCCGCGCATCGACAGACAAACGAAAGCGGCACGTCACGACACGTTCTCAATCCACGTGCAGATTGCAGCCCCGGGTGTGGGTATGTCAGTCCAAACGACGAGGTCAACGATGAAACGCAACAGTAAGCAGTTCGAAATCGGTGCATGGCTCGGCGCCGGCGCGCTCGCATTCGCGAGCGTGGCTTCGGCCGCCACCGCGCAGGATCACGATCGCCGCCCCGTCGATGCGAAGCACGTGCTTCTGATCAGCGTCGACGGTCTGCACGAGCAGGACGTCGCGCGCTGCGTCGGCGCAAACACGTGTCCGAACCTCGCGCTGCTCGCGAAGTCGGGCGTCACGTACACGAACGCGCACACGCCGGGCCTGTCGGACTCGTTCCCGGGCCTCGCCGCGCTCGTGACGGGCGGCTCGCCGAAGAGCGCGGGCCTCTTCTATGACGTGTCGTACGACCGCACGCTGTATGCGCCGTCGGATACGACGTGCTCGGGCAAGCAAGGCTGGAACGTCGTGTTCGACGAAACGACCGGCATCGACGCGCAGAACGGCGGCGCGCTCACGCATCTCGACGGCGGCGGCGCGTTCAACCCGCAGGCGATCCCGCACGCGCGCGTGAACGGCCAGTGCGTGAGCGTCTATCCGCACGACTACGTGAAGACGAACACACTGTTCGAAGTCGTCAAGGAGCACATCCGCGGCTCGCACACCGCGTGGGCGGACAAGCACGCATGGGGCTACGACTGGGTGAACGGCCCGTCGGGCAAGGGCGTGGACGACCTTGCGCGCACCGAGATCAACTCGATCGATCCGGCGACGAACAGCGACTATACCGACATCTACACGCACACCGAGAAGTTCGACAACTATCACGTGCAGGCGATCGTCAATCAGATCGACGGCAAGAACTCGACGGGCGCCGCGGCCGCGCCCGTGCCGACCGTGTTCGGCACGAACTTCCAGACGCTCTCCGTCGCGCAGAAGGCGACCGTCGCGTCGGGCGGCGGCTATCTCGACGCGAGCTTCACGCCGGGGCCGGAAGTCGCGAACGCGATCGCGTACGTCGACGGCGCGCTCGGCCGCATCGTCGCCGAGCTCAAGCAGCGCGGCCTGTACGACTCGACCGTCGTGATCGTGACCGCGAAGCACGGCCAGTCGCCGACCGATCACACGAAGCTCGTGAAGAACGGCGACACGCTGACGGCGCTCCTCGAAGCGAACAACTTCCTCGACCCGAACGGCAACTTCGGCCAGAACAACACGGCGTCGGGCAACATGAACGACGGCACGGGCCTCGTCGGCACGGGCTTCGTGCAGACCGACGACGTCGGCCTCGTCTGGCTGCGCGACCAGAGCCAGGTGAACGCGGTCGTCGCGAAGCTGAAGGCGAACCTCGGCTGCAACGCGCCCGGCATCTGCGCGGACGGCCCGCAAGCCTACATCCTGTCCGGCCCGAGCGTCGCCGAGCGCTTCGGCAGTCCGGCGCTCGGCCGCACGCCCGACATCGTCGTGCAGCCGAATCCGGGCGTGATCTACACGTCGAGCAAGAAGAAGGACGAAGAGCACGGCGGCAACGCGCCGGACGACAGCCACCTCGGCCTCGTCGTGTCGTACGCGGGCTTCCATCAGGGCCGCACGATCGACGCGCCGGTCTTGACGACGCAAGTCGCGCCGACGATCCTGCGCTCGCTCGGCGTCGAGCCGCGCCTGCTGCACGCCGTCGCGCTCGAAGGCACGCGCGTGCTGCCGGGCCTCGGTCTCGACCGCTGAAGAAGCATGCGAAGCGCCGGCTGCCCCTGCCTATCGGCGGCGGCCGGCGCTTCCACCCGATCCGGACCGATCCGAACCATCCGGTCCGTCTAAACCAGATCGCGCGCCGCGCACATCGGCGCGTTCGCCGCCCGCCCACTGCGGCGACTTGCCGCCCGGCGCATGCCGCGACGCCCGCACGTCCGGCCCGCCGGGCGATTTTTTTTCAAGGTTGGCGAAAGACTATTGTCATGCGATAAGGGGATTGTCCTTATCCGGAGCATCACGATGGCCACGCTGGAAGCCTTCCGATGCGTGCTCGACGACGCGCGCACGCCCGAGATCATCCGTCATCACATCATCGATTCGCTGCAATACGCGCTGCGCAACTACGGCCAGGTGTTCACCGCGAAGGAAGTCGAATGGCTGACCGCGTGGGACGATCCGCGCATTCCGCTCGCCGCGCGCAAGGAGCTCGAGAAGCGCGACCCGGTCGTCGCGGCCCGCTGACGCGGCGCGCCGCGCACGCGGGCCGCGCGCGGGCGCGGAAACAAAGAAGGCGGCGCGGACCGCGCCGCGCCGCCTTCGTCGAGCCGACGTCATGCGACGTCGCGCGGCGTCACTTCAGGCCGAAATCGACGCGCGTCGTCGCCCCCTTGTCCGCGATGCCCTTCGCGTCGAGCTTCGGCGCGACGATGAACATCCGGCTCGGGTCGACCTTGCCCTCCAGATACTGGCGGACCGCCTGCGCGCGGTTCTGCGCGAGTGCGCGCAGGCTCGAATCGTCGACGGGCGCATGATCGGCGAGCGCCTGCTTCATGTCGTCGTCGGGCAGCGTCTTCGTCAAGCCGATCACGTTGCGCGGCTTCTTGAAGTCGGCGGCCTTGTACGCCTTCGTCAGATACTTCGTGTATTCGGCGGAATCGACCTTCACCGTCATCGGATCGACGCTCTCGCCCTGGCCGACCACGTCCTTCAGCTTCTGCAGCCGGACGAGCCGGTCGACGTACGCGTCGCGCAGGCCCGGCAGGTCCTTGACCGGATCGACGCGGCCGATCAGGTCGAGGCGGATCGCCGGCTTCTCCGCGAGCATCTTCGAGATCGTGTCGAGCTTCTTCTCCGACGCGTCGGACAGCTTCGCGAGGCCCGGATCGAACTCGACATAGCCGAGCTCCTCGCCGTCGCCGCCGAACGCGTGCGCGAGCAGCGTGAACGGCGACGTGACCGCCTTCGCGATCAGGTTCAGCACCGCGCGCCAGATCAGGCCGCCGACGCTGAACTCCGGATTCGACAATGATCCGGACACCGGAAGATTCACGTCGATCTCGCCGCGCGAGTTCTTCAGCAGCGCGATCGCGAGCCGCACCGGCAGCTTCGTCGCGGTGTCGTTCTCGACGTGGTCGCCGAACGTCAGTTGATCGATGAAGATGTGGTTGTTCGCGCTCAGTTGATCGTTGTCGAGCTTGTAGTGCAGATCGACGTTGAGCTTGCCCTTCGTGATCGGATAGCCCGCGTACTTCGCCGAGTACGGCGTCAGGTTCGTCAGCTCGATGTCGTGCGCGGCCGCGGTCAGGTCGAGCGCCGGCTTCTCGATCAGCGGGTTCACCGTCCCCTTGATCGTGATCGGGCCGTTCGCCGCGAGCTTCGCGCCGACGTCGACGGGCGCGGGCGTCGTCGAGTCGGTGCCGAACGCGCCGACCGTGCCGTTGATCGCGACGAGGTTCGCCGTGTAGTTCGGCTTGATGAAGTTGTCGGTGTACGTGACGCGGCCGCTTTGCAGCAGCAGTTGGCCGAAGTGCAGCCGCACCGGATGCCGCGGCGGCGCGGCCGCGCGCACGACGGCGGCGCCGGATGCGACCGACGTGGATGCGGCCGGCGCGGATGCGGCCGACGTGGATACGGCCGACGCCGACGCCGCGGACGCCGACGCCGGCTCGACCGCCGATGCCGCCGCGGTCGATGCCACAGCGGCCGCCTTCGCTTGCGACGCCGCCTGCGGCGTCAGCGGCACCGGCTCCTTGCCGCTCGCATCGCGCGTCAACGACTGCGCGGGACCGCTTTCCTTCGCGACGACCTCGCGCAGGTTCAGCCGCCCTTGCGCGTCGAGCAGCACGCGGCCGTAGAAGTTCGAGAACGTCACGCGCGACGCGTCGACGTCGGTGCCGCGCACGTTGTCGTAGTTCGCCTTCAGGTTCGTGAGCGCGAGCGAGCGCCAGCCGGCGAACGGATCGGACGTCGCCTTGTCGAGCATCCGCACGTCGACGAGCGCCGCGTCGCCGCGATACGACGCCTTCATCGACTGCTTCGCCTGCTCGAAATCGAGATCGCCCTTCGCGTTCAGCAGCGCGCTCGCGATCGTCGCGTTCAGCATGCTGCCGAAGTACGGCTCGAACGCGGCCGCGTCGAGCCGGTTGCCGTTCAGCTTCAGGCCGACCTTGAGCGGCGTCGCCGTCACGTTGCCCGACACGTCGAGCGAGCCCTTGCGGTTCAGCGTCGTCGTCAGCTTGATGGGCAGCGGCTTCGACAGGTCCTCGCTGATCTGCTTGACGTTCAGTTGCAGCGGCGCGAACGCGAGCTTCACCGGAAGCGGCGTCGAGCGGTCGGTGAAGTTCGCCTTCGCGTCCTTCACGTTCAGTTCGTCGATCTTGTAGCGCCAGGCGGGTGCGGCGGGCTGCGCGCCGCGCGCAGCGGCCGGGCGCGCGGGCGCCGCCTTGCCGCCGCCCGCGAGCGACGCGAGATCGATCTGGCCGTTCTGCAAGCGCGCGACGTCGAGCGCGAGGCCCGTCGCATCGACGCTCGCGATCTCGGCGGTGCGCGCGGCCAAATCGATCTTCGTCACCTTCACGCGCGCGTCGGGCAGCGCAACCGCCGGCGTTTTCGCGTTCGGCAGCGCGATCTTCAGCGATTTCAGGCCGAGCTCGCTGTCGCTCACCTGCGCGTCGAGCGGCGTCTTCGACCAGTCCGCCTTCGCGTTGACCGACGTGCTGAGCGCGCCGTCGAGCACCCGCGCGGACGTCGCGCCGGCGAGATACGGCTGCACGACGGGCAGCGCGAGCGCGTCGACGACGAGCTTCGTGTCCGCCTGCCGCGCCGCGAGGTTGAACGCGCCTTCGGCCTTCAGCGAGCCGCCGCTCGCGACGTCGGTCGCGAGCGTATAGCGCGCGGGCGTCTTGCCTGTCAGCGTGAAATCGGCGAGCGTCGTCGCGACGTGCTTGAGCGAGATCGCGGCGGGCGTCGCGAACGACGCATCGTTCATGTCGAGCGTGCCGTCGTGGATCGCGAAACGCTTGATCGTCAGGTCGAGCGGCTGGGTCTTCTCCTTCTCGGCGCTCGCCGCTGCGCCGGCCGCGGCCGCAGCCGACGCGCCGCTGGCCGGCGACGACTCGGCCGCCCCGGACGCGGACGCTGCCGCGACGGCCGGGTCGCCCGAAGCGGCAGCGGATTTTGCCGACGCCGGCGTTGAAGCGGCGGCCTTTGCCGCAGCCGGCGCCCCCGCCGCCCCGCCCGCCAGCTTCATGACGTTCAGTACGCCTGCCTTGTCGCGCGCGAGCGACACGACCGGCTGATCGATCCGGATGTCGTCGAAATGCAGCACGTTGAGGAGCGGCTCGAGCTGCGCGGCCGCGACGTGCACTGCGCGCGCGGCGAAGAGCGGCTCGTTCGCCGGGCTGGTCACCTGCGCGTCGTTCAGGTCGACGGTGCCGGACACGCGCAGTGCGGGCGTATCGCCCGACATCGCGAAATTCACGTTGAGGTCGCTCGACAGCTTGCCCGAGCGCACCTCGACGGGCAGCTTCGTCGGCGCGTAGGACAGGAGGCGCGGCACGTCGAGGCCGTCGAACTTCAGGTCGATCGACGACTCGCGCGACTGCGCGAACGGCTTCGTCTTGCCGTCGAGCGCGATCGGGCTGCCGTCGAGGCGCGCGCGCAGCTTCGGCGTGACGAAGATGTCGGACTTCGACGGCAGCGTCGCGATGAACGGAATGCCGATCGACCATTGGTCGACGACGTGCTTCGCGTTCAGCAGCCGGTCGTCGAACTCGATGCGGCCGTCGTTGACCTGGATGTTCGACACCGAGAAGCGCGCCGGCTTCGTCGAAGGCTGCGGCGACGGCTTGGAGAACTTGTCGACCAGGTCGGTGAAATTGAAGCGCTGCGCGTCGTAGCGGACGATATGGAAGCGCGGCTGATCGAGCCGCACTTCGTCGACGATCGGCGCGAAGCGCGCGAGCGACGTCCACGACGCGCGCACGACGAGCTTGCCGATGTCGACGAAATCGCCCTGTCCGCCGCGTTCGCCGACGTGGACGCCGTCGGCCTCGAGCCGCAGCGTGTAAGGATTGAATGCGATCCGCGAGATCGTCGCGGGCCGGTCGAGCTGCTGGCTCAATTGCTGCTCGGCGACGTGCCGGATCAGCGGCGGCGCCGCGAAAAAGCCAAGCAGTCCGAACACCGCAAGGAAGATCAGGACACCGATGCCGGTGCGCTTCGCGCGGCGCGACCGGGCGGCGACGCCGAGCTTTTGCAAGGTCGATTGGACGGTTTCTTTGTTGAATGCCATTACTGAATCGCCGTCGGAACGGCAGCGAGTAAATCGGGACGGGCGGGTCCGGCTTTCGCCAGTATAGGCGCTGCGCCTGTCGCGACGCAGCGGGGATGCGGGCGTCGGCGCGCCGCGCCCGGCCTTATGACCGGGCGGCGCGCGCAAACGTTCACTTGCGGATGACGGCGGGAGGCTGCCAGGTGCCGTCGGCGGCTTGCCGCTTCGGCGCATAGAGCCGCAGCGCGAGCGCGAAGTCGGCGCGCGGCGCGGGCAGCCAGTTCGACGCGTAGCCCTTGCCGGGCGGCGTTGCGGACACGACGATCTCAAGCGAGCCGTCGCGGTTGCGGTGCAGCCGGTCGCGCTCGCCGATCGAGCGGCGCGCGCGGCCCAGGTCGGGCAGCGCGCCGTCCGGCGTGTACGGCGCGAGCGACCAGAACGCGCGAGCGGGCGGCTGCGCGTTCGGCGCGAAGCGGATCACGTAGCGGTACGCGCCGTTCAGCGGCCGGCCCGCGCTGTCGGTCTTGACGACGGCGACGGTCTCGTCGTCGCGCGTCGCCGCGCCGAATTGCGTCGACGCCGCGTACGCGCGCAGCGCGTAGTCCTGGCCGTAGCTGCCGGCGCTGTCGCCGAGCCAGCTCCAGCCGTTCGCGGTCAGCACGTTCGGCGGCAGCGCGGCGAGCCGCGCGCGCGCCTCGGCGGCGCCGTTCTCGGCGGCGATCAGCTTGTCGTCCTTCCATTGCACCGGCGCGCCCGCGGTCACACCAATGTCGGCGAGGATCTCCTGCGCGTGCGCGTCGGCGGCGGGCGGCGGATTGTCCTGCAACGCGCGCGCGAACCGCGAGAAGAATCCGGGCGGGTCGAGCGCCGCGACCTGCGCGACGGGCGCGGCGGCCTCCGACGCCGGATCGGCGGACGTCGCGCCCGCGTGCACCGCGCGCGACACGCCGCGCGCGTCGCCCGTGTAGACGGACAGCGGCACGACGCGGATCGCGCGCTGCAGCTTCTTCACGGCGGTGAGGTCGCGCCCGCCGCTCGTCTGGATCCGCACATCGAGCCACACGTTGCGCGCGGGCACGTCGACGCGCGCGACGCCTTCGGGCAACGGGCCTTCCCAGCCCGCGCCGACGAACGCGACCGCGCGCGCCCGGCTCAGGCCCGAACGCAGATTCGCGGACGAGCCGGTCGACCACAGCACGTTGGTCCACATGTCGAGCGCGCGGGCATCGAGATAGCGGCCGCGCGCATCGGGCAGCACGACGACGACCGGCTCGTCGGCGACGTCGAGCCAGCCGGTCGAATCGAGCATGTCGACGCTCGCGAGCGGCGGATTCGCCGTGCCCGGCGCGGGCAGCGCCTGCGCGTGGCGCAGCGTGTTGACGGGCGCGCCGCCCGGCGCGCCGTCGGCCGTCGCGGCCTCCTTCGCGGCGTCCATCAGCACGAGCGGATAAGCGTAGATATAGGAATCCGCGACCTCGCTGCGCATCCAGCCGGTCTTGCGCTGGATCGCCTCGGGCGTCGACGTGCAGGCCGCAAGCAGCGCCAGCGCGGCAAGCGACGCGCACGCGCGCCGCGGCGAAACAATGGATTCTCGTTGGTTTTTTGTCATTCGGTGGCACGGCGAACGCGCGGCAGGGCCGCGCGCGTTGATCGGCGGCCGGCGCGTATGGCGCGGGGTCTTCCTCGTAGCGTGCGTGCCGGCCGGCTGTTGCTTGATCAGATCTTTATTTTTGGATCGGCAGTATCGTACTCTCGTCGCCCCGGCAAAAACAATGCCCGATCATGTGAAAAAGCGATTCGAGTCGGAACGCGGCGCCTTGGCGTGCCGGCGTGTCGTCAATATTTGGGATGGCGAACACGATAAGCGGACGGACGGCGGCGCACTGCGACGGACGCCTGCTGCGACCGCCGCCCGCGATTCGTGTGAAACCGGCCGCATACGCGTCGCAGCTTGAATGGCCGAGCCGTGTGCACGCCTTGATCCACGCGGACGAGCCACGCACGCGCCAGCTCCCGCCCCCGATGCACGCGCCGCTCGTTCGGCCCGCTCGTTCGGCCATATGGCGCGCGCCGTCGAACGATTCGTCGGCAAGCAGGAGCGCGCCGGAATCGCAGCGCCCAACCCAAGTGCGCACGAGCCGCCCTTCCGCTCATCATTTGTCGGACCGGCCGGGCAGGCGCGACGCATCGCGCCGGCACTCGATCGGTTCGTCGGCCGGCTAACCGCGCTGCTCGACGAGCCGGCCGCGCTCGAGCGCGAAGCGCCGCACGACCTTGACCGTCGGCGCCTGCGCGAACGGCGCGCCCGCCGGGCGATCCAGATATTCGACGACGACGGTCGCACCGCCCGTCGCCGCGCGTTCGATCGACACCGAAACCGGCTTCAGCCGGTCGCCGAGCAGCACGGCCGGCGCGCCGCCGTCCGGCTGCGCCGTCGCGACGTACAGGAACCGGCCGCTGCCGCCCGGATCGTCGCTCAGCAGGACGGCCGTCACCGGCCGGCCGGCGACCGTCGCCGCACCGCTCTGCGCGACGAGCGTCGTCACGCGTTTCGTCGCCGAGCCGGGCGCGGCCGCCTGCACCGATTCGCCGTTCGTCAGCTTCACCGGCTCGCCGTCGATCACGTATGTCGCGTCGGCGGCGCCGGGCGACGACGCGCCAGCGCCCGACATCCGCAATGTGAGCCGCGCGTCGGCGACGCCGCGCAGCGCGGCGATGCGCGCGGTATACGCGCTCGTCAGGCAATCGGTCCGCGCGCCGCAGGCGTCGCGCACGCGCTGCCGCCAGTTCTGCTGCTCGTCGCGCAGCGCGTCGCGAAACTCGCGGTACGCCATCCCCTCCTCGGCCGGATGCGCGTGCTGCAGGATCTCGTAGTACGCGGCCATTCGGACGTCCAGTTCGCCAAGCGCGGGCGTGTTGCAGACCGCGCGCTCGGCGGCGCTCGCCGCCCGCGCGCAGTCGAAGCTCGCGGCGCGCACGAACGGCGCGCCGAACGTCAACGCGGCGCCGAGCGCCGCGGCCATCAGTCGTAATGTCGTCGTCGGCATGATTCCTCCTTGCGGTGCTTCGATTCGAAGGAAAGGCAAACGTTCGCGCGGTGCGGGCGGGCGCGGTGGTGGATGGGTTGCGTTGGGCGGTGAAAATGACGGGGAGATTGCGACAGCGACAGCGACAGCGACAGCGACAGCGACAGCGACAGCGACAGCGACAGCGACAGCGACAGCGGTCAGAATTATGACGAACCCGCCGCCGGCGCGCGACCAAACGCCGCGCCGTACGCATGCGCCTGGCGCGGCGACCGCCGCCCGAACGCCCGACGAAGCCTTGCGCGGCGGCCCGCGACCGCGGCAGCCCCGCCCTGCCCGCGTCCCGACGATCGGCATCGGTGCCGCATCGTCCGCTTGACCTTCCCATGATGGGAAAGTTGATACTTGCGGTTGTCGGCGGCATCGCCCGCCTCATCGAATCGGATTGCAGATGACAAACCTGTTCGTTCCTGCCGCATCGGTCACGACGACGCTGTTCGTCGAAGGCATGCATTGCGGCGGCTGCACGGCGCGCGTCGAGAAAGCGCTCGCCCAGGTGCCGGGCGTGACCGGCGCGACCGTGGATCTCGCCGCCGGCACCGCGACCGTCGACGCGACGCCCGCCGTCGACGCGGCCCGCCTCGTCGACGCGCTCGGCACCGCCGGATACCGCGCGACGGTCGCGGCGGAGCCCGCCGCGCACCGGGATGCCGATGCACGGCACGCCGGCGCCGATGAAGCAAAAGCAAACGGCGAAGGCAATGCCGTCGTGACGCGTGCGGCGACCGTCACGCTGGCCGTCGGCGGGATGACCTGCGGCGGCTGCGCGCGACGCGTCGAGCAGGCGCTCGCGAAAGTGCCCGGCGTGACGGACGCGAAGGTCGATCTCGCGACAGCGCGCGCGGCGGTCGACGTCGAGCGCGATGTCGATGCGCGGACGCTCGTCGCGGCCGCGAAGCAGGCCGGTTACCGAGCCGACGTGGTGCGCGACGCGCGCGTCGACGCGTCCCCGACGCCCGATGCGTGCGCGCTCGACGTCGCGGCGCAGTCGCGTGTGCCGCCGACGGCGCCTGCGGCAAACGAAACGACTGTTGCGTCGCCAATGCACGCCGCGGCGACGAAGACGCTCGAACTCGACATTGACGGCATGACCTGCGCGTCGTGCGCCGGCCGCGTGGAAAAGGCGCTGTCGCACGTCCCCGGCGTTGCTCGCGCGACGGTCAACCTCGCGACCGAAAAAGCGGCTGTCGAAGCCGACGCGAGCCTCGACGCCGTCCGTCTCGTCGAAGCGGTGAAGCGTGCCGGCTACCGCGCCTCACCGGTGAGCGATCCGGCCACTGCATTCGCACCGCAAGAAACTGTCTCCGCGCCCGCCCACGCAACGCTCGAACTCGACATCGACGGCATGACCTGCGCATCGTGCGCCGGCCGCGTGGAAAAGGCGCTGTCGCACATCCCAGGCGTCGTTCGCGCGACGGTCAACCTCGCGACCGAAAAAGCGGCTGTCGAAGCCGACGCGAGCCTCGACGCCGTCCGTCTCGTCGAAGCGGTGAAGCAAGCCGGCTACCGCGCCTCACCGGCAAGCACAGCTTCCATGGCTTCCGCAGCCTCCGCCGCAACCGTACCGGCCACCCCGGCGCCGCCCACCGCCGAAGACCGCAAGCTCGCCGAAGCCCGCCGCGAACGCCGGCTCGTGGTCGCATCCGCCGCGCTGACCGTCCCGCTCGCGCTGCCGATGTTCGCCGCGCCGTTCGGCATCGACGCCGCGCTGCCCGCATGGCTCCAGCTCGTGCTCGCGTCGATCGTGCAGTTCGGCTTCGGCGCACGCTTCTACCGCGCCGCGTGGCACGCGCTCAAGGCGCGCGCCGGCAACATGGACCTGCTCGTCGCGCTCGGCACGTCGGCCGCATACGGCCTCAGCATCTGGCTGATGCTGCGCGACCCCGGCCACACCGCGCATCTGTACTTCGAGGCGTCCGCCGTGATCGTCACGCTCGTGCGCTTCGGCAAATGGCTCGAAGCGCGCGCGAAGCGGCAGACCACCGACGCGATCCGCGCGCTCAACGCGCTGCGCCCCGATCGCGCGCGCATCGTCGAGCACGGCGCCGAGCGCGATGTCCCGCTCGCGCAGGTGCGCGTCGGCACGGTCGTGCGCGTGCTGCCGGGCGAGCGCGTGCCCGTCGACGGCCGGATCGAGGCGGGCGTCACGCACGTCGACGAATCGCTGATCACCGGCGAGAGCCTGCCCGTGCCGAAGGAACCGGGCGACCGCGTGACCGCCGGCTCGATCAACGGCGAAGGCGCGCTGACCGTCGCGACGAGCGCGATCGGCGCCGAGACGACGCTCGCGCGCATCATCCGCCTCGTCGAATCCGCCCAGGCTGAGAAAGCGCCGATCCAGCGTCTCGTCGATCGCGTGAGCGCCGTGTTCGTGCCCGCGATCATCGCGATCGCGTTCGTCACGTTCGCCGGCTGGCTCGTCGCGGGCGCGGGCGTCGAGACGGCGATCCTCAACGCGGTCGCGGTGCTCGTGATCGCGTGCCCGTGCGCGCTCGGCCTCGCGACGCCCGCCGCGATCATGGCGGGCACGGGCGTCGCCGCGCGGCACGGCGTGCTGATCAAGGACGCGCAGGCGCTCGAGCTCGCGCAGCGCGCGAGCATCGTCGCGTTCGACAAGACCGGCACGCTGACGCAAGGCAAGCCGACCGTCACCGCGTTCGACGCGATCGGCATTCCGCGCGCCGACGCGCTCGCGCTCGCGGCCGCCGTTCAGCGCGACAGCGCGCATCCGCTCGCACGCGCGGTCGTCGCCGCGTTCGACGCCGATGCCGACGCGCGCCACGCGCCGTTCGCCGCCGCGCGCGCCGACACGCCGCGCGCGGTCGCGGGCCGCGGCGTCGAGGCGCACGTCGGCGGCCGCCTGCTCGCGCTCGGCAGCACGCGCTGGCGCGACGAGCTCGGCATCGCCGTGCCGCCCGGCATCGCGCGCCGCGCGACGGAACTGGAAGCGGCGGGCAACACGGTGTCGTGGCTGATGCGCGCCGACGCGCCGCGCGAAGCGCTCGCGCTCGTCGCGTTCGGCGATACCGTGAAGCCGCACGCGCGGCGCGCGATCGAACGGCTCACGGCGCGCGGCATCAGGAGCGCGCTCGTGACGGGCGACAATCGCGGCAGCGCGGCGGCCGTCGCCGCGTCGCTCGGCATCGACGAGGTTCACGCGCAGGTGCTGCCGGACGACAAGGCGCGCGTCGTCGCACAGATGAAGCGGACGGCGGGCGACGGCATCGTCGCGATGGTCGGCGACGGCATCAACGACGCGCCCGCGCTCGCCGCCGCCGACGTCGGCATTGCGATGGCGACGGGCACCGACGTCGCGATGCACACGGCCGGCATCACGCTGATGCGCGGCGACCCTGCGCTCGTCGCGGACGCGGTCGACATCTCGCGCCGCACGTATCGGAAGATCCAGCAGAACCTGTTCTGGGCGTTCGTGTACAACCTGGTCGGGATTCCGCTCGCCGCGCTCGGCTGGCTGAATCCGATGATCGCGGGCGCGGCGATGGCGTTCTCGAGCGTGAGCGTCGTGACCAACGCGTTGCTGCTGCGGCGCTGGAAGGGCGAAGCGCGCTGAGCAGCACGAAGACCGGTCGCGACGGCCGGCGCGGCGCATGAAGCAAGCGGCCCGCGGCTCGCGTGCGCATCACGCGCCGCGCGCCGTTCGCGACGACGGCGCGCGACAAATCGCGACACGCGCGCGTGCTCGACTGCGTTAGACTTCGCGCATCGACAGGACGACAGCAACGGCCGAACGCGCCGCCCATCACGCAGCATGACCCTATCCCTGACTCGCCGCCACGCCAAGCACGCGCAAGCGAGCGCAACGACTTCGCCCTCACGCCGCAGCGGAAGCTATCTGCTCGCCGCGCTCGCCCTCGCATTCGGGCTCCAGCACGCGCATGCGGCCGAAATCCGATGCGGCTGGCTCGAGAACCCGACGCCCGCGAACTGGCGGCTCACCGACCGCACCGGCTCATGGACGCTCGCCACGATGGGCGGCCCCGAAGCCGACGGGATGGACCTGATTCCCGACATGTCGGGCAAGCAATATGTCGAAACCAACGGCCCGCACGGTTACGGATGCGCGTGCCTCACCGTGATCACCGACAAGCAGGAACGGCGGATCGTGAAGGTGCTGAAAGCGAAACAGCTCCCGCTATCGAGATGCCGGCGCGACAAGCGGCTCAAAGAGCCGGAATAAACGGGGATAACGGACAGGCTTGAACGCTCGCGGCATCATGTATCGCCGCTGCGCGCGTCGAAACGATACGCATATCCGCATCGATTGAAGTCCGCCCGTCGCCGCCGTGCGCGCGGCGGCGGCACGACCGCAAGATCGCAAGATCAAAGCGGCTCGATCGACTTGACGAACGTCGTCGTCGCGGCGGCGAAGCCCAGCTCGCCATACAGCGCGAGCGCGGCCGCGTTGTGATTGAACACCGACAAGCCGATCTCGCTCACGTGCAGTTGCCGCGCGTCGTCCTCGAGGGCTTGCAGCACGCGCGTCGCCCAGCCCTGGCGGCGAAAGGCGGGCTCGATTTCGAGGTCGTAGATGAAGAGCGTCCGATGCGGTCCTTCCGTGACGACGCCGTACCAGAGATGGCCGAGCACGACGCCGTCGCCGGATTCGCTCAGCGTCAGCAGCACCTGATCGTCGGTGAGCAGCCCGTCGGGCAGCAGCGTGTCGATGCAGGCGAGCGCGCGCTCGTCGGCTTCGTCCGGCTCGCTCTGGCCGGACTCGATCAGATCGCGCGCATAGCCGCGCGCGGCGTGCGCGCGATATTCGCGGAATTCCGTCTGGGTCATCGGACGCATCTGTAGCATGCCGCACCTGTTCGAAGCAGCCTGGATATCACCCAGTGTAGTGGGCGGCGCGCGATTGCGCGAATCGGAATGCGCTTGCGAGGGCAGCGCGCTGGCGACGATCAGGAAGATCCGGCGGCCCGGCCGGGCATTCGGGCTCGCGACCGCCGGATACATGACCGTCGCGTCTTCGTGGCGCTCGCATATATGGAAAAAGGCTGGTCGGGCGCGGAATATGCGTTGTCCGCATTCGGGGTCGGCTTCGTAAGCGCGCGCCTGCTGCTCGGCCCGAGCACGGACGGGAACAGCTCGTCGGCGATGGCGGTGGGATGTTGTCGATCGAAGCAGTCGGGCACCTGCTGATCCGGCAGTCGACGCGTCCGTCGATGTCGATTCTCGGCGCCGCGCTGAGCGGCTTTGGCGTGTCGGCGATCTATCCGCTGCCCGCGCTCGCCGCGATTCGCGGCATTCCGCGCCACAAGTTCGGCATGGCGATCGGCTTACGATGCATGCTTCGACATCGCGATCGGCCTGGCGGCCCTGCTCGCCGGCGTAATCGCGAAATTCGCCGATACGCCGGACATGTTCGCCGTCGGCCGCGTCGCGTGCGGCATGGCGATCCACGTCTATCGCAGCGAAGCGGCGCTCCACCCATGCTGCGAGTGACGAAGCGGCGCGCGACGAAACGGGCCGCTACCGCCTTTGCACTTCGGCGGCAGTCACAGCCGCACGGTCGCTCGATCACCGGTCGCGCGACGGCGCAACGCGCGATCGGCAACGGCCGCGGCGACAGACGCTCTCGATGCCGGCCGGTGCAATCGGCCGGTGCAATCCATAGCGCGCGGGGTCGACGGCGCTCGGTCTATTGGCGGTTTTTCGAATTGGTTGCAACTGGCCGCGCTCGTCGAACCTGCAGCGGCGGTCCGTCATTCCGTCAGATACGGCTACCCATCCGCCGGCAGACGAACGGAACCGCGACTTTCCCGGCGCACCCGCGCCGGGCGGCACGAATCAGCGACGGATCAGGCCGACCTGCGCGACGTGCGACTTGCGCACTCGCTCTGCTTCGGCGTGGCGGGCTTTGTACGAATAATCGGCGTCGAGCGGCAGATGCGGCGACGTGAAGAGGTCTTCGATCTTTTGAAGCAGCGCGAAGATGAGGCTCATTTGCGACTCCTGTCAGCGAATGTCTAGGGTTTTCCCTTAGAAAGCATTCTAAGGGTTTCCCCTAGACACGGCTAGTGCGTCGCAACAAAATCTTCGCGGACCGGGCTTTTCACGCGCGAATGAACCCGGCTCGTTGCAACCCGGCAACACATACGCGACATCTCGCCGCGGCCGCCAACCGTCCCTTTTTCTCAGTACCCGCGGCCTCTGCGCGACCGTTTGACCGGCGTCGCGGCGCCGGACAGGCGGCTCGTCAAGCGATCCACCTGCGCGCCAAGTTCGTCCTGGCGCTGAGACAGCGTCACGATGGTCGCCTCCTGGGTCGCCTGGGCGGCGGCGAGCCGGTCGATGCGCCGCTGCAGCGCAGCAGATTCGTCTCGCTGCCGCGACAACTGCACCGCCTGCGCGACCAGCGCGACGATCGCAATGAGCGCGACCACCCCAAGCGCGAGCAGCAAGCGGTTGACGCGGCGCATTTCCGCATCGGCCGCGCGGCGCAGATCGACCGTTTCGGATTGCAGCGCGCGGATTCGGTCGGCAAGCGGACGCAGGTGGGCGTCGAGTTCGACCAGCGCGGCAGGCGCGTTCGACGGCGCCGAAGCCGTCTGCGGTGCCGCCGTCTGGCGCTCGCGGGCGGGGGACGCCGACGCCGGGAACGACGTCGGAGACGCGGCGGATGGGGTCGACTGAGTCGGCACGCCGGCGACGTTACCGCCGCCGGTGCCGCTGGGCGCCGAGGACAAGGCCGCGGCCGGCGTCGCGTTGCCGCTCGTGCGCGGCGTTTTCGCGAGCGCCGGCGTGTCGGCCGACGCGCCGGTGTCGCGGCGCTCCGGGACGGCCGCTGCGCGAGTCGCGACCGGCGATGGCGGCTCCGGATTCGCTTGATTCGGATCGGCTCGAGTCGAGTCCGTTGGCTCGATATTCGCCGTATCCGGGGCCGCTGGAGCTTCGGTCGATCGAGCTTCGTCGGCGGCGCTTTGACGTGTCGGGTGCTCGGGCGTTGGATCGTGAGCCGCTTCGCCCTGGACCTGGGCGGTTTGACCTCGGGCCGTCTCGTCCCGCTTTGCATCGCCCTGAGATGCCGAGCCTCGATGCGCTCCGCGTTGGGCCGCCTGCTTCTTGCTGTTCGCGCGACGCGAAGACGAACGGCGCGAATCGGTCCGGCCGGCTGCCGGCGCGTCGTCGATGCCGGCCTGCGCCGTCGCCGGCTCGAAGACCTGAACGGCGGGCGTATCGCGCCGCCCCGAACCCGCATCGGCCGATGCGGACTCGACGGAGTTCGCCGGCACGCTCACGGATTCGCCCGCCGAAGCCGCATCTTGCGTGCGCGTGCCCGCCGCGTCGGCAGCAGAACGCCCGTCGGCCTCGCGTTGCGCGTGCGCGGCCGAATCTTCCGCGAATCCGCTCAGCAGATCGGCCTGTTCGCCCGCGCGTTCGCCGCCGCGCGCCGTCGCACGCGCGCTGCGCGCGTTTTCGGCCTTGGCGGTCGGCTTCGCTTCTCTCGCGGCGGCGCCGCCGAACAGATCGAGCGTGTGCTCGTCGCGGAGCGCTTCGCTCGCCGCCGCGGCGCGGCCGGACCGGGCCGCGACGCGCGACTGCACAAGGCCGCCCGCCGCCGCGGCGCGCGGCCGCCGCTTGGACGCGGACGATCGGGAGGAACGAGTACGTGGGAATGCTGCGGAATCGGTCATAGGTCGTGCAGCGGCGCGCCGCACGCGCGCCGGACAATGCTGCGAACAATTTCGGGAAGGCCGCATTGTCTCATGCCCGCTGCGCGATCCCGTAGCTTAATCGTCGGGCAAGCCGCTCTTCTGCTCGGTGAAGCCCTTCACGCCCGGCAATTGCCGCAGCCGAGCGCAAATGCTCTCGTATTCGACGTCCGACACGCGGCCGAGCGCGATCGTCACTTCGTCGCTGTCTTCCGCGTCCTCGCTCTGCTGGACGATGAAGCGCTTGATCCGCGCGCTGTCGACGCCGAGCGCCGCGTGCGCCGAATCGAACGTCAGCGTGCCGCGCTCGACCAGCAGCACGAGATGGCGGCGCTGGCGCACGGTCAGGTAGCGGCGCTCGAGCGGCTTGATGCCGGCGAGGATGACGAGGATGATGATCGTCGCCGCGATCGCCGCCACGTATAGCCCGCCGCCCACCGCGAGCCCGACCGCCGCGACCGACCACAGGCTCGCCGCCGTCGTCAGCCCGCGGACGATCTCGCCGCGCAGCAGGATCGACCCCGCGCCGAGAAAGCCGATTCCCGACACGACCTGCGCGGCCATCCGCGACGGATCGAGATCGACGTGCGCCTGGCCGAGCACGTCCGCGAAGCCGAACGCCGACACGATCATGATGAGCGCCGAGCCGACGCACACGAGCATGTGCGTGCGCAGGCCCGCCGCCCACGACAGGCGCTCGCGCTCGACGCCGATGACGCTGCCGAGCGCCGCCGCGAGAATCAGCCGCATGATGAGTTCGACGTTGTTCAGCATCCGTGCTCTCCTTTTTTCGACGGCGGCGGGCCGCATGCTTTATCCTTGCCGCTCGGCCCGCGCGTCCGGTGCCGCGTTTTTTTCAATGTCAACCGCGTCGTCATTCGTCATGTCCGCTCCCGTCTCCGTTTCCGACCAGGCCGCTCAATTGCGCCGCCATTTCGCGCAAATCGTCTTGCCGCTCTGGCGCGGACCCGGCTTCAACCAGGCGCTGCAACTGCCGTTCGAGGCCGTCGCGCCGGACACGCACGCGCCGCTGCCCGTCACCCGCTATCGCGCGATGGCGTGCGCGCGCCAGCTATTCGTGTTCTCGCAGGCGGGCGACGCCGAGCACGCGCACGCGCTCTTTGCCGCATTGTGCCGCCACTTCCGCGATCCTCGCCACGACGGCTGGTTTTACAGCGTCGACGCGCAGGGCGCGCCGCTCGACCGCACGAAGGATCTGTATACGCACGCGTTCGTCGTGTTCGCGTGCGCAGAATATTTCGCGGCGTTCGGCAATCGCGACGCGCGCGACGTCGCGCAGCGCACGGCGGCGCTGACCGGCGAGCGCTTCGCGCCGCAGCCCGGAAACGCGCTCCTCGACTCGGCGCGCAGCGAGGACTTCGCCGCGACGGCCGGCGGCCCGCTGCAGAATCCGCTGATGCACCTGACGGAAGGCTGGCTCGCGGCGAGCCGCGCGTTCGGCGACGCCGCGTTCGACGACGCGCTGCTGCGCACCGCACAGGCGGTCGAGCGCACGTTCGTCGATACGCGCACCGGCTGCGTCGCGGAGCTGCCGCTCGGCAGCGCCGACAACCGCCTCGAGCCGGGCCATCAGTTCGAGTGGTTCTATCTCGTCAGCGCGGCGGGCGCGCGGCTCGCGGCGACGGGCCTGCCCGACGCGCTCGCGCGCGCATACGCGTTCGCGCAGCGGCATGGCGTCGATCCGGACACGGGCGGCGTCTGCGCGGCGACCGACGAGCACGGCGCTTGCATCGACGGCACGCAGCGGATCTGGGCGCAAACCGAGTATCTGCGCGCGCTCGCGACGCACGGCGGCGAGCCGGACGCGCTCGCCCGTCAGATCGCGCGCTTCGGCGAACGGTTCCTGCATCCGCGCGGCTGGTACGAATGCAAGACCGCGCAGGGCGACGTGGCGCGCGCGGATATGCCGTCGACGACGCCGTATCACCTCGCGACCGCGTACGCGTCGCTGCCGGCGGGCGCGTGACGCGCGATGCGTGCGCGGCCGGCCACGCGCCGCCGCTCACGCTTGCGGATGCGTCGCCGGCCGCGCCCGCCCGTTCGTCCCCATGCGGTCATGGCTTCCTCCATGTCCGCGCCGTGACATTCACACGCTACCGCCCGCGCATCCTTCATCCCGAGCCCCGCGCGCGCGCCGCAACAGCATGCCGCGTGCCACGCGTCACGCAAGCGACCCGGCCGCCATCTAAAGCGCGACCTGCCGCACGTACCGCACGAACGCGCGCACGGCGGGCGCCTTCTCGTGCTTGCGATACGCGAGCGCCACTTCCGACGGAATCGGCTTGCCTTCGATCGGCCGATACGCGACGCCCGGCAGCGCAACGCAGCCGACGAGCGCCTGCGGCACGATCGCGACGAATCCGCTGACCGACACGTACGCGAGCACCGCGACGAGCCCGCCCGGCCGCGCGCCGACGATCGGCTCGAAATGCCCGCGGCGCGCGACTTCGTGCGTACCGAACGCCTGCTCGGGCACGACGAAGCGCGCGTCCGCGAGCGCGGCCGGCGGGATCGATGCGCACTTCGCGAGCGGCAAATGCTCGGGCACCGCCGCCACGAACACGTCGCGATGCACGGTATACGCCAGCACGCCGTCCGGCAGCGGCAATGGCGGGCGCACGTAGGCAACGTCGAGCGTGCCGGCGTCGAGCTGCGCGGCGACGTCGTCCATCGGCACCTCGCGCACGTTGACGCCGATGCGCGGATGCGCGTCGCGAAACGTCCCGACCGTGCGTTGCAGCACACCCGAGTACGCCGCCGACGACACGTACCCGACCTCGATCCGCCCGATTTCGCCGCGCTCGGCGAGCGCCGCCAATTCCCGGCCGCGCGCGAGATGCGCGAGCGCCGCCTCGGCCTCGCCGACATAGACGGCGCCCGCCGCGCTCAACGCGACGGAGCGCCGCGTGCGATGAAAGAGCCGCACGCCGAGCAGCCGCTCCGCGTCCTGGATCAGCCGCGTCAGCGCGGGCGGCGCGATGTCGAGCTCGTCCGCCGCGCGGGCGAAGTGCAGATGCCTGGCGACGCAGAGAAACGCGCGGACATGGCGTAGTTCGAGGCGATCCATTTATTGCCCCTTGATGCAATAAAGATGAATTTCTGTGTCAATGACGAGCAATAGCCGCTCAGCCTAACATGCCGCTCTCCCCCTCGCATCACGGCGTCCGGCATGCACGACTCTTCCCCTCGCTCCGCTCCCCTCGAGCCCGGCCTTCGCGTATCGAACGCTGTCGCAGCGGAGCCCGCGCGGCCCCACCGCGGCACCCCATGGCGCGCGCTCGCGACCGCGTCCGCGACCTGCTCGCTGATCGTGCTCGACACCAACGTCGTCGCGGTGTCGCTGCCGTCGATCGCCCGCACGTTCCATGCGAGCTTCGCGGACATCGAGTGGGTCGTGAGCGCGTACATGACCGCGTTCGCCGCGTGCCTGCTGCCGGCGGGCGGGCTCGCCGACCGCGTCGGCCGCAAGCGCGTGCTGCTCATCGGGCTCGCGGTGTTCTTCGTCGCTTCGCTCGGCTGCGGGCTCGCGCCGACGGCCGTGTTCCTCAACGTCGCGCGCGCGGTCAAGGGCGTCGGCGCCGCGATGCTGCTGACGTCGGCGCTCGCCGTGATCGCGAACCGCTTCCCCGACGGCCCCGACCGCGCGCGCGCATGGGCGGTCTGGGGGATGTGCATGGGGATCGCGACGACGATCGCGCCGCTCGTCGGCGGCGCGATCGCGCAATGGGTCGGCTGGCGCTGGATCTTTCTGCTGAACCTGCCGGTGTGCATCGCACTCGCGGCAGCCGTCTGCGCGACGATCGACGAATCGCGCGATCCGCACGCGAAGCGCATCGACGCGCCGGGCAGCGCGCTGTTCGGCTCGGCGCTCGCGGTCGGCATCTGGGCGCTGATCGACGCGCCGTCGCACGGCTGGTCGGCGCCCGGCGCGCTCGCGCGCTTCGCGGCCAGTGCGGCGCTTTTCGTCGCGTTCGTCGGCGTCGAGCGCTGGCAGCGGCGGCCGATGATCGACCTCGCGCTGTTCCGCGAGCCGCGCTTCGTCGGCGCGCTGCTCGCGATGTTCGGCTACGCGGCGTGCGCGCAGGTGATGATGACGTTTCTGCCGCTCTATCTGCAGATCGGCTTCGGCATGTCGGCGATCGGCGCGGGGCTCGGCATGCTGCCGTTCGCGCTCGCGATGATCGTCGGGCCGTCGCTCGGCGCGGCGCTGTCGGCGCGCGCGCCGGCCGCGACGGTGCTCGGATGCGGGCTCGCGCTGATCGGTATCGGGAATTTCGCGACCGCGGCGCTCGCGGGCGCGTCGCATTACGGACTCGTCGCGCTCGGGATGCTGATCACCGGATGCGGCGCGGGCATCCTGAACGGCGACACGCAGAAGGCGATCATGGCGTGCGTGCCGCCGGAGCGAACCGGGATGGCGTCCGGGATCAGCACGACGACGCGCTTCTCCGCGATCGTGACGTCGGTCGGCGTGCTCGGCGCCGTGCTCGCCGCGCGGACCCATGCGGCGCTCGTGCGGCGCGTCGCGGACGCGCCGGACCTGCTCGGCGCGCTCGACGCGCACTTCATGTCGAGCCTGCTCGCGGGCGACCTCGCGCAGGCAACGCGCGGCCATCCGCCGCAGATCGGCGCGGCGCTCGCGCGGCTCGCGCCGGCGGGCCTCGCAAGCGGCTTTTCGGTCGCGCTGTGCGTGAGCGGCGCGTTCGCGCTCGTCGCGGCCGTCGCGGTGCGGCTGCTCGTCGGCGCAGCGTCGAAGCGGGCCGCGTGAGCGCGGCCGCGCCGCGGCGAGCGCGGGACGACGGATGACGCGCGGCCCATTCCCATTCCGCCGATGCCGCGCGCCCGGCGCATGCGAGGCTACGCGCGCGCGAGCTGCGGCGCGGCCGCGCCGCCGGGCACCGCGCCGCCGGCTGGCCGGCGCTCGCGCGCGTCGCCGAGCTCGAACACCGAGACCGACCGCTGCAATTGCTCGGTCTGTTCGTTGAGCGATCCGGCCGCCGCCGCGACTTCCTCGACGAGCGCCGCGTTCTGCTGCGTCAGCTGCTCCATCTGCGTGACGGCCTGGTTGACCTGCTCGATCCCCGCGCTCTGCTCGATCGACGCGGCCGTGATCTCGGTCATCGTCTGCGCGACCCGCTCGATCGACGCCGACACCGAGCGCATCGCCTCGCCCGCACGCTCGACGAGCTCGGAGCCGCCGTCGATCTGCGCGACCGATTCCTCGATCAGCGCCTTGATCTCCTTCGCCGATTGCGCGCTGCGCTGCGCGAGCGCGCGGACTTCGCCCGCGACGACCGCGAAGCCGCGCCCTTCCTCGCCCGCGCGCGCCGCCTCGACGGCCGCGTTCAACGCGAGGATGTTGGTCTGGAACGCGATCCCGTCGATCACCGCGATGATCTCCGCGATCCGGCCCGAGCTGCGCGCGATCCCGTGCATCTTGTCGATCACGTCGTCGACGATCGCGCCGCCGTTCTTCGTCGCGAGCAGCGCCTCGTCGGCGAGCGTGCTCGCCGCGCGCGCGCCGTCGCTGTTCTGCCGCACGGTCGCCGTCAGCTCCTCCATGCTCGCCGCCGTCTCTTCGAGCGACGCGGCCTGGCTCGACGTGCGCGCGGACAGGTCCGCGTTGCCGCTCGCGATCTCCGCCGCGCCGAGGTGGATCGCGTTCGACGCGTTGCGCACGGTGTGCACGGTTCCCGCGACGCTCGCCTGCATCTCGGCGAGCCCGCGCAGCAGGCGCTCGATTTCGTGGACGCCGTGCGGCGTCACCTTCTCGTCGAGGCGGCCTTGCGCCATCCGTTCGAAGTGCACGCCCGCCTGCGCGAGCGGCGCGACGATCGCGCGCCGCGCGAGAACGTAGATCCCCACGATGGACGCGAGCATCAGCACGAGCAGCACGGCGCCGACCGTCTCGAACCACCGCATCCCGGTGTCGATCATGCCGAGCGCGTGCTGGCTCGTCTTATTGCTGAATTCCGAGAACGTGCGCAGTTCGCCGAGATAGGCGTCCTGGATTTCCTGCGTCGGCTGATCGAGAAACGCCTGCATGTTGTTGGATTCGAGGAACTGCACGAGATCGACGAGCGCCGCGTGGTACTTGCGGTAGCGATCGGTGAGCGCGGCCGCGCGCTCGGTGTTCTCGGCGCTGATCGTCGGCGCGGCCGTGAAGCCGGCGTATGCGCGATCGGCGAGCACGAGCTGGTCGCGCACGTGCCGGAGCGTCTCGGTGGGCATCGGATCGCCCTTCACCATCCGCGTGCTGGCGCGGGACAGGTTGGTGCGGGCGTCGAGCATGTGCTGGGTCGCGACGGAGGCGGCATCGGTCTGCTTGATCGCGACGTTGGACAGATCGTCGACGTTGCCGCGCGACTCGGACAACGACCAGAAGCCGAGCCCCTCGACCGCGATCAGAAACAGGCAGAACACGACGAGCACGCCGAGCAGGCCGGATGCGAGCTTGATTTTGCTGAACATGAATTTCCGTTAGAGCCAAGAAGAAGTACTGCCTTGGCTTTAGCGGCATTTCGGCGGCGGACTTGAGCGATCACGCATGCGGCGTGTGGACTCTCCGTTCGTTCGCGGCCCGCCGACCAGCGAAACCGGGCGCGCCGGCCCGCGTCATGCGCCGTCGAACGTCGACGCCGGCAGGCCCAGCAGGCGCTCGAGATCGCTCATCAATGCGTGCCGGCGTTTCGTCTCTTGCTCGTGCGTGCGCGCCGACGCTTCGATATCGCCGCCGCAGTGCGGACAGGTCAGCTCGCTCGCGTGCACGTAGCCGTCGCAGTTGCGGCAGAGCTTCAGCTTCGGCGGCACGCGTCCGACGTCCGGCGAACGCTTGCCCTTGTTCTTCCACGCAAGCTCGATCACCTGCCCCGAGCGGACGATGCTCGACACCGGCTCGCCGTCCGCGATGCGCTCGGTCACGAGATCGAAGCGGCCCACCGCGAACGATGCGGGGCCGGCCTCCTCGACCTTCGCGATCCGCTCGCGCAGGCCCTGCTTCTGCAGCTCGAGCACGCGGTAATGGCAGTACGGATTGTTGCCCGGCTTGCCGAGCAGCGAGTGCGACGTCCACGTGCAGCCGCCGCGGCACACGTCCGCGTAGTAGCAGCTCCGGCAGAAGCCCCACAGATCGTCGACCGACCGCAGCCGGCCGAAATGGATTCCATCGCTCGTGCGCCAGATGTCCTCGAGCGACAGGTCGCGCACGTTGCCGCCCGAAAAGCCGACCGTCGCGAGCGACGGGCATCCCTTCACGGTGCCGTCCGCTTCGAGCGCGATCACGGTCTGGCCCGCCGCACAGCCCGCCCAGTGCACCCGCTCGTCGCCGAAGCCGCGCCACAGATGCTCGTAGGGACCGTAATAGCCGATGTTGTTGCCGACGTTCATCAGCAGGCCGCGGCTCAGGCCGTCCGTATACAGCTTCGCGAGCAGCGGCATCAGCTCGGTCAGCCGATACGGCTGCAGCAGCAATTCGTCGTTGTCGACCGCATTGCCCATCGCGACCGTCAGCTGGATCTGCCAATGCGTCGCGCCGAGCTCGATGATCGTGTCCATCAGCGCGGGCAGATCCGCCATCGTCGCCGCGCCGATCTGCGTGTTGACGCTCACCGCGAGGCCCGCGTCGTGCGCGCGCCGCAGCGTGTCGACGGCCCGGTCGAACGCGCCCGGCACGTTGCGCACCTTGTCGTGCAGCGGCGCGAGCCCGTCGAGCGACACGCCGACGCCGTTCAGGCCGGCGTCGACCGCTTCCGCGAGGCGCTTCGGCGTCAGGTTGCGGCCGCCCGTCTGGATCGCGCAATACATGCCGTGCGAGCGGATCGCGCGGATCAGCTGCGTCCAGTCCTTGCGCAGATACGCTTCGCCGCCGATCAGCGAGACCTCGCGCGTGCCGAGCCGCGCGAGCGACTCGATGACTTCGAGGCATTCGGCGGTGCTCAGTTCGTTCGTGCGCCGATGGCCGGCCCGCGAGCCGCAATGCAGGCATTTGAGATCGCAGGCCAGCGTGATTTCCCAAACGGCATGAACCGGGACGAAGCGTTGATAGTCGCTGTCGCTCAGGTAGCGGGCCGGGCGCGCGTCCGTTGTGCTCATGGCGATGTCTCCTCGTGGCGCGGCCGGGGCGCCGCACGCGCGGGCGTGCCCACGCGTGCGGCGCCGGCCGTTTCGGCTCAGCGGCGCGGTTCCAGACGCGCGATTTCCGCTTCGAGCTTCGACAGCTCGGCGGCGATCGCGTCGTGATCGGCGAGCTGCTGCTCCGCCTGCCGCACGAGCGCCTTCATCCGGCTCAGGTCGCCGGACGCCCGCGCTTCCTGCAGACCGACGCCGTACAGCGGCACCACGTGCTCGTGCGACGGCTCGAGCGGGATCAGCGAGTTGTCCTTCGTCACGATCGCGTGCTCGATCGAATGCCAGCGACCGTCGTCCAGGTACCGGTAGTTCGCCGTTCCCGATTGCCAGTCGTCGTTCAGCAGGCCGTTGAATTCCAGTATCACCACCTGCGGCGCGACGGGCCCCGTCGGGCTGCCCGTGATGCTCAGCGCGATCGACGGCGGCGACTGCGGATCCAGCCTCACTTGATGGAACTGTCCGGTGACGCGCGCGCGGAAATGCGGCGGCGGATAGATCGACTGGGTGATGCGTGCGAAGCCCGAGACGGTCTTCTCGACCGCATTGACGAGCAGATACAGCCAGAGGACCGGCGCGCCGAGATTGGGCGTCGAGACACGGAGTTGGACAGGAAAGAGACCGGTAGTAGCCATGACGTTAGCTCCACGAAGATGAACGAACGATGTCGATGCAAGACTGCGCCGCTCACTGCCGGCTTTCGAGCTTGGCGATTTCCGCCTTGAGCGTCTTCAGCGCGGCCGCGATGTCGTCGCGGCTTTCCAGTTGCTGCCGCGCATAGGAAGCGAGCGTCTTCATGTGCGCGAGATCGCCGGACACGGCCGCATACTGGATCGTCGCCGCATACATCGGCATCGGCCCGTACGCGCTTCGCGCCGCTTCGAGGATGACCGGGCCGGGCTCGAGCGGCACGACTTCCGGATCGGCCTTGACCGGCACGTTCTCGACTTCGTGCCAGGTGCCGTTCGAGTAGTAGCGATACGACGCGACGCCCGACTTGCCGTCGCCGCGCAACAGCAGCTCGGCGTAGAACGTGATGAACGGTGTGCCCTGGCCGGCCTGGCCGATCTGGCCGCCCTGCAGCGAAATCTGCACGATCGCGCCGCGGCCGTCGTGGCGCGGCGGCGGGCCGAGCCGGAATACGTAGGTACCCCAGACTTCGGCGCGGAAGTTGAGCGGCGGGCTCACGGCCTGCGAGATGGTCGCGGTGCCGACAACGCTGCGCTCCGTCGTATCGACCACCAGGTTGAGCGCGAGCTGCGGCGCGCCGGGGAGCCCGGTGCCGACGTTGTAGCGAACCGGGAAAAGACCGACGCGAAGATCTTCGGACATGTGAGTCTCCTAGATGCGAGTGGTTGAACGACGACGAAACGCTGAAACGCCGCCATGACGAAGCGACGAACGGCGGCGGCGGACTCGCGGCTACTTCTTCTGTTCGAGCCTGGCGATCTCGACCTCGAGCAACTCGAGCGCGGTGGACAGGTTGCCCTGCTGGCTCAGCAGCGCCTGTGCCTGTGCGCGCAGCGTCTTCATCTGCGCGAGATCGCCGCCGGCGATCGCCTGGTGGATCGCGACGCCGTAGGGCGTGATCGGATGACCGGATGCTTGATTCATGTTGTTCCTCCTGAAAAAGAACGACGGCCGACAGCCCCGTGATCTTTCCTGCAACGGCGATGTGCGTCTGGCTGTCGTAGATCTGCAGGATCGGGAATTTCGTCGATGGATGACGCGTTCCCCGCGATGCGGCGACACGGTGTCGCGCACCGTGCCGCTTGCCGCCCCTGATGTGCCATTAGTTATCCTTTTGAACCGGCGCGTCGTTGTTCTACGGCGGTAACGCGGTCGTCTCCGCGCGTCCGCCGGTTCGGCAGGGCGCTTCTACCAAGAGTCGAATGGTCTGCCTGTTAAGGTTAGGTCGCCTGCGCGCTTTCGCTATCTACCAAAACTGGTAGTGGTCCGCCCGCCGGCCCGCGCAATCGGCGCGCCGGGCGGCGACGATGCGTCGTTCGCGAAACGCTGCGCCACGATTGGCTCACGGTCGGCGCGCGGATGGCTCACGACGGCTCGCGATCGGCTCGCGGGTGGCGCACGATCGACGCCCGCTCGACGATTCGCCGGCGCGCCGCGCCTGATGTGCCGCGGCGGCATCGTGCGGCGCCGCCGAAATCGAACGCGCGTCCGCGCCGCCTCCGCAACCGGGCTTCGACGCAATTCGGCGAACAAACCCCTCCGCTAGTGCGCCGGCACGACGAATTTCCTTGCGTATCGCGCGCCCCCTTCCTAGAGTGGAGCGCAAAGAGCCGGATTGCATCGGCGGCGCGCGCATCGCGCCGCATTGTTCAACGTATCAATTCAATCGATAGCGAAGGAACGTCGATGACCGACATCGTGGATCACGCGCGCGGCGCCCTGCGCGCGCAACCCTTCAGCATGCTGCTCGGCACCGAGCTCGTGCACATCGGAGGCGACGAGGCGTCGCTGCGCCTGCCGATCCGCGACGAACTCAGGCAGCAGTACGGCTTCGTCCACGGCGGCGTCATCAGCTATCTCGCCGACAACGCACTGACGTTCGCCGGCGCGCTCGCGCTCGGGCCGCGCGTCGTCACGGCCGAATACAAGATCAATTACCTGCGCCCGGCCGTCGTCGGCACGCTGATCGCGCGCGCGAAGCTGGTTTATGCGGGACGGAATCAGGCGACCTGCCAGTGCCACGTATTCGTGATCGACGGCGATCACGAACGGCTCGTCGCGGTCGCGCAGGGCACGATCAACCGGGTCGGAGACGGGCGCGAGACGGGCGCCGTCGAAGAGAAGGCGTAGCGTCGCGCGGCGTTTGCGGAAAAGCGGGCGGCGCGCGTCGGCAGCGCGAGGCCGCGGCGCGGGCGGTGCTCGCGATGCGGCTGCGACGCTGCCGCCGCGATCGGTTGCGACGGACATCGGGATAGCGGGGGGCGGGATCTCCGGAATGCGGGACTACCGGACCTTCGGAATGCCGGACCTCCGAATGCCGGTCACCGGAATGCCGGGCCATCGAAATACCCGATCACCGAAGCGCCCGGCCCCCAGAATGCCGAAGCCCCCGACCATTCGAGCGCCGGAACGCCGGACCACCGAAATACCCGATCATCGCATTGCCCGAGCGCCGAAACGTCAGAACGCGTCGCCCGGCACGCGCACCCAGCCTTCCATCAGCACGCGCGCGCTGCGGCTCATGATCGCCTTCGTGACGACCCACTCGCCGCCTTCCTGCTTTGCGTGAGCGCCGACGCGCAGCGTGCCCGACGGATGGCCGAAGCGCACTGCGTTGCGCGCGCCGCCGCCCGCCGCGAGATTCACGAGCGTGCCCGGAATCGCGGCCGCGGTGCCGATCGCGACGGCTGCCGTGCCCATCATCGCGTGATGCAGCTTGCCCATCGACAGCGCGCGCACGAGGAGGTCGACGTCGGCGGCCGCGACGCGCTTGCCGCTCGACGCGACATAATCGGCCGGCTTGGCGACGAACGCGACCTTTGGCGTGTGCTGGCGCGTCGCGATCTCGTCGAGCGACTGGATGAGTCCCATGCGCAGCGCGCCGTGCGCGCGGATCGTCTCGAACATCGCGAGCGCCTTTGCGTCGCCGTTGATCGCGTCTTGCAGCTCGGTGCCGTTGTAGCCGACCGCTTCGGCCTCGACGAAGATCGTCGGAATCCCTGCGTTGATCATCGTCGCCTTCAGCGTGCCGACGCCTGGCACGTCGAGATCGTCGACGAGGTTCCCTGTCGGGAACATCGTGCCGCCCGCGCCGTCCTCGTCGGCGGCCGGATCCATGAATTCCAGCTGCACTTCGGCCGCGGGGAACGTGACGCCGTCGAGCTCGAAGTCGCCCGTCTCCTGCACTGCGCCGTTCGTGATCGGCACGTGCGCGACGATCGTTTTGCCGATGTTCGCCTGCCAGATCCGCACGGTCGCGACGCCGTTCTCCGGCACGCGCGCCGGATCGATCAGGCCGCCCGAGATCGCGAACGGGCCGACCGCTGCTGACAGGTTGCCGCAATTGCCGCTCCAGTCGACGAACGGCTTGTCGATCGAAACCTGGCCGAACAGGTAATCGACGTCGTGCTCGGGCCGTGCGCTCTTCGCGACGATTACTGTTTTGCTGGTGCTCGACGTTGCACCGCCCATTCCGTCGATCTGCTTGCCGTAGGGGTCCGGGCTGCCGATCACGCGCGAGAGCAGCGCGTCGCGGGCGGCGCCTGGTTGTTGCGCGGTTTCGGGCAGGTCCTGCAGGCGGAAGAAGACGCCTTTGCTGGTGCCGCCGCGCAGGTAGGTTGCGGGAATTTTGATTTGAGGGATGTGATCCATGTTTTGTTGTCCTGTGTCGACCGGAGTTAGCGCTTCAGCGCTTACTCCGGTCCCACCCTTTAGGGTGTCGACCGGAGTTAGCGCTTTAGCGCTTACCCAGTCCCACCCTTTAGGGTGTCGACCGGAGTTAGCGCTTTAGCGCTTACCCAGTCCCACCCTTTAGGGTGTCGACCGGAGTTAGCGCTTTAGCGCTCACCCAGCCCCACCCTTTAGGAAGTCGACCGGAGTTAGCGCTTTAGCGCTAACCCAGTCCCACCCTTTAGGAAGTCGACCAAAGTTAGCGCTCCAACCCTTACCCCAGCCCCACGCTTCGCACTCCGATCCCACGCCAAGCAAAGCAACTCGGGCCTGTTCCCCCAGGCAACGTTTGAGCGTCGCCGCGAGAACAGCCTCTTCGATCCGCTTGCCGCTTCGGCACGCGGCCCCGCCAGGCGACGCGCTTGCGCGTCACCGCGCCGTCACGCCGCCTGCGACGATTCGAGGAAATCCTGCGCGAAGCGCTGCAGCACGCCGCCCGCGTCGTAGATCGACACTTCCTCGGCCGTATCGAGCCGGCACGTGACCGGCACCTCGACGCGCTCACCGTTCTTCCGATGGATCACGAGCGTGAGATCCGCGCGCGGCGTGCGCTCACCGATCACGTCGAACGTCTCGGTGCCGTCGATGCCGAGCGTCGTCCGGTTCGTGCCCGGCTTGAACTCGAGCGGCAACACGCCCATCCCGATCAGGTTGGTGCGGTGGATGCGCTCGAACCCTTCGGCGGCGATCGCCTCGACGCCCGCGAGCCGCACGCCCTTCGCCGCCCAGTCGCGCGACGAGCCCTGGCCGTAGTCCGCGCCCGCGATCACGATCAGCGGCTGCTTGCGGTTCATGTAGGTCTCGATCGCTTCCCACATCCGCGTCACCTTGCCGTCCGGCTCGACGCGCGCGAGCGAGCCCTTCTTCACAGCGCCGTCGACGACCGCCATCTCGTTGACGAGCGTCGGGTTCGCGAACGTCGCGCGCTGCGCGGTCAGGTGGTCGCCGCGGTGCGTCGCGTACGAGTTGAAGTCCTCTTCGGGCAGGCCCATCTTCGCGAGATATTCGCCCGCGGCGCTGTTGGCCATGATCGCGTTCGACGGCGACAGGTGGTCGGTCGTGATGTTGTCGCCGAGCACGGCGAGCGGCCGCATGCGTTGCAGCGTGCGCTCGCCCGCGAGCGCGCCTTCCCAGTACGGCGGACGGCGGATGTACGTGCTTTGCGGCCGCCAGTCGTACAGCGGCGCGGCGCGCTCGCCGGCGTCGGCCGCACGCGCGAACATCGGCTCGTAGACCGCGCGGAACTGCGCGGGCTTCACGCTCGACGCGACGATCGCGTCGATCTCCTCGTCGGTCGGCCAGATGTCCTTCAGCGTGACCGGCTTGCCGTCCTGGTCGTGGCCGAGCGCGTCCTTCTCGATGTCGAAGCGGATCGTGCCGGCGATCGCGTACGCGACGACGAGCGGCGGCGACGCGAGGAACGCCTGCTTCGCATACGGGTGGATGCGGCCGTCGAAGTTGCGGTTACCGGACAGCACGGCGGTCGCGTACAGGTCGCGATCGACGATCTCCTGCTGGATCTTCGGATCGAGCGCGCCCGACATGCCGTTGCAGGTCGTGCACGCGAACGCGACGATGCCGAAGCCGAGCTTCTCGAGATCGGGCAGCAGGTTCGCTTCCTTCAGATAGAGCTCGACCGCCTTCGAGCCGGGCGCGAGCGAGCTCTTCACCCACGGCTTGCGCACGAGGCCGCGCGCGTTCGCGTTGCGCGCGAGCAGCGCCGCGGCGATCACGTTGCGCGGGTTGCTCGTGTTCGTGCAGCTCGTGATCGCGGCGATGATCACCGCGCCGTCGGGCATCTCGCCCGGCTTCTCTTCCCACTGGCCGGCGATCCCGCGCGCGGCGAGATCGGAGGTCGGCAGCCGTTTGTGCGGGTTCGACGGGCCGGCCATGTTGCGCACGACGCTCGACAGATCGAACGTCAGCGTGCGCTCGTATTGCGCGTGCGTCAGGCTGTCCGCCCACAGGCCGGCCGCCTTCGCGTACGTCTCGACGAGCTTCACCTGCTCGTCGCTGCGGCCCGTCAGGCGCAGGTAGTCGATCGTCTGCTCGTCGATGAAGAACATCGCGGCCGTCGCGCCGTACTCGGGCGCCATGTTCGAGATCGTCGCGCGATCGCCGAGCGTCAGGCTCTTCGCGCCGACGCCCCGGAATTCGAGATACGCGCCGACGACCTTCTCCTTGCGCAGGAATTCCGTGAGCGCGAGCACGACGTCGGTCGCGGTGATGCCGGGCTGGCGCTTGCCGGTCAGCTCGACGCCGACGATGTCGGGCAGCCGCATCCACGACGCGCGGCCGAGCATCACGTTCTCCGCCTCCAGGCCGCCCACGCCGATCGCGATCACGCCGAGCGCGTCGACGTGCGGCGTGTGGCTGTCGGTGCCGACGCAGGTGTCCGGGTACGCGACGCCGTCCTGCGCCTGGATCACGGGCGACATCTTCTCCAGGTTGATCTGGTGCATGATGCCGTTGCCGGGCGGGATCACGTCGACGTTCTCGAACGCCTTCTTCGTCCATTCGATGAAGTGAAAGCGGTCCTCGTTGCGGCGATCCTCGATCGCGCGGTTCTTCTTGAACGCGTCCGGATCGAAGCCGCCGCATTCGACGGCAAGCGAGTGATCGACGATCAGTTGCACCGGCACGACCGGATTCACCTTCGCCGGATCGCCGCCGCGCTCCGCGATCGCGTCGCGCAGGCCCGCGAGATCGACGAGCGCGGTCTGGCCGAGGATGTCGTGGCACACGACGCGCGCCGGGAACCACGGGAAATCGCGTTCGCGCTTGCGCTCGACGATCTGTTTCAGGGAATCGGCGAGGATCGCCGGATCGCAGCGGCGCACGAGGTTCTCGGCGAGCACGCGCGACGTGTACGGCAGGGTGTCGTACGCGCCCGGGCTGATCGCGTCGACGGCGGCGCGCGCGTCGAAGAAATCGAGCGACGTGCCGGGCAGGGGTTTGCGGTTGGCAGTGTTCATTGCGTGGGGACAGACTGGGTAACGATCGTCGCGAAACGGCCGGGCGTCGAGCCCGGCCGCCGCATGCCGCCGATCAGCGCTTCTCGATCGGCACGAACTTCAGGTCTTCCGGGCCGGTGTAGTTCGCGCTCGGGCGGATGATCTTGTTGTCGATCCGCTGCTCGATGATGTGCGCGCTCCAGCCGGACGTGCGCGCGATCACGAAGAGCGGCGTGAACATCGCGGTCGGCACGCCCATCATGTGATACGACACCGCGCTGAACCAGTCGAGGTTCGGGAACATCTTCTTGATCTCCCACATCACCGATTCGAGCCGCTCGGCGATGTTGAAGAGCTTCAGGTCGCCCGCTTCCTTCGACAGCTTGCGCGCGACTTCCTTGATCACCTTGTTGCGCGGATCGGAGATCGTGTAGACCGGGTGGCCGAAGCCGATCACCACTTCCTTGTTCTCGACGCGGCGGCGGATGTCGGCTTCCGCTTCGTCAGGCGTGCGGTAGCGGTTCTGGATCTCGTACGCGACTTCGTTCGCGCCGCCGTGCTTCGGCCCGCGCAGCGCGCCGATCGCGCCCGTGATCGACGAGTAGATGTCGGAGCCCGTGCCGGCGATCACGCGGCCCGCGAATGTCGACGCGTTGAACTCGTGCTCCGCGTACAGGATCAGCGACGTGTGCATCGCGTCGACCCACGACTTCGACGGCGTCTTGCCGTGCAGCAGATGCAGGAAATGGCCGCCGATCGAGTCGTCGTCGGTTTCGGTCTCGATCCGCTTGCCGTTGTGCGAATAGTGATACCAGTACAGCAGCATCGAGCCGAGCGACGCCATCAGCCGGTCCGCGATGTCGCGCGCGCCCGGCAGGTTGTGGTCGTCCTTCTCGGGCAGCACGGTGCCGAGCAACGACACGCCCGTGCGCATCACGTCCATCGGATGCGCGGACGCCGGCACCCATTCGAGCGCCGCCTTCACGTTCGCGGGCAGCCCGCGCATCGCGCGCAGCTTCGTCTTGTACGCGGCCAGCTCGGTGACGTTCGGCAGCGTCTCGTGCACGAGCAGGTGCGCGATCTCCTCGAATTCGCTCGAGCCGGCGATATCGAGAATGTCGTAGCCGCGGTAATGCAGATCGTTGCCGGTCTTGCCGACCGTGCACAGCGCCGTGTTGCCCGCCGCGACGCCCGACAGCGCGACCGACTTCTTCGGCTTGAAACCGCCCGCGGTGCTCGTTGCTGCTGCTTCCTTTGTCTCGCTCATCCTTACACTCTCCTGGGGTTCGAATCCTTGAATCCTTGAATCCTTGAATCTTGAATCCGCGCTTCAGTCCCGGCCTTGGCTGAAGAGCTGGTCCAGCTTCTCTTCGTAGGCGTAATAGCCGAGATATTCGTACAGCTCCGCGCGCGTCTGCATCGTCGGCACGGCGGCCTTCTGCGTGCCGTCGCGGCGCACCGTCTCGTAGAAGTTCAGCGCGGCCTTGTTCATCGCACGATATGCGCCGCAGCAATACAGCGCGATGTCGACGTTCGCGCTCTTCAGCTCGTCGATCGTGAAGAGTGGCGTCGAGCCGAACTCGGTCAGGTTCGCGAGGATCGGCACCTTCACCGCTTCCTTGAAGCGGCGGTAGTCGTCGAGCGTCTTCATCGCCTCGGGGAAGATCATGTCCGCGCCCGCCTCGACGTACGCGATCGCGCGCTCGATCGCCGAATCGATGCCCTCGGCCGCCGCGGCGTCGGTGCGCGCCATGATCACGAAGGTCTCGTCGGTGCGCGCATCGACGGCCGCCTTGATCCGGTCGACCATCTCGCCCTTCGGCACGCATTCCTTGCCGGGACGGTGGCCGCAGCGCTTCTGGCCGACCTGGTCTTCGAGGTGCACGGCGCCGACGCCCGCCTTGATGAACGAGCGGACCGTGCGCGCGATGTTGAACGCGCCGCCCCAGCCGGTATCGATGTCGACGAGCAGCGGCAGGTTCGTCGCGTTGGTGATGCGGTTCGCGTCGACGAGCACGTCGTCCATCGTGCTGATGCCGAGATCGGGGATGCCGAGCGAGTTCGCGGCGACGCCGCCGCCCGACAGATAGACCGCCTTGAAGCCGACCGCCTCGGCCATCTTCGCGGCGTACGCGGTGATCGCGCCGACCACCTGCAGCGGCTGCTCGGCCGCGACCGCCGCGCGGAATTTCGCGCCGGCGCTGATCAGTTGTGGGTTGCCCATCGACTCCTCCTGAAAGATGCTCGTAAATAGCAAGGTCCGGGCCAAGCCGTTCGCCGGCCGCTAACTTGCTGATTCTGCGCGCATTTCATGCTCGGCGCTCACATCGGATGATTGCAATATCGAAATTGAAATTCCATATTTGAAATTCAAGCGCGATAATGCGGATCGTCACCCATCCGTCCGAGCGCGACGCTCGTTCAGCCCTCAGCATGAGCACCCTACCCGAAACCGGCGCGCGGCCGCGCGTCTGGGCGGTCGGCATCAGCCGGCTGCGCGCGTTGTTTCGCGACATCGCCGACGAATACGAAGAGCGCGCCGATCTGCGGATCGTCGCGCGCGGCTACGAAGAGGCGATCACCGCGCTCGCGACGGCGGGCGCCGAGCGCCCCGACGCGATCGTCGCCGCCGGCTCGAACGGCACCTACCTGAAGGCGCGCGTGCGCGTGCCCGTCGTGCTCGTCAATCCGACCGGCTTCGACGTGATGCACGCGCTCGCCCGCGCGCGGCGCGACGCGACGCGGATCGCGCTCGTCAGCTACGGCGAGACGCCGCCCGAAGTGCGCAGCTTCGCGGCCGCGTACGGGCTCGACGTCGCGTTCGCGTCGTACCAGAGCGCGCAGGAAGCGGAGACGCGCGTGCTGGAGATGCGCGACCGCGGCATCGAGACCGTCGTCGGGCCGGGGCTCGTCACCGATCTCGCCGCGAACATCGGAATGGGCGCGGTGTTCGTCTACTCGCACGCGTCGGTGCGCGCGGCCGTCAACACCGCGCTCGAAGTCGCGCACGCGACGCACGGCGAGGCGCTGCGCCGCGAGCGCCTCGACAATCTGCTGCAGCATCTGCGCGACGGCGTCGTCGCGCTCGACGGCGAGGGCCGCGTCGAGGCGATCAACGAGCGGCTCGCGCTCGCGCTCGGCGTCGAGCCGTCGGCCGCGGTCGGCCGCGCGCTGCGCGACCTGACGCCCGAGCTGCGCACGTTGCGCGCGGCCGACGGCGACACGCTCGCGACCGTGCGCGGCGTACGCTACGTCGTCCATCGCGGCCCGCTCGCCGCGGGCGCAGGCGCGCCGGGCAGCGTGCTGACGTTCCAGGAATCGCGCGCGGTCGAGCGGCTCGACCGCACGCTGCGCTCTCACCAGCACGCGCAGCAGTTCACCGCGCGCTACCGGCTCGACGACGTCGTCGGCGCGTCGCCCGCGATCGCGCACGCGCGCGATCTCGCGCGGCGCTACGCGAAATCGGACGCGACCGTGCTGATCCTCGGCGAGAGCGGCACCGGCAAGGAGATGATCGCGCAGAGCCTGCATGCGCTGTCCGCGCGCCGCAAATATCCGTTCGTCGCGGTGAACTGCGGCGCGTTTCCGGAAGCGCTGCTCGAGAGCGAGCTGTTCGGCTACGAGGAAGGCGCGTTCACCGGCGCGCGGCGCGGCGGCAAGGCGGGGCTCTTCGAAGCCGCGCACCGCGGCACGCTGTTCCTCGACGAGATCGGCGAGATGCCGCCGTCGCTGCAGAGCCGGCTGCTGCGCGTGCTGCAGGAACGCGAAGTCGTGCGCGTCGGCTCGACCGAGCCGATTCCGGTCGACATCCGCGTCGTCGCGGCGACGCACCGGCCGCTCCTTGCGGCCGTCGAAGCAGGCACGTTTCGTGCGGATCTGTATTACCGGCTGAACATCCTGAACATCGGGCTGCCGCCGCTGCGCAAGCGCGCGGCCGACATTCCCGCGCTCGCCGCGACGCTGCTCGCGCAGGCCGCGCGGCGCGAGCCGCGGCTCGCCGAGCGATTGCGCGACGCGCGCGACGCGGCGCGTGCGCTCGAAGCGGCGAACGCGGCGCTGATGCGCTATCGATGGCCCGGCAACGTGCGCGAATTGCAGAACGTGATCGAGCGGATCGCGGTGGAGCTCGCCGATGCGCACGAGCGCGGCAATGCGGCCGTGAGCGTCGACACGCTGCGCGCGATCGCGCCCGAAGTGCTTGCGGCCGATGCGTTCGCTACGCGCGGCGACGGCGATGCCGTTGTCGGCGACGGCGACGGCGATGGCGCCGTGCAAGGC
Organism: Burkholderia oklahomensis C6786; assembly: GCF_000959365.1. Lineage (NCBI taxonomy): Bacteria > Pseudomonadati > Pseudomonadota > Betaproteobacteria > Burkholderiales > Burkholderiaceae > Burkholderia > Burkholderia oklahomensis. The sequence goes on from NZ_CP009556.1 coordinate 203,115, forward strand.
CAGACGCTCGTGCAGCGTCGAAGGCGCGCGGAGGCGGACGAAATCCGCGCCGCGCTCGACGCATGCGGCGGCGATCGCGATCGAGCGTGCGCGATGCTCGGCATCAGCAAGACGACGCTGTGGCGCAAGCTCGCCGCGGACGAAGGGAAAGCGCGCGACGTTCGCGGCGGCGGAAAACACGGCGGCGGCGCGTGACGCTCGCGAGTCGCGAGCTCGTGGCGCGATTCCGGTTCTTTCTCCTCGGTATTTGAGTCGTGCAGATTTCCACTCACGATTCGCCGTTCACGACGTACGCTGCGCGCCGCGCGATGTGCGGAACGCGGGCGGCGACGCGCGCACGCATCGCGCGATGGAACGTACGTTCCGGCCTTTCCGGCGCCCGCGATTCATCTGATTTAAGGAACGCGCGGTCGCGCCGATAACCAGCCATCGCCGACCGGCGACATCGCATTCCCCAGCTATTCCAGAGGTCAGATGAAGCTCCGCCGCAAAATCCCCCTTGCCTTCACGGCAGCGCTCGTCCTGACGTCCGCCGGCGCGTTCTACGGCATCCACGCGCTCAATCGCTCGCTCGACGCGTACGGCACGACGGTCCGGCAGAACGTCGCGAACGAGCGGATGGTGTCCGCGACGCTCATCGCATTCAAGCTGCAAGTTCAGGAATGGAAAGACACGCTGCTGCGCGGCAAGGACCCGGCGAAACTCGACAAGTACTGGAGCGCGTTCCGGCAGCGCGAACAGACCGTCGATGCGCTCGCCGCCGAACTGAAGTCGAAGCTGCCCGACGGCGAGAGCCGCAGGCTGATCGAGCAGTTCGCGTCGGCGCACGCGGAAATGGGGCAAGGCTATCGTAAGGGCTTCGAAGCATTCAAGGCATCGGGCTTCGATCCGTCCGCCGGCGATCAGGCCGTCGCGGGCGTCGATCGCGCGCCCGCCGCGCTGCTCGAAAAGGCCACGCAGGACATCGCCGCCGACAGCGCGCGCGTATCGGCCGATGCCGCAAGCGACGCCGCGCGCGCGACGACGTTCAGCATCGTCGCGACGCTCGTCGTGTTCGCGCTCGCACTCGGCGGCGGCGTCTGGTTCAGCGGCACCGTCGCGCGTCCGCTAGCACGCGCGCTCGCGTGCGTGCGCCGGATCGCGACGGGCGATCTGTCGACGCCGATCGACGCGCACGGCGACGACGAGATCGCCGAGCTGCTCGCCGCGCTGAAGGACATGCAGGCGAGTCTGTCGCACGTCGTCCGCGACGTGCGGCACAACGCCGACGGCGTCGCGACCGCGAGCGCGCAGATCGCGTCAGGCAATCTCGATCTGTCGTCGCGCACCGAGGAGCAGGCGGCGTCGCTCGAAGAAACGGCCGCGAGCATGGACGAGCTCACGTCGACCGTGCGCCGCAATGCCGAGCATGCACAGCATGCGTGCGCGGTCGCGGGCGCCGCGTCGACGACCGCGACGCGCGGCGGCGACGTGATGCGGCAAGTCGTCGACACGATGCATGGGATCGCGGACAGCTCGAGCAAGGTCGCCGAAATCATCGCGGTGATCGACGGCATCGCGTTCCAGACCAACATCCTCGCGCTGAACGCGGCCGTCGAAGCCGCGCGCGCGGGCGAGCAAGGGCGCGGCTTCGCGGTCGTCGCGGGCGAAGTGCGCACGCTCGCGCAGCGCAGCGCGACGGCCGCGCGCGAAATCAAGACGCTGATCGAGCAGTCGACCGAGCGCGTCGGCGCGGGCTCCGCGCTCGTCGGCGACGCGGGACGGATCATCGGCGAGATCGTCGGCTCGGTGCGGCAGGTGACGGACATCGTCAGCGAGATCGCGTCGGCGTCGAACGAGCAGAGCGTCGGCATCGAGCAGGTCAACCACGCGGTCGCGCAAATGGACAACGTGACGCAGCAGAACGCGGCGCTCGTCGAAGAGGCATCCGCGGCCGCGCATGCGCTCGCCGAACAGGCGCGCGCGCTGCACGGCGCGGTGGCGGTGTTCAAGCTGCATGGCGACGGCGCCGCCGAGCGCGACGAGGCGCGCAACGCGCACGATACGCGCGATACGCGGCAGCTCGCCGAGCGCGATCTGCGGCCGGCGGACGCATTCGCTTGAACGCTGAGCGATCGGAGCGGCAAAGCGCCGGTTAGACGCGATCCGACCGATCGCGCGCGACGAAGCGGTCGCGCGCCGCCGCGACTCAGCGGGAGGGGCTTCGGTAAAGCGTCATGGGCTGCCGCTCCATCGGCCGCCGAGCGATGCGCGCGCCGGCGGCCGCGATTCGGCGCCGATGCGTGCGCACATGCGCGCGCTGTCATTGCGTCGGCGTTCGCGCATGCAACGCACGCCGATGCTTCGAATCCGACGCGGCGTTCGCCGGCGCGCCGCCCCCGCGTATCGCCCCGACGCTACATGCACGGCTTGCTCGCGATGAAGTGAAACCACGCTTCGTCGCCGAGATCCTGATCGCTCCGCAAAGGCTTGCCGGTCGAACCGCCGAACGCCGCGCGCAGCCGCAGGCCGGCGTCGGCGAGCTGCCGCTGCTGCGTCGCGAAATCGGTATACATGATGAGTATCCCGAACTTGTGCGCGGCGCACACGCGCATCGCATAGCCGTCGAACGCTCGGTTGAAACGCGAATGGCGGAAATAGTTGAACACGCCGACCGGCAGCGAATACGCCATGCGCGCCGCGTCGAGCGCGATCGCGAGCGGATTCGCCGAGCGCCGCGGCAGGCGAACGAGCCGCGACGGCCCTTCACGATAGCTCGGCCCCGCGAGATTGTGCGTCGAGAACAGCACGAAGCCGCCCGGCCTCAGCACGCGCGAGAATTCCTTCAGGATCGACAGCCGGCCGTCGTGATCGACGGCGTCGATGCCGTTGTAGCTGAACACGACGAGCGAGAAGCTCTCGTCCGCGAACGCCGGCATGTCGCGCGCATCCATTCGATGGACGCGCGTGCCCGGATGATTGCGCCGGCAGATCTCGACGAGCTCGGGCGTGTAATCGACGGCCGTGTAATCGGCGCTGATCGCCTTCAGCATCGGCACGGTGCGTCCGCCGCCGACGCCGACGTCGAGAATCGGCTCGTCGCGCACGCGCTCGGCGATCCACGCAAGCGCCGCCGCCTCGCCCGGATCGGTCCAGCCGGTCGCGCTCCCGTACCCGCGAAGCGCGCTGCGGCTGCGCCAGACAGCCTGATTGATGCGGTCCTGCACGAACCCTTCGTCCACGACTCCCCCTCTTCGCCGACGGCCCCGGCGAATCGCCGCACTTCGTTGAACTCACTTCGAGTATCGTGACCGGCGCGGTCGCGTCTCTGTACTGCGGCTTACATTGGGGGAGATTTCGAAGGAAGCTTCGAAGCGGCGCGCATCGAACGCGCCGCCTTGCGATTCGGCGACGACGCCTATCGCGCGCCTGCGCCGGACCGCGAATCAGCGCGTGCGCGCAAAGCGATCGGTGGCCGCGATCAGCGCACGCAGGATGCCCGGCTCGTCGTACGCGTGGCCCGCATCGGGCACGATCTCGAACGACGCCCTCGGCCACGCCTTCGCCAGCTCCCACGCGGTGCGGGCGGGCGTGGCGACGTCGTAGCGCCCCTGCACGATCGCGCCCGGAATGTCCGCGAGATGATGCGCGTCGCGCAGCAACTGCCCTTCTTCGATGAAACCTTGATGAACGAAATAGTGATTTTCGATGCGGGCGAACGCGAGCGCGTAATGCGCGTCGCCGAAATGCGCTTCGTGCGCGGGATTCGGCAGCAGCGTGATCGTCCGGCCTTCCCAGACGCTCCACGCGCGCGCGGCGTCGAGCTTCGCCGCTTCGTCGTCGCCCGTCAGGCGGCGGCGATAGGCGGCCATCAGGTCCGAGCGCTCGGCAAGCGGAATGGGCGCGACGAATGCTTCCCAGAGGTCCGGGAACAGCCACGACGCGCCTTCCTGGTAATACCAGAGCAGTTCCGACCGGCGCACGGTGAAGACGCCGCGCACGACGAGCTCGCTGACGCGCGCCGGATGCGTCTCCGCATAGGCGAGCGCGAGCGTGCTGCCCCACGAGCCGCCGAACACGAGCCAGCGCTCGACGCCGGCCATCTCGCGCAGCCGCTCGATGTCGTCGACGAGATGCCATGTCGTGTTGTTGTCGAGGCTTGCGTGCGGCGTCGAGCGGCCGCAGCCGCGCTGGTCGAACAGCAGCACGTTGTAGCGCGCGGGATCGAAAAGGCGGCGGTGATCGGCGTTGCAGCCGCCGCCCGGGCCGCCGTGCAGGAAGACGGCCGGCTTGCCGTCGGGATTGCCGCAAAGCTCCCAGTACACGCGATGGCCGTCGCCGGTGTCGAGGAAGCCTTGTGCATAGGGTTCGATCGGTGGATACAAGATACGCTCCGGATAAATGGAAGAAAACGACCGGAGCGATCGGGCGCGGACAGCCCGCGCACACGCGCGCGCCGTCCGCCGACGGCTCCGGTTCGGCTCGACGTCGAAAGCAACGCTTCATTATGCCGAGTCGCCGGAAAAACGGCGCGGCCGCCGGCCTCGGAGGCGGCCGGCCGTCATTCGTCCGCGCTCGCGCTACCCGCCGTGGCGCAGCGCATCGACCAGCAGCGCAAACGCCGCCGAAGGCTGCCGGCGGCTCGGATAGTAGAGGTGATAGCCCGGAATCCGCGGACACCAGTCTTCGAGCACGCGCTCGAGGCGGCCCTGCGCGACATGCTCGATCACGAGGTCCTCCGGAACGTATGCGAGGCCGTATCCGTCGAGCGCCGCCTTCAGCATGTGCGGGGTCGTATTGAACGTGAACTGGCCATGCACGCGCATCGGCACGTCCTGATCGCCCTTCACGAATTCCCACGCATAGAGGCCGCCGTAGGTGGGCAGCCGCAGATTGACGCACGCGTGCTCGGCCAGATCCCGCGGCGCTTGCGGACGCGGCCACGTCGAAAGATAGGCAGGAGACCCGACGACCGCCATCCGCATGTCGGGCCCGATGCGCACCGCGATCATGTCCTTCGCGACTTGATCGCCGCTTCGCACGCCCGCGTCGTAACGCTCGGCGACGATGTCGATCAGCCCGTAGTCGACGTTGATCTCGACGTTGACGTCCGGGTAGTCGTGCATGAACGCCGCGAGCTTCGGCCACAGGATCGTGTCGACCACATGATCGTGCGCGGTGATACGGATCGTGCCGGCAGGCTTTTCGCGAAGCTCGCTCAACGCATCGAGCTCGGCCTCGATGCGCTCGTAGCAGACCCCGACCGTCGACAGCAGGCGCTCGCCCGCCTCGGTCGGCGACGAACAGTATCGGGATGCGTCGCATGGGCAATGAGCCGCGCCGGCGTGTCGGGCGTCGGGCGTCGGGCGTCGGGCGTCGGGCGTCGGGCGATGTCGGATCATCGAGGAGCGTGAACGATGCCTCACGTGATCGGGAAATTGCGGCCCGGGAAATCGGCGCTGCAAAAGCAGCGGCCGATGCGATCGCGCAGGACGTGATGCGCGTGCCGAAGTACGGCGAAGAATCGGTTTCGGTCGCGTTCGAAGAAATCGAGCCGCACGACTGGACCGAGAAAGTCCATACGCCGGACATTCGGCGCAAGCGGGACACGCTCTACAAGAAGCCCGGCTACGAGCCGCTGTGATTCCGGCGCGGCATCGACCGGCGCGCGCTTCATCAGGCGTCTCGACGATGCGCGCGCGTTCTGGACGCCGAAACGCATGGCATCTGGAATGTCAACGAAAGCGTCCCATACTTACTTCGCCTCACCGAGAGTCGCGCGCCGACGCATATTTGGCGAAAAAGCCCGCGCGCCGATTGTGCCGGATACCGAATTTTTCCCGGTCGTCGCTGCCGCAGACCGTATTCGCACACTGTCGTATCGCGCGCCGACCCTCGTCGCTTCGCGCATGCAAGCATCCGGACGACCGGCCCATGGCCACGACCACGCCCGAGCCAAGCCGCCCTCGACCGATTCCCGATCGCGGGCTGCGCATCGCGCCTTCCGGCTTGCGGCGCGCGCATCGCGCCGGCCCCGTCGCGTTAGCCGCGCTGCCGCGAAGCGCCGCGCAGATCCGCAAGCGCGCGGTGACGATGGCGTGGACGTCCGGGCTCACGCTCGACTACGCGCGCTCGGCATGCTCGCCGATCCGCGTCCGTTCGCCTGGTGGAAGGTTGCGTGCACAACGATCGGCAAGCTCGTCGAGCAACGCCGGCAGTGGCGCGATCAGGACGCGCAGGCGGCCGAGTCGCAGGGCTGACGCGCGGCCGCGCGCGATGCGGCGCCGCCGGGCATCGGCGCGCGGCCGCTCGATCGATGCCTGACCTGTCGCCACGCTCGCCGGCCCGACGCCGATCGGGTCGGATGCGCCGGCACGCTGCGCGAGGCCGCATGATGCCGCACGGGGCCGCTTGATCCCTCCTGATGCCGCTCAACGAGCGGCGGCCGGCTCCAGTATCAGGGTGTCGTGCGTGAGCGCGCCGACAGCGCGTTCGCTGAACGCCATCGGCCAATATTGGCCGCTCGCCCAGCCTTGCAGCAGGTTCGCGTAAAACGGGCTGCGCGGGTCCCCCGATTGCCCCGGCGTGTTCTGGAGCCGCGAGCGGTCCCAGTCCGCCAGATCGATCACCTCGCGATACGACGCGCCGCTCGTCTGCCGGAAATCGGACGGCCGATAGGTGCCGCGATGCACGGTGTCGTCGTCGCCGCCGACCGGATAGCGTTCGGTGCCGAACGCGTCGAAACCGGGCGCCACGCCGGCCAGCATGTGATCGAACTGCGCGTGATGCAGCCGGCCCCATCGCCAGTCGTCGACCTCGTCGCCCAGCCGTGCGCGCGCGTTCGCGAGCCCGTCGCGCAGCGCGTCGAGCAGCAGCGCGTCGCGGCCCGCGGCGGGGTCCGCGCCGAACGCGCGGTCCGGCTGCCGCAGAGAGCGCAGCACCTGCCGCACCTCGAGTTTCGGGAACGCGTCGCGCGCGGCAGCCGGCACCTCGACGTCACGGACGCGACGCATCACTTCCCGCATCCAGAATTCGTAGATCGTCGCCGGGACCGAGTCCGCCGCCATCTCGCCGTTCCAGCGGCCGAGGCGCGCGAGCGCGTCGCGCGTCTGCGGCCCGTCCGGCTTCAGTCGCGATGCGAGCGCGAGCATCGCCGCTGCGGGCAGCGACCGCTCGTCGTACTGCAGCCGCTCCATGTCCGCCACCGTCAGCCCGCTCGCGCCCCGCAGCGCCTCGTCGATGCGCATCTGCCGAAACGGCTCGGCCCACACGTGCGCGGACCGCCCGACGTAGCGATAGCCGTCCGGCAAATCGTATGCGTTCGCGGTCGCGATATAGCCGGCGGCCGGATTCAGCGAGCGCGGCAGCGCGTCGCCCTCCGTCAGCCCCGCCCATTCGTAGCGGCCGTCGCCCGGCACCGGCAGCACGCCGGACCAGTCGGCCTCGCGACGGATCGGCGCGAGCGCGCCGCCGAACCAGCCGATGTTGCCGTCGACGTCCGCGTAGACCATGTTCTCGCCCGGCACGTAATGCCGGTTCATGCCCGCGACGAAGCTCGGCCAGTCGCGCGCCTGGTCGAGCCTCAGGCTCGCGAGATAAGCGGCCGTGCCCGGATATTCGAGGTACGCGGCGCGCAGCGCATAGGCCTTGTGATGCGCGACGTCCTCGTACAGCACCGGCCCGTGCCGCGTGAACGCCAGCCGCTCGACGCGGCTCGCCTGCCCGCGCACGCCGATGGTCTCGTCGACGGTTCGCATCTTCTCCCACGCGCCGCGATAACGGTACTCGTCCGGATGGCCGGGCCGCGTGTCGTAGACGTACAGATCCTCCTCGTCGCCGAACGCGAAGATCGTCAGGCCGAACGCGACGCGGTCGTTGTGTCCGAGCGACACGCCCGGCAGCGACGGCTCGCCTGCGCCGATCACGTTCCAGCCCGGCGCGTGCAGATGCACCATGTAGCGCAGCGACGGCATGCCGATGCGTCGATGCGGATCGTTGGCGAGGAGCGGCTTGCCGCTCGCCGTGCGCGTGCCCGCGACCACCCAGTTGTTGCTTTCGTAGCGCGGCGCGTAGGGATTCGCCGAGTCGTCCGCGAGCGTCGGGCGCATCGCGCTCAGACGCGCGGCGAGCGCTTCGCGGCCCGCCGCGCCGAGCGGGCTGCGCGGGAAGTCGTCCGCGCGGAACGGCTGCCCGTTGCGCGCGAGCAGGTAGTCGGACAGGATCCGCTTGTCGATCAGCCCGACGTCGAGCCCGGCCGGGATGGTCCGCTGCCGCACGGGCGGCTCGAACACGTTCAGCGCGATCGCCTTCTGCAGCCCGACCGCGGCGACCTGCCGCGCGAACGCGACCTCGCCCGTCACATTGCGCGTGATCCCGTAGATCCGGATCAGCGACGACTCCGGCCGCCATTCGCCGGGCTCGGTGCCCGTCAGGCGAAACTCGGCGGGCATCTTCGCGGGATCGGCCTTCGCCTCGCGAACGTATTCGTTGATGCCGTCGGCGAACGCCTGCAGGATCTGCTTTGCTTCGGGGTGGTAACTCGCATACTCGGCGTCGAGATCGCCGCGATAGAGAAAGAGCCGCGCGGCGCGGTCCTGTGCGGCGAAGCGCGGGCCGAACTGCTCGGCCATCTTTCCCTCGCCTTGCCTGCGCCACAGATCGAGTTGCCAGAGCCGGTCGCGCGCGGCGTTGTAGCCCTGCGCGAAGAACAAGTCATGCGTGTTCCGCGCGTAGATGTGCGAAACGCCGACGCTGTCCCTGACGATGCGCACCGGCTCGCGCAGGCCCGCAATGCCGCTCGCGACGACGGCGCCGCTCGCGGCCGGACGCGCGGCATCGGCGGCGGAGGCCGCCTGCCTGCCGGCCGTGCAGCCCAGCGTCAGGATCAGCGCGAGCGTCGCGCAGAGGGCGACGCTGCGCGTCGCGTGGCGATTCGACATGGCGTTCTCCTTCGTTGGAATCCGGCAAATCACGCGACGGCGACGGCGACATGCCCGCGCCTCCTTCGCGATCGCTCGGCGGCACGAGCAGGGGGACGTCCCGATCGGCCGGCGCGCGTCGCGCGCCGCGTCCGCCGCCCGACGCGCTCGGCGGCACGATGCGGTGCGTCGCGCGCGAACGACACGATGCGCGCGAGCCACGAGCGCCGGCGCATCGCCCGTCACGACATCGCCATGGCGAACGACATGCATGCCGACTCAAGCCCGAGGCGAGTCAACGATATCACGCCGCTGCGCGAGACCGATCCCGACGCTCACTACCCGCCGGACGACGCGAGGCATGAAGAATCGAAGGGCGATACGGCGGAACGGTCGAAGCGAATGGAGAATCGACGCGTTCCTTTCCGGTGCCGTGGATTTCAATCAGGCGCGCACACGCGATCGCCGTCCGTGCGCGTCAAGCGCCGCCGCCCGCGCGCGGCTCCATGAACGTATGCCGGAAATACTCGCGCACCGCGTGCATCGCCGGGCTGAACTCGGCGTTCCTACGCCACGCGAGCCCGACGCTCATCGGCGGCACCGGATCGCGCAACTGCACCGTCTCGATCCGCCGCCCTTCGAGCGACCACGGCCGATAGACCATGTCCGACAGAATCGCGACGCCGCTGCCGTTCGCGACCATGCTGCGCACCGCCTCGACCGACGACGTCCGCAGGATCACGTTCGGCCGGTACGGCGTCTCGTTCCAGTAGCGCAACGCGGTGTACGCGGCCTCATCGACCGTCAGCATCACGAACGGTTCCGGCGCGACGTCGGCGAACGTCACGCTCTCGCGCTTGAGCAACGGATGATGCGCGCCCACCCACAGCCGGCGCGCCGAGTGAATGACGGGTTCGAGCACGAGCTCGGGATTCGACACGTTCGACGTCAGCAGCACCGCCATGTCGTAGCGCCCGGCGATCAGGCCTTCTTCGATCGATTCGCGATTCAGCTCGTGCAGCTGGATCGTCAGCCGCGGATACTGCGTGTTCAGGCGCAGCAGATGATGCGGCAGGAAATAGCCGAGCACCGTGTAGCTCGCGGCGATCGCGAGCGTGCCGGTCAGCGTGCTTTCGAGGTTCGGGATGCGCATCGCCTCGTCGACCGACGACAGGATCGTATACGCCTGATTCAGGAATCGCCGGCCGGTGTGGGTCAGCGTGACGCCCGTCGCCGTGCGCATGAAGAGTTGCGTGCCGAGGCTGTCTTCGAGCTCGCGGATCGCGCTCGTGACGGCCGATTGCGAGATCGTCAACTGGATCGCCGCCTGCGAGATCTGTCCGAGCTCCGCGGTCGCAACGAAATACTTCAGTTGCCTGAGGGTTAACGCCATGGCGATCACCTGAAAAATCGATAACGTAGCCGGCGGTATCTTATCAGTCGATCTTCATCGCGCGCGCATTCGCCAAAAATGCCGCCGGCACGCGACCGGCAACGATCGGACGAATCCATGCACATCGGCCGATATCGAAAAAATCGATATCGAGACATATAAAAATAGAACTATTTTGGCGTGCGCCGCCCGACTAACCTAGCTTCGAACGCGGTCGAGGCGCCCTTTCCGGTGCGCGGGCCGTTGGCGAAGGAGGCATTCAGCATGCGAAAACACAGCGTCGACCTGAACTCCGACATGGGCGAAGGCTTCGGTCCGTGGAAGATCGGCGACGGGGTCGACGACGAGATCATGCCGCTCATCAGCTCGGCGAACATCGCGACGGGCTTTCATGCGGGCGACCCGAACATCATGGCGCGCACCGTGCAGCTCGCGAAGAACGCGGGCGTCGGCATCGGCGCGCATCCCGGCTTTCGCGATCTCGTGGGCTTCGGCCGCCGCGACGTCAACGAAGCGCCGCAAGCGCTCGTCAACGACATCCTGTATCAGCTCGGCGCGCTGCGCGAGTTCGCACGCTTTCACGGCGTGAGCGTCCAGCACGTGAAGCCGCACGGCGCGCTCTACATGCGCGCCGCACGCGACGAGGCGCTGTCGCGGCTCCTCGTCGAGACGCTGCAGCAGCTCGATCCGACGCTGCTGCTGTATTGCATGGAAGCGTCGGTCACGCACCGGATCGCGCGCGAGCTCGGCCAGCCGGTCGTACGCGAGTTCTACGCGGACCGCGACTACGGCCGCAGCGGCTCGATCGTGTTCACGCGCCGCGCCGGCAAGCTCGATCCGCGACAGGTCGCGGACAAAGTGCTGCGCGCATGCGTCGACGGCCGCGTCTCGACCGTCGACGGCGAAGACATCGACATCGATTTCGATTCGATCTGCATTCACAGCGATACGCCGGGCGCGCTGCAACTCGTCCGGGCGACCCGCGACGCGCTCGTCGCGCACGACATCCGCATCGCCGCGCCCGCCGCGGCCGCAATCCGCATCGATCAGGCTTGAGGAGCACACCGAGATGGCACAACACGATATCGTCAGTCCCCTGCCCGGGACGTTCTACCGGCGTCCGTCGCCCGACGCGAACCATTACGTCGAAGTCGGCTCGACGGTCGGGCTCGGCGTGGTCGTCGGGCTCGTCGAAGTGATGAAGCAGTTCACCGAGATCGAAACGGCGGCGGCGGGCCGCATCGTGGACGTGCTCGTCGAAGACGGCGAGCCCGTCGACGCCGGGCAGGTGCTGATGCGAGTCGAGGCGTGAACGCGATGAACGACATGAATTCGACGCACGCTTCGTTCTACCGCCCGTCGCGGATCAGGACGGTGCTCGTCGCGAATCGCGGCGAGATCGCGGTGCGCGTGATTCGCGCCGCGCAGGAACTCGGCATGCGCGCGGTCGCGGCCGTCAGCGACGCGGATCGCGACAGCCTCGCCGCGCGGATGGCCGACGAGGCGGTGCACATCGGCCCGTCGCATGCGGCGAAGAGCTATCTGAATCCGGCCGCGATCCTCGCCGCCGCGCGGCAATGCGGCGCCGACGCGATTCATCCCGGCTACGGCTTTCTGTCGGAAAACGCGGGCTTCGCCGCGCAGGTCGAGGCGGCGGGTTTGATTTTCGTCGGTCCGTCGGCGCACGTGATCGCGACGATGGGCGACAAGGCCCGCGCACGCGAGACCGCGCGGCGCGCGAACGTGCCGACGGTGCCGGGCAGCGACGGCGTCGTGACATCGCTCGACGAAGCGCGCGCGGTGGCGGAGCGCATCGGCTACCCGGTGATGATCAAGGCGGCCGCGGGCGGCGGCGGGCGCGGCATCCGCGTCGCGCACGACGCCGCGCAGCTCGACGCCGAGCTGCCGCTCGCGCAGCGCGAAGCGCAGGCCGCGTTCGGCGACGGCGGCGTCTATCTCGAACGCTTCATCGCGCACGCGCGGCACATCGAAGTGCAGGTGCTCGGCGACGGAACGAACGCGGTTCATCTGTTCGAGCGCGAATGCTCGCTGCAGCGGCGGCGCCAGAAGATCCTCGAAGAGGCGCCGTCGCCTTCGCTGACGCCCGCGCTGCGCGACGCGCTGTGCGCATCGGCGACGCGTCTTGCGCGGCAAGTCGGCTATCGCAGCGCGGGCACGCTCGAGTATCTGTTCGACGAAGCGCGCGGCGAGTTCCACTTCATCGAGATGAACACGCGGATCCAGGTCGAGCATCCGGTGACGGAGGCGATCACGGGCGTCGATCTCGTGCGCGAGATGCTGCGCATCGCGGACGGCGAGCCGCTGCGCTTCGCGCAGGACGACATCGTGCTGCGCGGCGCCGCGCTCGAATGCCGGATCAACGCGGAAGACCCGGTCCACGATTTCCGGCCGAATCCCGGCCGCATCGACGAGCTCGTGTGGCCCGCCGGCCCCGGCGTGCGGATCGATTCGCTGCTCTATCCGGGCTACACGGTGCCGCCGTTCTACGATTCGCTGCTCGCGAAGCTGATCGTGCACGACGAGAGCCGTGCGGCCGCGCTGGCGCGACTCGCACGCGCGCTGCGCGAGCTGCGCATCGGCGGCGTGAAGACGACGGCGCCGCTGCATCGCGCGCTGCTCGAAGACGACGGCGTGCGCGCGGGCCGCTATCACACGAACTACCTGGAAGCCTGGATGAACGCATGGCGCGCGCGGCTTAACGCCGATGCGGGCGCATCGCCGAGGCTGGGAGAAGCAGCATGACGATCCGATACACGTTCGGCGGCGACGAATTCATCTTCGTCGAGATCAGCGAATCGATGTCGCTCGACGCGTTCTTCAAAGGCACCGCGATCACGCGCGAGCTGCAGCGCCGCAAGGTGCCGGGCGTGAGCGAGATCTGCCCGGCGAATGCGTCCTATCAGGTTCGTTACGATCCCGACGTGATCGCGCCCGACGCGCTGCTCGCGCTGTTGAAAGACATCGAAGCCGACGTCGGCGAGGCGGAATTGAACATCGATACGCGGATCGTCGAGGTGCCCGTGCTCTACAACGATCCGTGGACGCACGAGACGTTGATGCGCTTTCGCGAACGGCATCAGGATCCGGACTCGACCGACCTCGAATACGCGGCGCGAATCAACGGCAAGCAGGACGTCGACGAATTCGTCGCCGCGCATTCCGGCTCGCCGTGGTTCGTGTCGATGGTCGGCTTCGTCGCGGGCCTGCCGTTCATGTACCAGATGGTCGAACGCGAACGGCAGCTTCAGGTGCCGAAATATCTGCGGCCGCGCACCGACACGCCGAAACTCACCGTCGGCCACGGCGGCTGCTTCGGCTGCATCTACTCGGTGCGCGGCGCGGGCGGCTATCAGATGTTCGGCGTGACGCCCGCGCCGATCTTCGATCCGGCGCAGCGGCTCGATTATCTGCGCGACTTCATGGTGTTCTTCCGCCCCGGCGACATCGTGAAGTTCAAGCCGATCGATCGCACCGCATACGACGCGGCGATCGCCGAGGTCGAGGCGGGCACGTTCTCGTTGCGCGTGAAGCCGGTGAAGTTCGCGCTCGATGCGTTCCTGCGCGATCCGTGCGCGTACAACCGTTCTCTCGTCGAGGTGCTGGATGCCAACTGATTCGTTCAACGTGATCGAGGTCGTGAAGCCGGGTCTCGCGACGTCGGTGCAGGACGCCGGCCGACAGGGCTACTACCACGTCGGCATTCCGCCGTCCGGCGCGCTCGATCAATTCTCGCTGCGCGCGGCGAACCTGCTCGTCGGCAACGACGAAGACGCCGCAGTGCTCGAATGCACGCTGCTCGGCCCGCAGCTGCGGTTTCATCGCGACGCGCTGATCGCGGTGACGGGCGCCGAGATGGCGCCGCGAATCGACGGCGCCGCGCAGCCGTGCAACGTCGCGCTGCGCATCCGCGCGGGCAGCACGCTGACGTTCGACTACGTGAAGCAGGGCGCGCGCGCGTATCTCGCGGTCGCGGGCGGCGTCGACGTGCCGGTCGTGCTCGGCAGCCGCTCGACGTACACGCTCGGCGCGATCGGCGGACACGAAGGGCGGCGTCTGCAAAAAGGCGACACGCTGCCGATCGGCGCAGCGAAGCGCGCCGGCCGCGAAGGCGCGACGCTGTCCGACACGCTGCGCGCGCCGCTCGCGCGCGAAGTCGAATTGCGCGTGCTGCCGGGCCTCTACCACCACCGGCTGACCGACGAATCGGCGCGCACGTTCTTCGAGGACACGTGGGTCGTCGCGCCGGAGGCGGACCGCATCGGCTATCGCTACCGGCAAGGCCGCGCGCTGCGCTTTCGCGAGCGCGAGCAGCCGTTCGGCGCGGGCGCCGATCCGTCGAACATCGTCGACGCGTGCTATCCGATCGGCTCGATCCAGGTGCCGGCCGGCCTCGAGCCGATCATCCTGCATCGCGACGCGGTGTCGGGCGGCGGCTACGCGACGATCGGCACGGTCATCAGCGCCGACATGGATCTGATCGGCCAGATGCAGCCGAACCATCAGGCGCGCTTCGTCGCGGTGACGATGGCCGATGCGCTCGCCGCCCGGCGAGACGCGCAGCGCCGGCTCGCGCGTCTGCGCGACGCGTTGTGGCCGCACGGCGGCTGACGGCCGCCGCTCCGCTTTTTCCCGTCGATATCGATAACGAATCGCGCGGCGCATCGCGCCGCGTGCGAGGGCCTGCGTCCTTTGTTTGGGATGCCTTGACGTTGTGACGCGTGCGCCGCGTCGCCGCCGCACGTCGCGGCGGGCGCGGCGCATTTCCCGAATGCAAGTGCCAACGGAGCAGGATCATGGCCAATACCACTCAGGCAGCCGCCGAAGGCGAGCTGGATCTTTCGACGGTCGCGATACCGGACGGCGCGCGAATGCCGGCATTTCCGCTGACGATGGCGTGGTGGGCGGTATGCAGCGCGGTGTTCTACATCGTCGTCGGCGCGACGCTCGCGCTCGACTACGGCGCGCGCAACGCGCTGATCGGGATGGTGTTGTCGGTCGTCTCATACGGCTTGATCAACGCGGTGATGAGCCGCTATGCGATTCGCACCGGCCTGTCGGTCGCGTTGTTCTCGCGCGTGCTGTTCGGCAGCGCGGGCGCCGCGCTCGCGACGCTGATCTTTTTCGCGACCGCGATCTACTACGCGGTGTTCGAAGGCTCGGTGATCGCGGTCGCCGCGCACAGCCTGATGCCGGCGCTCGACTACAAATGGGCGGCGCTGATCGTCGTCTGCTACAGCGTGCCGCTGATCTTCGGCAGCGTGCAGCACTGGCTCGACAAGTTCAACGGCGTGCTGCTGCCGTTCTATCTGTTCGGACTGCTCGCGGCCGTCGTGCTCGCGACGCACCGCTACGGCTACAACGCCGCGTGGCTCGATTTCGGCCCCAAGGGCAGCGTGCCCGCCGACGGCTGGTGGAATTGCTTCGTCTATTACATGGGCGTGTGGGTGCTGATGATGTTCACGTTCGACTACGCGCGCTTCGGCCGCCGGGAGGACGCGGCCTACCACGGCCGCTGGAACTTCGGGATGCCGTTCTATCTCGTCACGTTCGTCGTCAACGGCGCGGCCGGCATCTATCTCGTCAGCACGATTCCGGGGCTCGGCACGCTGTCCGAAGTATCGGTCGTCACCGCGCTGCTCAAGCTGATGGGCGTCTGGGGGCTGCTGTTCGTCTGGGTCACGCAATCGCGGATCAACACCGCGAACTACTATCTCGCAACCGTCAACATGCAGGCGTTCTTCCAGAAAGTCGCCGGGCTGCGCGCGCCGAAATACGTGTGGGCGCTCGTCGTCGGCGCGGTCGTCTACGCGCTGATGATGGCCGACATCTTCTCGAAGCTGCTGCAGGCGCTCGCCTGGCAAGGCGTGTTCATCGTCGCGTGGGTCGGCGTCGCGCTCGCGCACATCCGGTCGACGCGCTACGAAGAACTGCTCGGCGGCGACATCGAATGCCGCGACACGCACGTGCCCGCGTTCAATCCCGGCGGGCTGACCGCGTGGTTCGCCGGCGTGTTCGTCGGGATGATGCTGACGACGGCGTCGGGCTTCGTGCAAACGCTGTCCGCGCCGGCGACGTTCGCCGTCTCGTGGATCGTCTATCGCGGCATGCTTGCGTCGGCGAAACGGGCGTGGTTCGTGCGGGAGATGTGACGCTGCGCCTAGCGGCGCCGGCGCGGCCAGGCCGCGCCTAAAACGAGATGCCGCCGCCTTTCATGTCTGAACATTGAATGCTCGAATTCAGATCTCGATCAGAAAACCGTTCACCGGGATACGTAAAATAAGCACCGAAACGATATTGATCGTCGTTGCGTGGGCCGTTCGCATTCATTGCGCGAGCGGAAAAACGCCGGAACTTCGGCATCGAAAATGCGAACCAAGTAGATAAAAGAACTCGACGCTTGCGACCCACGATACCGACTCGCGCCGAACCGATGTCTCACTGGTTGGAACGACCCGGGGCACTGCTTTGATGAATCAGCCTGGCGACACACGGCAACGCTCGTTTGAACGTGTGCGTACGCTTTGCGCGATCGTATGCGTCGCGCTCGCGGGCATCGCGGCGTCCGTCATGCAACCCGCCGGGGCCGCGCAATCGGCCCATGGCGCATCCGCCGCGTCTTCTTCGTCTTTATCCTCTCCTTCATCGACGCCTCACGCTCGTGCGAGCGCATCAAGGGCATCCGAATCGTCCGGCGCATCGGCTGCGTCGGCTGCGTCGAACGCGTCGGCCACATCCGAAACGCCCGCCGCATCCGCGCCCGCGCAAGGATCGGGCGCGCAGTCCGCACAGCCTCGAACGCTCACCGTCCCACCCGTGCCGCCGCTGTCCGAAGCCGAGTCCGTGGACGTGACGCGCCGCGCGCTCGCGCTGCGCACCGCGTTCGCGCAGGAAGTCACGCGACGCCTGAAAGTGCCGCTCGCCGAGCAGCGCGCGTATGGCGAGCGCCTGCAGCAAACGCTCGACGCGAACGGTTTGGGCGAACTGGCTCGTGAATATGTCGTGCTCGTCGATCGCGCCCGGAACGTGCAGGCAGCGTTCATCTACTTCCGCACGACGCGGAACAACGCATGGCAGATGATCGGCGCGTCGCCCGTCGCAACCGGGCTGCCCGGCCAGTACGACCATTTCGTGACGCCGCTCGGCGTGTTCGAGCACACGCCGTCGAACATGGATTTCCGCGCGGAAGGCACGATGAACGACAACGGCATTCGCGGCTACGGCCAGCACGACATGCGCATCTACGATTTCGGCTGGGCGGACGCGGAGCGCGGCTGGGGCAAGGACGGCGTGTCGCAGATGCGCTTCCAGATGCATGCGACGGACCCGGAATTTCTCGAGCCGCTGCTCGGCATTCGCCACTCGAAGGGATGCGTGCGGATTCCGGCGTCGCTGAATGTCTTCGTCGATCAGCACGGCATCCTCGACGCCGAGTACGAAGCGCGCGCCGCCGGCGGCGAAGCGCCGTGGGTGCTGCGCGCGCATCGGCAAATCACGCCTTGGGCGGGCCGCTATCTCGTCGTCGTCGATTCGGCGCGCAAGACGCGTCCCGCATGGTCGCCCGCGCCGGGCAGGAAGGCGCATGCGAAAGTGCCGAAGGGCGGCGACACCGCGGATTGACGCGGCCACTCGCGGCCGGGCACGAGCACGGGCACGCGCGCCGTCACGCCGAATCGCAGCAATCGGATCACACGCGATTTCGCCCGAACGAGCGAAGCCGCGTGCATGTCAATCGCCCCCTTGTCTTTGTCAGCGGCTTGGCGCCACCGCGCCATCCGTCGTCGCCGGCGACGGTGCGCGACAATCGCCCGGCCCGGCGCCGAACCCGTCGAACGCCGCCTTCGCGCGATACTGCGCCTCCCACATGGCCCGATAGCGACCATCGACCGCGATCAGCTCGTCGTGCCGCCCCTGCTGCACGAGCCGCCCGCCGTCGATCACGAGAATCCGGTCCGCGCCGACGACCGTCGACAGGCGATGCGCGATCACGACGACAGTCTTGTCCCGCACGAGCGCATCGATCGCACGCTGCACCGCCAGTTCGCTTTCGACGTCGAGCGCCGCGGTCGGCTCGTCGAGAATCACAATCGGCGCGTCCTTCAGCAATGCGCGCGCGATCGAGATGCGCTGGCGTTCGCCGCCCGACAGCCTGCCGCCGATCTCGCCGAGCCGCGTCTGCCAGCGCTGCGGCAGGCGTTCGATGAATTCGTGGCACTGCGCGGCGCGGGCCGCGGCTTCGACTTCCTCGTCGGTCGCATCCGGTCGCGCCATGCGGATGTTCGCGAGCACCGTGTCGTCGAACAGATAGACGTCCTGAAACACGACTGAAATCAGCGCATTCAGCGCCGTTTCCGGAATCTGCCGGATGTCGACGCCGCCGATCTCGATCGAGCCGCGCTGCGGATCGGCATGACGCAGCAGCAAGCGCGCGATCGTCGACTTGCCTGAACCCGACGGACCGACGAGCGCGGTCATCCCGTTCGCCGGCAGCGTTGCGCTGAAACCGCCGAGCGCGTCGCCCGTCGCGCGCGCGTAACGGAACGACACGTCGTCGAAACGCAGCTCGAAGCGGGTCGGCACGCACGGCGGCTGCCGCGACGGCAACGGCTCGATCGCGAGCAACGCTTCGATGCGTTCCAGCGCGGCTTCGATCATCTCGACGACCGCCGTATAGCCGATCAACGTCGCCATCGGCTCTGAGAAACGCACGACGATCACCATCACGGCCGCGACGACCGACAGTTCGAGCGTGCCCATCACCACCCACGTGACGGCCGCCGCGACGACGAGTTGCAGGCCGAGCTCGACGACGCTCGCGACGATGAGATTCGGCTTCGCGCTCCTGCGATGCGCGGCCGTCTGCATATCGAGCAGTTTCGCGCAGCCGTCGGCGAGCGTCGACGCTTTCGCCGCGTCGCTGCATGCCGCGCGCAGCACCGGCAGCCCTTGCGTGAATTCGACGATGTCGGCGCTCAATCGACTGTGCGCGTCCGCGAGCGCGCGCATCCCACGCCCGAGCGCCGGCCGGCGCCAGCGGTAAAGCGGCACGATCGCGGGGAACACGAGCAGCAGGATCAGGCCCACGCGCCAGTCGACGAACAGCGTGGCGAGCGCGACGACGCAAGGCGTAACGGTCGCGAGCGCGATCATATTGACGATCGCGAGCGTGTAGTTGAGATTCTCGTCGACGTTGCCGAGCAGCAGCGCGTTCATCTCGCCCGAGCGCTTGTCCTGCAGCAGGCCGAGCGGCATGCGGCGCAGTTGCTCGCCGAGCCGCATGCGCAGCGCGTGCGTCGTGTATGCCATTCGCCCGTTGTATTCGAAGCCTTGCGCGCGCCAGCGCGCGCACGTCGCGAACGCCGCGATCAGCGTCATCGCGATCAGCCAGCCGAGCGCCGACGCGGTCGACCGCTTGTCGACGATCGCGGCGATCAGCGGAAACAGGCAGGCAAGCGCGAGTCCCTGCGCGGCTGCGGCGATGCACAGGCCGACGATGCTCGCGCGCAGCGCGCCCGCATTCGGACCCGCGACGCTCGTCAGTCGTCGATACGTCAGGCGCCACGATGCAGGGCGCCGGGATTCGGTCGATTCGTGTTTCATCGCGTGCGCTCCAGTTCGATGCCGGTCCGATTCTCTTGCGCGCCGCCGCGCAACGCCCAGCGCTGCGCGCGTTCATGGCTGTCCCACAGCCGCGCATAAACGCCTCGCATCGACAACAGCGCGTCGTGGCGACCCGCTTCGACGAGCGCGCCCCGATCGAACACGAGAATCTGATCGGCATGACGAATCGTCGACAGGCGATGCGCGACCATGATCACCGTCTTGCCGCGCATCAGCGCGGACAGCGCGCGCATCAGCTCGGCCTCGTTCTCCGGATCGGAAAACGCGGTCGCCTCGTCGAGCACGAGGATTGGACGGTTCTGCAGAATTGCGCGCGCGATCGTGATGCGCTGCCGCTGCCCGCCCGACAGGAATGCGCCGCGCTCGCCCGCGAGCGTGTCGTACCCGTTCGGCAAGCACATGATGAAGTCGTGCGCCTGCGCGGTCTTCGCTGCCGCGATCACGTCGTCCATCGTGCGGTTCGGCGAGCCGAGGCGGATGTTGTTCGCGATCGTGTCGGCAAACAGGAACGTGTCCTGGAACACGAACGCGAGCTGCGACATCAGCACGTCGGCCGTCATGGCGCGCACGTCGACGCCGCCGACGAGCACGCGCCCCGCATCGACATCCCAGAAGCGCGGAATCAGCCGCGCAACGGTCGTCTTGCCCGCGCCCGACGGGCCGACGAGCGCGATCGTCGAGCCCTGCGGGACGTGGAAGCTCACGTTGCGCAGCACGCGCGCGTTGCCGTTGCCGTTGCCGTTGCCGTTGCCGTTGCCGTCGCCCTCCACTTCATCGTCATAGCCGGCATGGCGGCGGGCGGGCACGGTTCCCGGCTCCGCATCCGCGGGCGCGCCATAGCCGAAGCCGACGTCCTCGAACGTAACACTCGCATCGACCGGCGCGCGCCCATCGACGGGCATCGGCAGCGTCGGCAGCGCCAACGTCTGCTGAATCCGCGCGACGCTCAGCTTCGCCTTGTCGACCATGTGATTGAGCATCATCATCGGCATCATCGCTTCCGCCATCCCGGTGCCGACGAGCAGCACCGCGATCCACACGCCGAAATCCGATGCATCGCGCGCGATCAGCCACACGCCGAGCCACAGCAGCACGAGCAGCGTCGGCAGCGGATTGAGCATCGCGAACGAGAAACGCGCGGAGAAACCCGCCTGCCGATACCAGCGTGTCAGCACGTCGAGATATGCATCGAGTGCGTGCTGAAAACGGCCGAACGTCGAATAGCCGGCGTCGAACGTGCGCACGACAGGCATCGCCTGCACGAACTCGATGACGGCCGCGCTCACTCGCTCGCGCGCGTCGTTGTACAGCCGGCTCATCTCGACGGCGTTGCGCATCGCGAGCGTCAGCACGCCGAATCCGATTGCCATCACCGCAGCCGCTCCGGCGGCGAGCCGCCAGTCGAGCCACAGCAGCACGACGAGCGTGCACGCCGGCCCGGCGAACGCGCGCGCATAGAGCGGCGTGCTGTCGGCGACGAAAATGTGGAGCGCCTTCACGTCGTCGTGGATGACCTTCGACAGCGCGCCCGCACCGACCTGCTGCAGCGTGCCGAGCGACACGCGCGTCAGGCGATCCGCCAAATCGCTGCGCAGGATCTTTTCGAGGCGGAATGCCGCGTAGTGCGATTGGCTGAACGCGCCCAGCCGCAGAAAATAGCTGCCGACGAGGCACAGGATGGCACCCGCGACCGGCCACGCCGGCCAGACATGCGGCCGCTCGACGAGCTGCCGGACCGTCCATGCAAGCGACAGCAGGAATGCGATGTTCAGTAGCGTCGCGAGCGACGAGACGACCATCGCGAAACGGACTTGCGCACGCACCGGGCGCATGATGCTCCACGGATTTGGGCGGGCATCCGCGCGTCTTCGGCGATCTGAGTGGACGGCTTCGGTCGGTGGTTCGGACATGGCGATTCCTCGTGAGCCCGGCAGCGGGCGGAGCTAAATGAGATCGAAACGGCGCGCCCACGTTCGCGCGCGACGATTTGCAACGGCATGCGACGACGCACGGCGATAGGCGCCGTGCCGCACGATGACGAACACCGACGCACGGCGATGCGCGACGGCACGCGATGACCGCGCGTCAACGCACGGCACGCCACGACAACACGCGCGACGCACACGGCCTGCGTCGACGAAACGCGCCACGCACGGCACGCGGCCGCGCTCATCGCGCGCGACGCGGCGAGCCATACGGCCGGCCGCGTCGCGTCGCACACGGTCAGTAATCGAACGCAACCGTCACGCCGACCGTGCGTCCGAGTCCGACCTGCGCGAGATTGCCTGTCGGCGCACGGAACGCATACGCGCGGTAGTCGCGGTTCGTCAGGTTCTGCGCATAGAGCGTGAACTCGACGTCGCGGCGCGGACGCCAGCCGAGCGACGCGTCGACCAGCGCATAACCGCCCTGGCGCAACTTGTTCGCGACGTCGAAGTACTGTGCGCCGAGCCAGCGCACCGCGACACGCGGCCGGACCGTGCCGACCAGCGTCGGCACTTCACCGCCGACGTTCAGCGTGAAGCCATAGCGCGGCGCGAACGGCACGTCGTTACCGGCGCACGTGGCGCAGCCGAACGGATCGGCATAGCTGCGGAACGTCGCGTGATTGACGAAGCCGTCGAGCCCCGCCGTCCAGCCGCGCGCGATGCCCCATTCGACGCCGAGCTCGACGCCCGTCGAGCGCGTGTCGCCAACGTTGCGCAGCGACTGATAACCGAGCGGATCGCTGCCGTAGAGCTGGGCGTTGCGGATGTCGATCCGATAGAGCGCGACGCTGCCGCGCAGCGACCGCCCTGTGTAGCGCGCGCCGAGCTCGTAGCTGACCGCGCGCTCCGGACCGTAGCCTTGCGCATCCGCGAGACTAGACGGCGCGAGATTGAAGCCGCCCGGCTTATAGCCTTGCGACACGTTCGCATAGACGCGCCACGCCGGATCGATCTGATAGCCGGCGGACACCTTTCCGAGAATCCGGTTGCCGGCCGCGCCGTTCACGCCGGCGAAAGGCACGTACGTCGACGCGGACGCCATCGCGGTGCCGGCGAACTGCGTCCACGCCTGATCGCGCGACGCCCGCAGGCCGGCCGACAGATCGAGCGCGTCCGTCACGTGCCAGGTGACATCGCCGTACGCGGCGAGCGACTTGCTCTCGTTGCTCGACGCGGTTGTCGACAGATTGACGACCGACGGAATCACCATGTCGTTGACGTACGTGCGCGACTGATGCACGTCGTGCCGATAGAGGCCGAACACCGCGTCCCAGCGCCGGCCGGGCGCGTGCGTCGCGAGCCGCAGTTCCTGGACGTTCTGCCGCCAGTCCTCCGGCTGCTGCGTGAAATACTGGAGAAACGGGAAGCGCCGCTCGATGTCGACCGTCTGCCAGGCGGAAATCGCGGACAGACGCCACTGGCCGAAATCGTAGCGCCCGGACAGCGCATAGCTGTTCCCGCAGCGGCGCATGTACGATTCCGCATATTGCGCAGGCAGCCGCGGATCGATGTTCGCGGCGCGGCTGCCGATGTCGTCGAAGGGCACATAGATGTCCTGCGTCGCCTTCGCGCAATCGCGCCCGACCGACACGTTCACTTCCCACGGTGCGCCGGAGGGCGCGAGGCGCAGCTTCGCGCTGCCGGCGAACGAGCGCGATCCGCCCTGATGATTCGCACCGCTGACCGGATTGCGCAAATCGCCGGGCGCATCGACGTGCGCGAGCGACACCGCGCCGTACAGCAAGTCCTTGACGAGCGGCCCCGCAACCTCCGCCTGCTCGACGTTGCCGCCGCGGCTCGAGACACCCGCCCGCAGATGCACGCGCGGCGTGTTGTCGGGCGGCAGCGTGACGATGTTCAGCACGCCGCCTTCCGCGCTCTTGCCGTACAGCGTGCCTTGCGGCCCCTTGAGCAACTCGACGCGATCGACGCTGAGGAGCGTCTGCGACGAAAACGTCGGCAATTGCGGCACGCCGTCGACATACACGGTCAACGCCGGGTTGTAGAAATCCTGCGCAGACGAGATGCCGCGCAGGCCGATCATCGGAAACAGCATCGAGCCGCCGCTCGTGATCTGCACGCCGGGCAGCACGCGCGCGAGATCGAATGTGTTCGCGACCTGCGCGTCGTCGAGCGCCGGCTGTTCGACGACGACCGCCGCGCCGTTGAGCGTCGCGAGCGACTGATCGCGTTTGCTCGCGGTGATGGTCACGGCGGACAGCTCACCGGCCGCCGTCACGCCGGACGCCGCGCCGGCCCCGCCGGCCGGACCGCTGTCCGACTGCTTCGCCGACGGCGTGCCGGCAGTGCTTGCATGAGCGACGCCCGACAAAGGAATGAGAGAAATCGCGACTGCCATCGCAAAGGCGTTCGACGCCGGGAGCCTGCCCCGCCAGGCTCGCTGATACCGCATGAAACACACTCCTTGTTGATCTCGAAGGACGGCCGGACTCATCGTGCGATCGTGCGTCACGTGGAATCCTGTCTCGCCGTGGGCGCGCGCCATGGCGAGACGAGACCGTCACGCGCCCGAAGGGCGAGAGAAGCCGCCGAGGCAGACTGACTCTCCAAAACGAGCAGATTGTCTCGACGGCGGCGACTGGAATTGCAATAATGATAACAATTCTCATTTACATTTCCACCCCGATCGGGTCGACTTCTACCCCAATCGGTATGTCGTGCGGAGACGATCACCGATGCCTTCTTCCAGTTCTACGCTTGCGAAACCCGAAGTCGCGATATCGACGCTGCTCGCCGATCCGACGCCGCCCGCCGAATCCGCGCCCGATTGCCGGCTGCTCAGAGTCGCGCTGCAAGACGGCATCGACGTGCTCGTCTGGCAGGGCGCGCTGCGGCAGCCGATCTCGATGAACGTCCGCGACGATTGGGGCCGCGTTCATTTTTGCTGCGCGCTGCAGGGGCGCTCGCGCTTCTCGATCGACGCCGGCAGCCGCGAAACCGAGCACGTGCTGTCGGCGGGCACGGGATGCATCAGCTACACGCCGGATTGTAGCGGCCGCGCAACGCATTCGGGCCAGATCGAAAGCGTGACCGTGTCGATCCGGCCGGATCTCGTGCGCGAGCTCGCACCCAACCTGGACGCGGCGCTCGAACGCAAGCTCGATTCGGCGCGCTGCTGCGCGCCGTGCCGGTGTGACGCGGAAATGCGCGCGACCGCGCAATCGTTGAGCCATGCGCTGCAGGACAGGCATCGGTACGCGCACGGCCGCGCGGGCCGCCCGTCGATGTGGCTGCTCGGACAGAGCCTCGCGCTCGCGAGCCTCGTGATCGAGGCGCATGGCGACGCCGCGCCGCATGCATGGCCGCTACCGGCGGCGGAGCGGCAGAAGCTGCTGCGCGCGCGGGATCTTCTGCTCGCGGATCTGAGCCGCGCGCCAACGATCGCGATGCTCGCGAAGGAAACGGGGCTCAGCGTGCTCAAGCTCAAGCGCGGGTTCCGGCAACTGTTCGATCACAGCGTCTACGGGCTCTTCCAGCAAGAGCGAATGCACGAAGCGCGCCGCCGGCTGTCGAGCGCCGACATGCCGGTGATGACCGTCGCGGCCGATATGGGCTACGCGAACGCGAGCCACTTCACGGCGGCGTTCCAGAAGCAGTTCGGCGTCAATCCCTCGGCGTTCAAGCAGCGTCGCTGACGATCGGTTCGGCGGCGTTCGGGCTTTTCACGACGCAGGCTTTCGCGACGTTCTCTTTCGCCACCCTTGCCCGCCTTGCTCGCCCGGCGCGGATGCATCGCCATCCGTGCCGGGCGAGCCCTATTGGGGCGGCGGCAAGATACCGATGCGAGCGGAAATAAACCCGTTTCGGGTAGAGCTTCTAAACAATAATGCTTATCGTTCACAGTCATAAGAGGCACCGCAAATCGAGGCAGCGCGCGTCGCACAGCGCCGTTGCACTCGGGGCAGGCAGATGACGGATCGCAGATCCGTCAACGGTTCTTTCAGGCAACCGCGAATCGATTGCGCGTCTCGCCCGAAAACCGTCCGACGCATCGTCTGTCCCGAGTCTTGTCGCTTGCGTGGCGTTACCGACGAGGGACTCATGAACGACTTCATCGACACCCGCTCCTGGCCGCTCGTGTACCTGCACATGCCTGCGCAGGTTCCCGATACGGAAGCGGACGCGCGGCTCGCGCAGTTCAAGGCGCTGTACACGCGCGCCGAGCCGTTCGTGCTGCTGATGGACGGCGAGGAATTGCCGCGTCATTCGCCGCGCTTCGTATCCGCCTACGTTCAATGGAGTCGCGACAACGTCGCGCAGCAGCGGCTTTGCGCCGGCGCGATCCGCATCGAGGCGGACCTCGCGCGGCGATGCGTCTATGAAGAGAAAGCCCGCGCGTGGGATCGCGCTGAGCACGCGCCCTATCCGTTCCGCATTGCCGCGACGCACATCGAAGCGCGCGCGCAGGCGCGAGCCTGGCTCGAGCAGCGCAACGGCCGCGCACGCATGTCGTCCGCGCCGCGCGACGCGCGCCGAAGTCCTTAGCGACGCGCGCGAAAGCGCCGCGCCGATCGAACCGGCACGCGGCATCGCGCATCGCACACGCCGGGGCCGCCGTCGCTCAGCGTCGCGTGCGCATGCCGCCGCCACTCATCCGATGACCGACGACCGCACGACGCATCGCGCCATCGCCCGCAAGCGGGCGGGGCGCGCGCGTCGACGGGGTGTCTTTGCGTTCTGGGTTTCGCATCACAACCGACTCGAGATCTACATTCATGTCCGACCTTCATACGAGCCTCGCCCCCGATCCAGCCGTCGAAGCCGACTGCATCGCGCTCGACGGCGCATCGCTGCGCGGCGAGCTTGCCGCCGATCTGTCCGTCGATCCCGAACGACTCGACGCCGACGCCAACCTGCTGCAACTGGGTCTCGACTCGATGCGCCTGATGGCGTGGCTGAACCGGCTGCGCTCGCGCGGCCATACGCTGACGCTGCGCGAGCTGTACCGCGAGCCGACGCTCGCCGGCTGGCTCGCGCTGATGCGGCGCAGCCCCGCGCGCGTCGCCGAGCGGCCCGCCGCGCCGCAGGCATGGCCGACGATGCGCGACGGCGAAGCGTTCGCGCTCACGCCCGTCCAGCACGCGTATCTCGTCGGCCGCTCCGCGCAGCAGCCGCTCGGCGGCATCGGCTGCCATCTGTATCAGGAGTTCGACGGCGCGGGGCTCACGCCGGACAGGCTGGAATCCGCCGTCCGCGCGCTGATCGCGCGCCATCCGATGCTGAGCGTCGCGTTCCGCGCGGACGGCCGCCAGCAATGGCGTGCGGGTTCGAGCTGGCCCGGCGTCGCCGTGCACGATTTGCGCGCCTGCGGCGACGCGGAGCGCGAGCAGGCGCTCGCCGCATTGCGCGAACGCCTCGGCCATCGCGTGCTCGACGTCGAGCACGGCGAGACGTTCGACTTCCAGTTGTCGCTGCTTCCCGGCGGGCGGCATCGCCTGCACGTCGACCTCGATCTGCTCGTGCTTGACGCGGCGAGCTTCACGCTGGTGTTCGACGAACTCGCGGCGCTCGTCGGCGGCCGCGCGTTGCCGGACATCGGCAGCAATTACGACTTTCGCAGCTACGTCGCGCATCTGCAGCACGACAGCGCGGCCGCGCGCGAAACGGCGCAGCGTTACTGGCGCGCGAAGCTGCCCGAACTGCCGGCCGCGCCGCGTCTGCCGCTCGCCCAGGAGCCCGAGCGCGTCGCGCCGGTGCGCTTCAGCCGCCGCCGCGCGGCGCTCGGCGAGGCCGACTGGCGCGCGTTCAAGGCGCAGGCGAGCGCGTGCGGCGTCACGCCGACGATGGCGCTCGCGACGTGCTTCGGCGCGGTGCTCGCGCGCTGGAGCGGCGAGCCGCGCCTGCTGCTGAACCTGACGCTGTTCGATCGACAGCCGCTCGATCCGGCCGTCGAGCGGATGATCGCCGACTTCACGAACATCCTGCTAATCGACCTCGCCGCCGAAGGCGCGCCGTTCGACGCGCTCGCGCGCGCGAACCAGGCAACGTTCGCCGACGCATACGAGCATCGCCACTGGTCGGGCGTCGAGCTGCTGCGCGAGCTGCGCAAGGAACAACGTCATCCGCACGGCGTGCCCGTCGTGTTCACGAGCAATCTCGGCCGCCCGCTGTACGGCCGCGACACCGCCGCCGCGCTCGGCGAGCCCGCGTGGGGCATCTCGCAAACGCCGCAAGTATGGATCGACCATCTCGCGTTCGAACACGACGCGTCGGTATGGCTGCAGTGGGACAGCGTCGACGCGCTCTTTCCGGCAAGCCTCGTCGATGCGCTGTTCGATGCGTACGTCGCGCTCGTGCGGCATCTCGTGCGTGACGCCAGCGCCTGGCGCAAGCCGCTGCCCGATCCGATGCCCGACGCACAGCGCACGGTCCGCGCGCGCGTCAACGACACCGCGCGGCCGGTGCCGGACGGTTGCCTGCACGACGGCTTCTTCCACGTGGCCGGGCGCACGCCCGACGCCGTCGCGCTGATCCATCGCGACGCGCGGATCAGCTACGCGACGCTCGCCGAACAGGCGCGCCGCTGCGCGGGCGCGCTCGCGGCGCGCGGCGTGGGAGCGGGCGACACGGTCGCCGTCAGCATGTCGAAGGGCATCGGGCAGATCGTCGCGGTGCTCGGCGTGTTGCACGCGGGCGCGGTCTACGTCCCCGTGCCGCTCGACCAGCCGGAAGAACGCCGCCGCAAGATCTACGACGACGCTCGCGTGAAGCGGGTGCTCGTCTGCCGCGACGATCCGGCGGCGATCGCGGCGTCGGACGATCCGGCACGCTATCTCGCGTGGCAGGACGCCGTCGCGGCCGACGCGCTGCGCGATCCCGTCGCGGTCGATCCGCGCACCCCGGCGTACGTGATCTACACGTCCGGCTCGACCGGCACGCCGAAGGGCGTCGTGATCTCGCATCGCGGCGCGCTCAACACGTGCGCGGAGCTGAATCGGCGCTACCGCGTCGGCCCCGACGATCGCGTGCTCGCGCTGTCGGCGCTGCACTTCGATCTGTCGGTCTACGACATCTTCGGCGTGCTCGCGGCGGGCGGCGCGCTCGTGCTGGTCGACGAAGCGCAGCGGCGCGATCCGGCCGTCTGGTGCGAACTGCTCGACCGCCATCGCGTGACCGTATGGAACAGCGTGCCCGCGCTGTTCGACATGCTCGTCACGTACGCCGAAGGCTTCGAGCTTTGCGCGCCGTCGACGCTGCGCGTCGCGATGTTGTCCGGCGACTGGATCGGTCTGGATCTGCCTGCGCGCTACCGCGCGTTTCGCGCGGACGGCGAGCTCGTCGCCATGGGCGGCGCGACCGAGGCGTCGATCTGGTCGAACGCTTACGACGTCGGCGACGTGCCGCCGCCATGGCGCTCGATCCCTTATGGCTATCCGCTCGCGAACCAGCGCTATCGCGTCGTCGACGAGCGCGGCCGCGATTGCCCGGACTGGGTGCCGGGCGAGCTGTGGATCGGCGGCGAAGGCATCGCGCTCGGCTACTTCAACGACGCCGAACGCACCGCGCGGCAATTCGTCGACGACGCGAGCGGCCGCTGGTATCGGACGGGCGATCACGGCTGCTACTGGCCCGACGGCACACTCGAGTTTCTCGGCCGGCGCGACAAGCAGGTGAAGATCGGCGGCTACCGGATCGAGCTCGGCGAGATCGACGCGGCGCTCAATCGCATCGACGGCGTCAAGACCGGCATCGCGCTCGCGGTCGGCGAACGCGACAAATCGCTTGTGGCGTTCGTCGTGCCGTCGTGCGACGCGCTGTTCGACGAACGGCGGGCGGATCCGGCATGGCCGTCCGACTTTCGCGCGCTGGTCGCGCCCACGGACGGATGCGGCGCCGCTCGGGAAGCCGATCCGGACACGGACGTGGATGCGCACGCCGGCCGCGCCATCGACGCCATCGGCAACGCGAGCGCAATCGCGGACGCCAGCCGCGACGCCGACGCCGACGCCATCGCGAAGTCCGACGCGGCCATCGAACGTCTCGTCGCCGATTTCCTGCACGACCATCTGCAACGCGAAGGCGTGACCTTCGACGCGCCGCTCGACGTCGACGCTGCGCTCGCGTGCTATCGCGCGCAGCCGGCGTGGCGTGCGCTGTTCGCGCGCTGGCTCGCGCTGCTGGCCGCGCACGGCCGCCTCGCCGAACGGGACGGCACGTATCGCCGCGGCCCGCGCTACGACCACGCGCGCCGCCGGCCGCGCGCCGACGATCCGCTCTTCACGACCGCCGACGCGCTGCTCGCTCACCACGACGCGCTCGGCGCGATCCTGCGCGGGCTGCGCCCGGCGCACACGCTGCTCGACCATCCGTTCTGGTCGCCGGAATCGCTGCTGCTGCGCAGCGATGGCGCCGGGCAAGCGATCGATGCGCTCGCCACCGCGGTCGCGGCGCTATCCCGCTCGCTCGGGCGGCCCGCACGGCTCGTCGAGATCGGCGCGCGCAGCGGCCTGTTCGGCGAAGCGCTGCTGCGCCGCCTCGACGCGCAACGGCTGGCCTACACGGCCGTCGACGCGTCGCAGGACATGGTGCTGCGCGCGCAGGCGCGCATCGCCGCGTTCCCGCATGCGCAAGCGCGGCGCGCGGACCCCGCGTCGCTGAACGATCTCGCGCACGGCGCCGACGTGGTCTGGGCCAACAACGCGCTGCACCGCCTCGACGATGCGGCGCTCGACGCACTCGTCGAGCTGGCCGCGCCGTCGGCGCTCGTCTATGTGACCGAGCTGCGCGATGCGTCGGCGCTCGCGCTCGTCAGCGCCGACCTGCTCGCGGGCGGCGCTGCCGCGCAGCACAGCCTGCGTCGCGCGGAAGACTGGCGACGCGCATTCGACGATCGCGCGCTCGCGTGCGAGCAGTCGGACGACGTCGGCGCGCACCGGCGCTTCGTGCTGCGCGCGCCCGCCATCGTGCGCACGCCCGATCCGCGAAAGCTGAGCGCGGCGCTCGCTGCGCACCTGCCGTCTTACATGCTGCCGCAGCGGCTCTACTTCATCGACGCCCTGCCGCTCACCGCGAACGGCAAGATCGACCACAAGGCGCTGCTGGCCCGCTGCGCGCCCGCCGCCGCCGCCGCTGTCGCCGATGCCGACACCGACGCCGCGCGGCAAGCGCCGCAGGGCGACGCCGAAACGGCCGTCGCCGTGCTGTGGCAACGCCTGCTGCAAGTCGATGCGGTGCATCGGCACAGCCACTTCCTGCAGCTCGGCGGCGACAGCCTGCTCGCGACGCGCCTGATCGGCGAACTCGATCGGGCGGGCTACACGGCGCGGCTCGGCGATCTGTTCGACTACCCGACGCTCGCCGCCTTCGCCGCGACGCTGCGCCCGCGCATCGAGCCGGCAGCGGACACGCTGCGGCCCGACGCCGCGTCGCGCTTCCAGCCGTTCCCGCTCACCGACGTCCAGCAGGCGTATCTGGTCGGCCGCCAGGCCGGCTTCGCGCTGGGCGGCGTCGGCTCGCACTTCTTCGTCGAATTCGAAGTCGAGCGGCTCGACGTCCTGCATTTCGAAGCGGCGTGGAACCGCCTGATCGGGCGGCATGACATGCTGCGCGCGGTCATCCGCGACGGCCGGCAGCAGGTGCTCGCCGAAGTGCCGCCGTTCGCGTTGACGCGCCATCGCGTCGCGAGCCTCGACGGTCCCGACGCCACCGCGCTGCGCGAGCGGCTCGCGCATCAGGTCCTCGATCCCGCGCGCTGGCCCGTGTTCGACGTGCAAGCGGCCGAAGACGGCGGCGAGCGCAGCCGGCTCTACGTGTGTCTCGACAATCTGATGCTCGACGGTCTCAGCATGCAGATCCTGCTCGCCGAGCTCGAGCAGTTGTATGTCACGCCCGATCGCGCGCTGCCACCGCTCGACATCGGCTTTCGCGATTACGTGACGCACGTCGCCGGCCGGCGCGCCAGCGAAGCGTCGCTCGCCTACTGGCAGCGCCGGCTCGACGGCCTGCCCTCCGCGCCGCAACTGCCGCTTCGCCGCACGCCCGCGGAAATCGGGACGCCGCGCTTCGTGCGGCTGTCGGCGCGCCTGCCGCGTGCGCAATGGCACGCGTTGAAAGCGCACGCCGGCGCGGCGAGCCTGACGCCGTCGGCCCTGCTGCTCGCCGCATATTCGGCCGTGCTGTCCGCGTGGAGCGCGCAGCGCGAGCTGTGCGTGAACCTGACGCTGTTCGATCGGCAGCCGGTGCATCCGCAGATCGAGCGGGTGCTCGGCGACTTCACGTCGCTGCTGTTGCTCGCGTGGCAGCCCGCGAATGACTGGCTCGCGAGCGCGCAGCGGCTGCAGCAGCGGCTGTGGCAAGACCTCGCGCACCGCGACGTGTCGGCGCTCTGGGTGATGCGTCAGCTCGCGCAACGGCACGGCCGGGCCGCCGCCGAGATGCCGGTCGTGTTCACGAGCGCGCTCGGCTTCGATCACGACCGCTTCCTCGCCGACGCGTCGTGGCTCGAACCGCGCTCGGGCATCTCGCAGACGCCGCAGGTATGGCTCGATCACCAGGTCTACGAATCGGAAGGCGAGCTGCGCTTCAACTGGGATGCGGTCGAAGCGCTGTTCGAGCCCGATCGGTTGCGCGCGATGTTCGATCAGTACGTCGCGCTGCTGCAGCGGCTCGCGACCGACGCATCGGCGTGGCGGCTACCGCTTGACGTCCTCGTGCCGCGTGTCGGCCAGGCCGGCGCGCGGACGATGCGCGACGAGCGCGCGGTCGGCTCCGCCACCGCCGCGCCCGCGGCGCCGATCACCGCGCTTCGCGACGACGCGCAGCCGGTCGATGCCGCGCTCGTCGGCCGGCTGCGCCAGCATTTCGAACAGACGCTCGGCCTGCCGATCGCCGCGCGACAGAGCTTCTTCGAAGCCGGCGCGTCGTCGCTCGAACTCGTTCAATGGCACGTCGAGCTTCGGCACGCAGGCTATGCGTCGCTCGCGGTGACGGATCTCTTCACGCATGCGTCGCCGCACGCGCTCGCCGCGCATCTCGGCGGCGCGCACGCGCCGGCCCAGGCCGACGATGCGAACCGGCGCGCGCTCCTCGACCAGCGCAGAGCAAAGTTGCAGCGTCGGCGAGGAGCCACCGCATGAAGCGCTATCTGCCGTACTGGTCGTACTACGCGCACCAGGGCATGGTCAGCGCGCTGACGATGCAGGGCGTCGTCGGCTACTTCCGGCACGCGGGCGCCGACCTCGCTCAACTGAGCTGGCTGTCGCTCGCGATGCTGCCCTGGGTCGGCAAATTCCTGTGGGCGCCGTGGTGCGAGCGTCACGCGTTGCCGCTGCGCGGCAACCGCTATCAGGGCAGTCTCGTGCTGCTGCAACTCGGCATGGCGGCTCTCATCGCGTGCATCGGCTTGCTGCCGCCGACGCACGCGGCGGGCACGATCGTCGTGTCGCTGACGCTGCTGTCGCTGCTGTCCGCGAGCCACGGCATCTACGCGAACGGCATCGCGATCTGCACGACCGACGCCCGCAGCCGCCCGTTCGCGAACGTCGCGCAAGTCGGCGGCAGCTATCTGGGGATTCCGCTCGGTTCGTTCGTGTTCCTCGCGATCGCCGAGCGCGCCGGCTGGCGCTACGGCTTCGCGGGCATCGCCGCGCTGTCGCTGCTGCTGCTGATTCCGTCGCTGCTGATCCGGCAGCCGATGCAGGCCGCACCCGTCGGCTCGGCGCGTCCGCGCCTGCGCTGGCGCGATCTGCGCGGGATCGGGCCCGCGCTCGCGCTGACCGCGATCTACCTCGTCGCGATGCGCGGGCTGATGGCGCTGCAGACCGTGCTGCTCGTCGATGCGGGGCTCGGCCTGAGCGCGCTCGGCGAAGTCGTCACGATCTACAGCACGGCCGCGAGCGGCGTCGGCATCGCGCTCGGCGGCTGGGCCATGCGCCGTTTCGGCGCGTGGCGGTGCGTGCTGCCCGTCATGCTGTCGTTCCCGCTGCTCGCGGGCGTGCTCGCCATCGGCTATCCCCGCTTCGGCATACGCGAATGGACGCTCGCGTTCGGCTTCGTCAACGTCGCGGCGGCGATCGGCTTCGTCACGCTCTACAACGTGCTGATGGGACTCACCCGCCCTCACCAGCCGGCATCCGACTACGCGCTGTTCCAGTCGACCGACATGGCCGTCGCCATGCTGATGTCGATGGCCGTCCTGCGCATCAGCCACGCCGTCGGCTATCGCCCGGTGCTCGCTTTGCTCGCCGCGCTGGCCGTCGCCAGCCTGTGGCCCGCGATCCGGCTGTGTCGCCGGCTCGCGCGGCCGGCCACGCCCGCGCTTTCTCCCGCCGCCCGCGAACCCTCTCTCGAAACCAGTCATGGATAAAGCCACTTCGTCCGCTCGCCCGGCCGCGAACCTCGACGCGCTGCTCGCGACGCATTACCCGAACGGCGAGCCGATCGCCGTGATCGGCCACGCATGCCGCTTCCCGGAAGCGGACGACAGCGACGCGTTCTGGCACAACCTGCTCGCCGGCACCGAATGCAGCCGCCGCTTCACGCGGCAGGCGTTGCTCGACGCGGGTCTCGACGCCGCGACGATCGACGCGCCGAACTTCGTCAACGTCGGCACCGTCGTGCGCGACGCCGACGCGTTCGATGCCGCGCTGTTCGGCTATTCCCGTCAGGAAGCCGAATCGATCGACCCGCAGCAGCGCCTCTTCCTGCAGATCGTCTGGCACGCGCTCGAGCACGCGGGCTACGCGCCGCGCGACGTCCCGCACCGCACCGGCGTGTTCGGGTCCGCGCGCATCAGCACGTATCCGGGCAGGGAGCCGCTGCGGATCGCCGAAGTCGCGCAGGTCAAGGGCCTGCAATCGCTGATGGGCAACGACAAGGACTATGTCGCGACGCGCGTCGCGTACAAGCTGAACCTGCGCGGACCAGCGCTCGCCGTGCAGACCGCGTGCTCGAGCTCGCTCGTCGCGGCGCACCTGGCTTGCGAAAGCCTGCGCGCCGGCGAATGCGACATGGCCGTCGCGGGCGGTGCGGCCGTATCGTTTCCGCAGCACGCAGGCTATCTGCATCAGCCGGGCATGATCTTCTCGCCGGACGGCCGCTGCCGGCCGTTCGACGCCGACGCGCAAGGCACGTTCGCCGGCAACGGCGTCGGCGCGGTCGTGCTGCGGCGGCTCGGCGACGCGCTGCGCGACGGCGATCCCGTCATCGCGGTGCTGCTCGGCAGCGCGATCAACAACGACGGCGACCGCAAAGTCGGCTACACCGCGCCGTCGGCGGCCGGACAGCGCGATGCGATCCGCGACGCGCTGATGCTCGCGGGCGTCGACAGCACGCAGATCGGCCTCGTCGAGGCGCACGGCACCGGCACGCCGCTCGGCGATCCGATCGAGCTCGAAGCGCTACGCGGCGTCTTTCATCGGGCGGGCGAAGGGCCGCGCTGCGCGCTCGGCTCGGTCAAGAGCAACATCGGGCATCTCGATACGGCGGCCGGCATCGCGAGCCTCCTGAAAGCCGTGCTCGCCGTCGAGCGGCGCGCGATTCCGCCGAGCCTGCACTTCCGCAAGCCGAATCCGGCGCTCGGCCTCGACGACAGCCCGTTTTACGTGCCCACCGAAGCGCAGCCCTGGGACGACGCATCGCGCGTCGCGGGCGTGTCGTCGTTCGGCATCGGCGGCACGAACTGCCATGTGGTCGTCGCGTCGCTGCCGGACGCGTTGCGCGCGGCGGCCGGCGGCGACGACCGTGCGCAGCCGGACGCGGGCGCGGCGCTACTGCTGAGCGCGGCGAGCGAGCCGGCGCTGCAACGCCTCGCGCGCGGCTACGCGGACGCGCTGCGGCATGCGAGCGCGCGCGACTTGCTCCACACCGCGCTGCGCGGGCGGCAGCTCGACCTGCCGCACCGGCTCGCGGTGCCGTTCTGCGAAGAGACCGTCGCGGCGCTCGACGCATTCGCGCTGGGCGAAGACGATGCGCTCGTCCATCGCGGCAGCGGCGAAGCCGGGCAAATGGTCTGGCTTTTCACGGGCCAGGGCTCGCACTGGCCCGGCATGGGACAGGCGCTCTATCGGCAATCGCCCGCGTTCGCCGCGTGCCTCGACCGCTGCTTCGCGGCCTGCGACGGCGAGCTCGACGTCCCGCTGCGCGACGCGATGTTCGGCGAGCGCGGCGATCTGCTCGAACGGATGGACTACGCGCAACCCGCGATCGTCGCGTTCGAACTCGCGATGGCCGCGCACTGGCACGCACTCGGTCTCGAGCCGCAAATCGTCATCGGTCATTCGGTCGGCGAATACGCGGCCGCGGTCGTCGCCGGACACTACGAGATCGAGCAGGCGATGCCGCTCGTCCGGCTGCGCGGCGCGCTGATGCAGCGCTGCGCGGAGGGCGCGATGCTCGCCGCGTTCGCATGCGCCGACGAATTGCTGCCGCTCGCCGGGCAAGCCGGCGTCGACGTCGCCGCGCATAACGGCGGGCGTCATCTCGTGTTCTCCGGCCGTCGCGATGCAGTCGACGCGCTCGCCGCCGCGCTCGCCGCGAAAGACATTCGCCACGCGCGGCTCACGGTCCCGGGCGCCGCGCATTCGGCGTTGCTCGATCCGGTGCTCGACGCGTTCGAACGCGCGGCCGCGCAGCTGCATGCGGCGCCCGGCCGCGTGCAGCTCGTGTCGACGCTGCTCGGCGAGCCGATCGACGCGGATGGGCTCAACGCGCACGGCTATTGGCGCCGGCACATGCGCGAACCGGTCCGTTACGCCGACGCGGTCCGTCTCGCCATCGCACAAGGCGCGGGCGTGTTTCTCGAACTCGGGCCCGATGCGCAGCTGACGGGGATCGGCCTGCGCGAGTCGCCTCAACGCGCGCGCTGGATCGCGAGCGCGCGCCGACAGCAGCCCGCGCTCGCTCAAACGCGGCAAGCGACGCTCGAACTCTATGCGGCGGGTGTCGCGCTGCCGTGGGCGAACGTGCTGCCTTCGTCCGGCCGCAAGCTGCACGCGCCGCGCTATCCGTTCGATGCCGAACGCTATTGGCGCGATGTGCGGCCGGCGGCCGTCACACCGCCCGCGGCGCACGGCGGCGATATCGACCCGGCGCTCGCCGAAGGCCGCCGGGTCGCGGCCGCTGCCGCCGCATCGCTCGATCTGCCGCGCCTGCAACGACTCTACGACTGTGTCACGCAGTTGCATGCGATCTACGTCGATCGACTCGTGCGCCGCTGCATCGGCGAGCGCTTCGACGAGGGCGCGACCGCGCTCGACATCCTGCGCGCGGGCCGTCTGCTGCCGCGCCATCGCCAGTTGCTCGTGCGGCTCTTGAATGCGTGCGTCGAAGACGGCTACTACCGCCGCGACGACGACCGCTACGCGCCCGCGCTCGCGGTGCCCCACGCGGAACGCGACGCGCTGCTGCACATCCTGCGCGACTGCTGCGAAGGCTTCGACGTGATCGCCGACACCGTCGCGCGCGCGGGAGACAGCCTGCACGCGATGATGAGCGGCGACATCGAACCGGTCGCGGTGATCTTCCCGGACAGCGCGTCGAGCGGTGTCGAAGTGCTGTATCAGGAATTCAGCTTCGGGCGCTATTTCAACCAGATCGCCGCGGGCGTCGTCGCGGGGCTCGTCCGCGAGCGGCAGACGAACCGTCGCCGGCACCGCCCGTTCCGGATTCTCGAAGTCGGCGGCGGCACCGGCGGCACGACCGCGTGGCTGCTGCCGGAACTCGGCGGCGAGCCGAACGTCCGCTACGACTTCACCGACATCTCGCCGATCTTCACGCGGCGCGCCGAGCAGAAATTCGCCGCTCACGAATGCGTCGATTATCGCGTGTTCGATCTGCAAAAAGACGCGCAAGCGCAAGGCTTCGAAGCGGGCGCATACGACCTGATCGTCGCGGCTAACGTGATCCATGCGACGCAGCACGTCGGCCGCACGCTCGCGAACCTCGCGCCGCTGCTGAAGCCGGGCGGCCGTCTGCTGATGCGCGAGATCACGCGGCCGATGCGCCTCTTCGATTTCGTATTCGGCCCGCTCGTGCTGCCGCTGCACGACGAGGATGCGCGCGGCGGCGAGCTGTTCCTGTCGACCGCGCGCTGGAAGGAACAATGCATCGCGGCGGGCTTCGAGCGCATCGACTGGCTGCCGGACGACGGCGCGCCGACGTCGGGCATCAGCGAGCACATCGTGCTCGCGTCCGCGCCGGGCCGCTCGTCGGGCGTCGCGCCGTGGCTCGCCGACGACGCCGATCCGCTGCTCGGTCAGCCGCTCACCGACGATGGCGTGTATCTCGCCGACTGGTCCGATTGCGCGGGCCAGCGCGAGGCTTGGCAGCAACGGCTCGCGCGCAGCGGCGCGGAACTGGCGAGCCGCCACGGCGGCGGCCGGACGGCGCCGACGATTCGCGCGCCCGAGCGCGCGCCTGCGTGGCTGACGCTCGTGCGCCTGCGCTGGTGCGCCAGTCCGTTCGACGCGGCGCGGATCGCGCTCGACGCGCGCGACAAAACCGGCGCGTGGCGGCCGCTCGACGCCGATTCCACCGAAGGCGGCCTGCCCGCGCCGCTGCCTGCGCGCGATACGCATTACGGCTGGCAGTGGCGGCCCGTGTCCGATGCGTCGCCTAATGCGAACGGCATCGCGTTGCACGCCGAGTCGGCGTCGTTCGCCGACGCGCTGCGCGACGCGGGCGTGCCGATCGCGCCGCACGCGGATCGCCGATTGTTCGTGCTCGATCCGGATGAAAAGCCGCTACAGGCGATCGCGTCGGCGTTGCTCGCCGCGCTGTCCGATGCAAGCCGCGCGCCGCTCGTCGTGGTGACCCGCGGCGCATGGAAGGTCCACGCCGACGATCTCGTCGACCCCGCGCATCGCGCCGCCTGGGGGCTGCTGCGCGTCGCGGCCGCCGAACGGCCGGACCGCGTGCTCGCCGCGATCGACCTGCATCCGGCCGCTGCGTGGCGCGATCTGCTGCCGGCGCTCGATACGCTCGGCAGCGGCGCTCGCTGGCTCGCGGTCCGCGACGGCCGCGCGCATGCGCCATCGCTCGCGGCGGAACCATACGTCGCGCCCGCGCTGCCCGCCGGCGCGCTCGCCAGCGAACGCTGGCACGTCGTCACCGGCGCGTTCGGCGGCCTCGGCCGACTGAGCGTGCGCTGGCTCGCGCGCCACGGCGCGCGCCGCATCGCGCTCGTCGCGCCTCGCGCTCATGACGGCTGGTCCGCGTTCCAGCATGAAGTCGAAGCGCATCATGCATGCGAATTGCGCTGGGTGCGTTGCGACGTCGCCGAGCCCGCGCAGTTGACAGCGGCGCTGCAAGCGCTGCACGCGGATGGCGGCGTCGCGGGCGCGATCCATGCGGCCGGCGTCCTCGACGACGCGCCGCTCGCCACGCTCGACGCCGAACGCATCGCGCCCGTGCTTGCGCTGAAGGCCGACGCGGCGCGCGTGCTGCGCGACTGGCTCGGCGCGCACGACGCGCGCTATCTGCTTTTCTATTCGTCGGCGGCCGCCGCGCTCGGCGCGCCGGGACAAGGCGCGCACGCGTTCGCGAGCGCCTATCTCGACGGGCTCGCCGAAGCGCACGCAAGCGGCGAAGCGCCGGCGGTGATCTCCATCGCGTGGGGCGCATGGGGCGAAGCCGGACGCGCGGCCGAGCCCGCATTGCAACACAAGCTCGCGGAAAGCGGGATGGGCGTGCTGTCGAGCGCGGAAGGCCTGTGGCATCTGGAACAGGCCGTGATGCGCGGCGCGCCATACCGGCTCGCGATGCGCGTGCAGCGCGAGCGCCTCGACACCGGCCGCCGCGCGCTATTCGACGCTGGCGCCGATACGCCATCCGCGCGGCTCGTGCGCTCGCCGGCGGCGGCCTCCTCCGCCGCTTCGGCGTCGGCGGCCACCGCTGCGGCCCCCCCCGCCGCGCGCCCCGATCCGCGCGATGCCGATGCCGTCTGCCAATGGTTGACGGCTCGCATCGCCGCGCAGTTGAAGCTCGACGATCTCGCTCAACTCACGCCGAAACGCGATCTGCTGAAGCTCGGCCTCGATTCGCTGCTGTTCCTCGAATTGCGGAGCGCGGTCGAATCGCAGCTCGGCGTCAAGCTCGACGCCGAGCGCGCGTATCGCGACATGACGGTCGCCGGAATCGGCCGGCTGATTGTCGAATCCGCGCCCGCCGACGCCGGCGCGCCCGCTTCGGACGCCGGCGCGCTCATCCACGATCCCGCGAACCGCTTCGAGCCGTTCCCGTTGACGCCGATCCAGCACGCGTACTGGCTCGGCCGCACCGATCTGATCGCCTACGGCGGCGTCGCGTGTCACGTGCTGTTCGAATGGGACATGCGGCACGACACGTTCGACCTCGCACGCTTCGAGGCCGCCTGGAACGCGCTCGTCGCGCGTCACGACATGCTGCGGATGATCGTCGATTCAGACGGCCGCCAGCGCATCCTGCGCGACGTGCCCGCCTACCGGCCGCGGCGGCACGATCTGAAGCGCCTCGCCGCCGACGAACAGGCGCGCGCGCTCGAACACACCCGCGACGAACTGTCGTACCGTGTGCTTCCCGCCGACCGCTGGCCGCTGTTCGAGCTCGTCGTGACCGATCTCGACGATGCGCGCTACCGGCTCCACATGAACCTCGACCTGCTGCTGTTCGACGTGCAGAGCTTCAAGGTGATGATGGACGACCTCGCGCGC
Source organism: Burkholderia oklahomensis C6786 (assembly GCF_000959365.1). NCBI lineage: Bacteria > Pseudomonadati > Pseudomonadota > Betaproteobacteria > Burkholderiales > Burkholderiaceae > Burkholderia > Burkholderia oklahomensis. Next base: position 243,679 of record NZ_CP009556.1, read on the forward strand.
GCCTATCGCGGCGCGGCGCTCGAACCGCTGCAGATCACGTTCCGCGACTACGTGCTCGCCGATCAGGCGCGCCGCGACGCGCCCGACTGGCAGGCATCGTGGCGCTACTGGCAACGCACGCTCCCCCAGTTACCGCCCGCGCCCTTGCTGCCGCTCGACCCCGAACGCGCCGGCCGCGCGCGGCCCCGCTTCACCACATATCAGGCGCGCCTCGAACGCGCGGACTGGGACAAGCTCAAACGCGAATGGCAGCGCTGGGGCGCGACGCCGTCGGCCGCGCTGCTCGCGCTCTTCGCCCACACGCTCGAACGCTGGAGCCGGCATCCGGATTTCACGCTGAACCTGACGTTCTTCAATCGGCGTCCCGATCATCCGCAGGTCTCGCAACTGATCGGCGATTTCACGTCGGTGCTGCTGATCGACTTCGCGCTGAACGGCGCACCGACGCTGCGCGACACGATCGAGCGCACGCAGGAACGGCTCTGGCAGCGCCTCGCGCACAGCCAGGTCAACGGCGTCGAGCTGATGCGCGAGCTGTCGCGCGGCCGCGCGCACGATCCTCGCCGGCCGCTGATGCCGGTCGTGTTCACGAGCATGCTGGGGATGTCGCTCGACGGCCTGAGCATCGATCAGGCGATGACGAGCCTGTTCGGCGAGCCGGTCCACGTGTTCACTCAGACGCCGCAGGTCTGGCTCGATCATCAGGTGATGGAAGTCGACGGCGATCTCGTGTTCAGTTGGTACTGCATGGACGACGTGCTCGCACACGGCGCCGCGCAGGCGATGTTCGACGATTATCGATGCCTGCTGCGCGGAATCGCCGCGCAACCGGAACGGATGATGCAGCCCGGGCTCGCGAAGCTGCGCGACGACGGCGCATGGGCGGATTTCGCGCGTCGTCGCTGGCCGCTGCGTGCCGACGATGCGTGCATGGATCTGCGCGACATCGAAGACCTGCTGCGCGCGCAGGACGGCGTATCCGATGCCGACGCGACGCTCGCCGAAGACGGTCGCGCGCTCGACATCGTCGTGTCGGCTGCCGGGGCGCGGGTCGCGCCGCCGCCCGAGATCGACGCGCCGCTGACCCTGACGTCTCCGCTGCCGATGCTCGACGCGTCGCAGCTCACGGAAATCGATGCGACATGGCACTGGCTCGAAGCACGCGCGCTGCGCGGCATCGCCCGGACGCTGCATCGCCACGGCCTGTTCGCGCAGGCCGGGCAACGCCACGATCTCGACGAAGTGCAGTCGCGCCTGCGCGCGCGGCCGCAGTATCGCCGGCTCGCGCGGCAATGGCTGCTCGCGCTGGCCGAGCGCGGCTGGCTACGCCGCGAAGGCGACGCGTTCGTCGGCGAACGTGCGCTCGATACGGTTCCCGATCCGGCCGAGGCGCTACCGCAAGCCGGCTGGAGCCGCACGCTCGGTGCCTATCTGGACACGTGCATCGCGCGTCACGATGCGCTGTTCGACGGCACGCAAGCGCCGCTCGCGCTGCTGTTCGACGACGACGATGCGGTCACCCGCGCGCTGTACAGCGACAATCCGGCGATCGACTGCCTGAATCGCAGCGCCGCGCAGATCGCGCGCGCGCTCGGCGAGCGTTCGGGCGGGCTGCGTGTGCTCGAAGTCGGCGCCGGCACCGCCGCGACGACGCGCCACCTCGTGCCGGCGCTCGACGGTCGGCTGCACAGCTACCGCTTCACCGATGTGTCGACGCTGTTCCTCGACGCCGCCCGCGAACGCTTTGCCGGCCACGCGAAGCTCGACTACGCGCGCTTCGACATCAACGCGCCCGTCGATTTCGATACGCATCCGGAAGCAGGCTACGACGTCGTCGTCGCGGTCAACGTACTGCACGACGCGAGCGACGTCGTGCGATCGCTGCGCCGCCTCGGGCAATTGCTGAGACCGGGCGGCCGCCTGTTGATGATCGAGGCGACCGAGCGCGACAGCGCGCTGCAGATGGCGAGCATCGGCTTCATCGAAGGCCTGAACGGCTACGACGATTTCCGCACGGCCGACGACAAGCCGATGCTCGATCTGCCGACGTGGCGCGACGCGCTCGGGCAGGCGGGCTTCGCGGTCGAACTCGCGTGGCCGGAGCAGAAGTGCAGCCCGCTGCGTCAACACCTGGTGCTCGCACGCGCGGCGCACGTCGGCCGGCTCGATCTCGGGGTGCTCGAACGCGGCCTGCACGCACGCTACGGCGATGCGCTGCCGCCGGTGCGCATCCGGCAATGCGAGCGCATCGATCGACATGCGGACCGCCACGTGGCGCAGCGCGACGAATCGAACGAAGGCGCGTCGAGCCGCGCGGCTCGCGCGTCGCACTCGTCGATTGGGCCTGTCGCGCCCGTTGCGCCGCCGCGCGATCCGGAAGCACAAGCCGCGCTCGAAGGCCGCATCGGCGCGGTGTGGCAGGCGCTGCTGAAGTGCCCGGTTCATCGCGACAGCGATTTCTTCCAATGCGGCGGCGACAGTCTGATCGCGACGCGAATGATCGCGCAGCTCAATCGCGACGGCATGCGCGGCGCGAGTCTGCAGGCGCTCTTCGCCGAACCGACGCTCGGCGCGTTCTGCGCGACGCTGAACGCGCCGCCCGCGTCCGAAGCGGCAGCCGATGCGGGCGACTGCCTGGTGGCGCTCGCCGAAGGGTGCGATCCGGCGCGTGTGTTCATGTTCCACGCGTCCGACGGCGAGCTCGCCGCATACGTGCCGCTCGCGCGGCATCTGGACTGCCGCGTTCACGGCTTGCGCGTGACGGACGCGACGCTGCCCGACGATCTCGGCGCGCTCGCCGATCGCTACGTGCAAGCCATCCGCACGTTGCAGCCGCATGGGCCGTATACGTTGATCGGGTGGTCCTATGGCGCATCCGTCGCCGCCGAGGCCGCGCGCTTGCTGCACGAGCGCGGCGAGACGGTCGAACTCGCACTGCTCGATCCCGTCTGCCGCGTCGATTTCGATCATGCCGATCGCGCGTCGCTGCTGCGTCTGCTTGCACAAGGACGCGCCGTCGTGCCGCTGCCCGACGACCTCGAACAGCTCGACGCCGACGAGCAGACCGCGTGCTTCGCCCGCGCCGCGCAAACGGCCGGGCTGCTGCCGGAGCGCACGAGCGCCGCCGATGCGCAGCGCTGGCTGACGCGCATCGGCGACCTGCTCGGCCTGCTCGCGCGCCACCACGCGCCCGCCCCGCTGCCGATCCGCTGCCTGTGGATCGCCGCCGCGCACCGCCCGTCCCGCTGGCAACCGGCCGAACTCGACTGGCAGGGCTGGGACGCGCACGCGGAACGCCACACGCTCGACGCAGACCATTGGACGCTCGTGATGGACGACGCACGAGCACAGAACGTCGCCGCCCTGTTCCGGCAGTGGCGCGACAACCATCGCCGCCCGCAGGAGAAAGTCGCATGAAACCTCTCAACACGCGCAACAGGCGCGTACTCGTCGCCGGCGCAAAATTCGGCGAAATCTATCTGAATGCGTTCCTCGCGCCGCAGCCGGGGCTCGAGCTCGCGGGACTCCTCGCGAACGGCAGCCCGCGCGCGCGGCAACTGGCTCACGCGTTCGGCATTCCGCTCTACACGTCGATCGACGACGTGCCCGGCGACATCGACATCGCATGCGTGGTCGTCCGCTCGACGGTCGTCGGCGGCGCCGGCACGTCGCTCGCGCAGGCATTCCTCGAACGCGGCGCGCACGTCGTGCAGGAGCATCCGCTGCATCCGGACGACGTCGCCCGCCTGCAGCAGCTCGCCACGCAACGCGAGCGCGCCTATTGGGTCAACAGCTTCTATGCGCACACGCCGGCCGGCCGCTGCTGGATCGATCGCGCTCGGCGCGTGCGGCGCGCGCTCGGCGGCGATCACGCGCACTTCGCGCATCTCGCGACGAGCCGACAGTTGCTCTACTCGTCGCTCGATATGCTGCTGCAGGCGAGCGGCGCCGTCGACGCGACGGTCGACGCCGCGGGCGACGACGATCCCGCGTTCCACGCGCTGCGAGTCGGTCTGCCCGGCTGCCGCGCGACGCTGCGTCTGCAGACCTATCTCGATCCCGACGATCCCGATCTGCACAGCCTCGCGATGCATCAGCTCACGCTCGGCTGGCCTTCCGGCTATCTGTCGCTCGACGCGAGCTACGGCCCGGTCGTCTGGACCGCCGCGCTATACGACCCGCGGCATCGCGACGGCAATCGCAGCGCGTACCGGACGACGGGCGCCGAAAGCGCGCATCTCGATCGGCCGCCCGCCCTGCCGCTGCATCCCGCGCCGGCAAGCTGGCGCGACGCGCTCGAAGTCGACGGCCCCGCGGGCGTCGCGCACGTGCTGCACGCGCTGCGCCGGCATCTCGACGGCGCGGCGGCGCCCACCGCGTTCGATCCCGCCTATCAGCTCGCGCTCGCCCGCGTCTGGCAAAAGACACTGCAATGCGCGGGCCCCGCGCGCGAGCGCCGCGTCGCGCCGCCGCCGGCGATCGACCCGCGCACGCTCGTCGACGCCGCGCCCGACGAACAGGTGGCGGCATGAACGAGCGGCGGATGCTGCGTCCGTGGATCATGTCGCCGGAGCCGGCCGCGTGGCGGCTCGTCATGTGCCCGTTCGCGGGCGGCAGCAGCAGCGCATTCCGCGATTGGCGCAACGTCGACGACTTCGGCATCGACGTCTCGCTCGCGATCTATCCGGGCCGCGACCACCGGATGCGCGAGCCGGGCGCGGACGACATCGGCCGGCTCGCCGATCAGCTCGCCGACGAACTGGCCGATGCGAAGGCGTCGCCCGGCAAGCTGATCCTCGCCGGGCACAGCATGGGCGCGCAAGTGGCGTTCGAGACCTGCGAGCGTCTCGAGCGGCGCGGCGCGCCGCCGTTCGCGCTCGTGCTGTCCGGCTGCCACGCGCCGCACCTGAAAGGACGTCGCCTCCTCAGCCATCTCGACGACCGCGCGTTCGTCGATCAGCTCGTCGAGATCGGCGGCAGCGACGCCACCCTGCTGTCCGATCCGTCGCTGCTCGCGATCTTCCTGCCGATGCTGCGCGCCGACTTCCGGATCACCGAAGCCTATCGCCGCATGCCGCGCGCCGACCGGCGCCGCATCGACACGCCGACGCTGCTCGTCCACGGCAGCCGCGACATCGAAGCGTCGCGGGAAGAAGTCGCCGCGTGGCGCGACTGGCTGCGTCGCGCGGACGAACCGATCGCGATGCCCGGCGACCACTTCTACGTGACCCGCAGACCGCGCGCCTTTCTGCAACAGCTCCTGCGCCGGCTCGAGTCGACCTCCGCGTGTGTATGACCCTCAGAGATGCTCATGGAAACTCTTCTTCATCCGAATCCGAACGAAACGGCCGACGCCGTGGCCACCGAACCCGACATCTCGTCCGACGCGCTGCCGCTCGGCGAACATTTGCGCCGCTGGGCGGCCGACCATGCGACGCGCACCGCGCTCGTCGCCGGCGGCGAACGCGTGCCGTTCGTCGCGCTCGATCGCCGGGTCGATCGGCTCGCGGCCGCACTGCACGAGCTGGGCCTGCGTCCCGGCGACCGTGCGATGGTGCAGTTGCCGAACGGCATCGCGTTCGTCACCGTCTGCTTCGCGCTATTCCGTCTCGGCGTGGTGCCCGTACTCGCGATGCCGACCCAACGCTCGCGCGACATCGACGCGCTCTGCCGCATCGCGGAGCCCACCGCTTATTTCATCGCGGACGGGATGGACGGCCTCGACGCCCGGTCGCTCGCCGTCGACATGCTCGACGCGCATCCGTCGCTGCGCCGGATCGTCATCGACGGCGAGCCCGGCCGGCGCGACGATGACGATGCCGACGAGCGCGTCGTGCCGCTCGCGTCGCTCGACGCGCCGCCGCGCGCACTGACGCCGCCGGCGCCGAATGACGTCGCGCTGCTGCTCCTGTCGGGCGGCACGACCGGCACGCCGAAGCTGATTCCGCGCACGCACGCCGACTACGCATACAACTTCAGCGCGTCGGCCGCGCTCTGCGGGCTCGACGATACGAGCGTCTATCTGGCGGTGCTGCCGGCCGCGCACAACTTCACGCTCGCATGCCCCGGCATACTCGGCACGCTCGCGAGCGGCGGCACGGTCGTGCTGTCCGACACGGCGAGCTGCGACGAAGCGATGCCGCTGATCGCGCGCGAGCGGATCACTCACGTCGCGCTCGTGCCGCCGCTCGCACAGCTCTGGGCGCAAGCGCGCGAATGGGAACGCAGCGACCTGTCGAGCCTGCGGCTCGTCCAGGTCGGCGGCGCGCGGCTGGACCCGGCGCTCGCGCGCCGCCTGCCCGACGTGCTCGGCTGCCGTCTGCAACAGGTATTCGGGATGGCTGAAGGACTGCTGTGCTACACGCGGCTCGACGATCCGCCCGACACGATCGCGCATACGCAGGGGCGGCCGCTGTCGCCGCGCGACGAAGTGCGCATCGTCGACGCGCACGGCCGCGACGTCGCCGCCGGCGATGTCGGCGAGCTGCTGACTCGCGGGCCGTATACGATCCGCGGCTACTACCGCGCGCCGGAGCATAATGCGCGCAGCTTCACGGACGACGGCTACTACCGCACGGGCGATCTCGTGCGCCGCGACGCGGCCGGCAATCTGATCGTCGAAGGGCGCATCAAAGAGCAGATCAATCGCAGCGGCGAAAAGATCTCCTCCGCGGAAATCGAGCTGCTGATCGACGCGTTGCCGGATGTGCAGGACTCGGCCGTCGTCGCGGTTCCCGACGCGCTGCTCGGCGAGCGCATCTGCGCATTCGTGCGTCCGCAACGCGACACGCTCGATGCGGCGGCGCTCAAGCAGGCGCTGCGCGCACGCGGGCTCAGCGAATTCAAGCTGCCGGATCAGATCGAAATCGCCGCGCATTGGCCGTTGACGTCGGTCGGCAAGATCGACAAGCAACGATTGATCGCGATCGCCAAGGCGCGCGATGCCGCCCCGGCGCGACGCTACGTCGAACGCCATCTGAGCGTGCGAAGCGACCCGCTGGATCTGGCATCGCGCATCATGCGCGCATTGCCGAGCCGGCACTGCATGCTCTACGAGCGCGGCAGCGAATGGAGCATCGGCATCGATTCGGCGCTGAGCGTGATCGTCGAGCCGGACGGAACGGTGCGCCGCAGCGACGGCGCAAGCTGGCGCGACGCGCGGCCGTGCGACGGGATCGCACACGCGCTCGCGGACGTGCAGATCGACGCGTGGCGCGCATACGGGCGTGCCCATTTCGAGTTTTCTCATCTGACATACGGCATCGACGGCGCGCGCGGCGACGAACCGCTGCTGCGGCTCGCGATTCCGCAAAGCGAGATTCGCGTGTCGAGCGGCCGCGCGCTGATCCGCAGCCTGGAGCCCGGCGCGCTCGCGATGCTAGCCGAGTTGGTCGACGCGCAAGACGCCGCGCAGCAGGCCGAGCCCGGCGCGCGTCTCGAAACGATCGACGGCGACCGCGACGCGCGCGCGTACAAGGAACAGGTCGCGTCCGCGGTGCGCGAAATGCAGGCCGACGCGTATCAGAAAGTGATCCTGTCGCGCGCGGTCGAGGTTCCGGCGTCACTCGACACGGTGTCGAGCTACGTCGCGGGCCGGCGGACGAACACGCCGGCCCGCTCGTTCCTGCTCCGCGACGGCGACTTCGAAGCATATGGTTTCAGCCCCGAAACCGTGGTCGAAGTGAGCGCCGACGGCTTCGTCAGCACGCAACCGCTCGCCGGCACGCGCGCATTGACGGGCGACGACGCCGAAGACGCGCGTTTGCGGCGCGAACTGCTGCGGGATGCGAAGGAAATCGCCGAACACGCGGTGTCGGTGCAATTGGCGATGGACGAAATGTCGTCGGTCTGCGACGCCGATACGCTCGGCGTCAGCGAATTCATGAGCGTCTATCGGCGCGGCACCGTCCAGCATCTCGCGTCGCGCGTGCGCGGGCGACTCGCGGCGGGCCGCCACGCATGGCATGCATTCGAAAAGCTGTTCCCCGCCGTCACCGCTTCGGGCATTCCTAAGCGCGAGGCGCTCGACAGCATTCGACGCCACGAGCAGCGCTTGCGCGGCTTGTACAGCGGCTGCGTATTCGTCGTCGACAGCGAAGGCGCGATGGATGCCGCGCTCGTGCTGCGCTCCGTGTATCGAGACGGCGAACGCTGCTGGCTGCAGGCCGGTGCGGGGCTCGTTCCGCTGTCGACGCCCGATCGCGAATGGACGGAGACTTGCGAAAAGCTCGCTTCGGTCGCGCGTCATTTGCAGGGGCAGGCGGGCGGCTAGGCGCGGAAGCCGTGGTGCCGCGTGGCGTGGCGGAAGCATCCATGAAACCGCGCTGCACGACACGATACCGCACCGTGCGATTGGTCGGAACCAGTCGATGACGCGGCCGGCAAGCGCGGCAGTCGCGCAGCGCCGGAGACTTGCGCGAGCGGCTTCGCACGCATCGGCATCGCGACGCCGGCATTCGGGAGCAAGCAACGTCCGCCGTCGAAGCTGTTCGGACAATCGCCCGCCCGGATGCGGGCGATGCGGCCATCCGCCGCGGCCCTCGGGACGAATCGCGCGTCGCAATGATGCGCCTGCGCCCCTCGACGAAGCTCGACATCGTTCCGCAACCGGCGCATCACACGGCCTCCGCGGCGAACGATCCGAACATCGCGGCGGGCGATGGACGGACGCCCATCGCCGGGCGAATCCGCGGACCTGCTCGCACGTCCCGAGCAATTAGCCTCGTCTCTGTTGCATGCGGCGAATCAACCGTCGAAACACCGCGCCGGCCATTCGACGCGCCCCATCGCATCGCCTTCGACACGCGCTAGAATGACCGCTCCGGGTCCAACCTTCAATTGTCCGCCCGCCATGCCCGTCATCGGCCTCGATCACTACAACCTCCGTGCGCCTCGTCCGCTCCTCGACACGCTCCGCGATTTCTACGTGAACGTGGTCGGATTGCGGCTCGGCGATCGCCCGCCGTTCCGGAGCCACGGCTATTGGCTGTATGCCGGCGCGCGAGCGGTGCTGCATCTGTCGGAAGCCGGGCCCGGCGAATCGCGTGCGCCGCATGTAACGAACACGTTCGACCACGTCGCGTTCTCCTGCAGCGATCTGCCGGGAACGATCGTCCGTCTGCAGCAATTCGACATCCGGTACACGAGCGCCGACGTGCCGCTGACGCGTCAGCATCAGTTGTTCTTCGACGATCCGGCGGGAAACGGCGTCGAATTGAATTTCATGGCGGACGCCGACGGCTGACGCTCGCGCAAGAGCAGGCAAACGAGCGACAAAAGCGCGCGCACGACGCATTCGCGTCAGGCCGGTCGTCCATCGACCGCACGCCTCCGCGCAGCGCCCCGGCATTTGTCTTGTCCGTGAATAAGCTTGTCACCAAACAAGCTAAAAGCGCGCGACCGCGGCTCCTATAATCGGCCGACACCTTCACAAAAGCACACCGATCGGAGACCCACCATGACCGAATCCGCATCCGCCGACTGGCGCCTCGAAACCATCGCCGTGCACGGCGGCTATCGCCCCGATCCGACGACGCGCGCCGCCGCGGTGCCGATCTATCAGACGGTCGCGTTCGCGTTCGACGACACGCAGCACGGCGCCGACCTGTTCGACCTGAAGGTCCAGGGCAACATCTATTCGCGGATCATGAATCCGACCAACGACGTGCTCGAACAGCGCGTCGCGGCGCTCGAAGGCGGCGTCGGCGCGCTGGCGCTCGCATCGGGCCAGGCGGCCGTCACCTATTCGATCCTGACGATCGCCGAGGCGGGCGACAACATCGTCTCGTCGAGCACGCTGTACGGCGGCACCTACAACCTCTTCGCGCATACGCTGCCGCAGTACGGGATCACGACGCGCTTCGCCGATCCGCGCAACCCGGCGGCATTCGAAGCGCTGATCGATTCGCGCACGAAAGCGATCTTCGCGGAGTCGGTCGGCAATCCGCTCGGCAACATCACCGACATCGCCGCGCTCGCCGACGTCGCGCATCGCCACGGCCTGCCGCTCATCGTCGACAACACGGTGCCGACGCCGTATCTGCTGCGTCCGTTCGAGCACGGCGCGGACATCGTCGTCCATTCGCTGACGAAATATCTCGGCGGACACGGCACGAGCCTCGGCGGCGCGATCGTCGATTCGGGCAAGTTCCCGTGGGCGAAGCACGCCGACCGCTTCAAGCGGCTGAACGAGCCGGACGTCAGCTATCACGGCGTCGTCTATACCGAAGCGTTCGGCGACGCCGCGTATATCGGCCGCGCGCGCGTCGTCCCGCTGCGCAACACCGGCGCGGCGATCTCGCCGTTCAACGCGTTCCAGATCCTGCAAGGGATCGAGACGCTCGCGCTGCGCATCGACCGCATCAGCGAGAACGCGCTGAAGATCGCGCAGCATCTCGCGGGGCACGAGAAGGTCGAATGGGTCGATTACTCCGGACTGCCGAATCATCCGGATCACGCGCTCGTCGACCGCTATCTGTCGGGCCGCGCGCCGGGCATCCTCACGTTCGGCGTGAACGGCGGGCGCGCGGGCGGCGCCGCGTTCCAGGATGCGCTGAAGCTCTTCACGCGGCTCGTCAACATCGGCGACGCGAAATCGCTCGCGACGCATCCCGCGTCGACGACGCACCGCCAGCTATCGCCGGAAGAGCTCGCGAAGGCGGGCGTGAAGGAAGAGACGGTGCGGCTGTCGATCGGCATCGAGCACATCGACGATCTGCTCGCCGATCTCGATCAGGCGCTGGCGAAGGTCTGAACGGCGTCGCGATCGGACGTTCGCGCGTTCGATCGCGGTGCGGTGCGGTGCCGCGAGGCCGCCGCCTCACATCGCGGGGCGCGCTTCGCGCCGTGTTCGCGTGCACCGCATCGCCGAACACGCGTCGTGCGTCCCGCATCATGTGAAGCGAGGCACGAGGCCCTCACGCCGCGAACCGCCGGCGCGAGGCCGTTTCCGCACTCGAAGCCGACGCCGGGGAGGCCTGCCTTTGGGTCTCGCCTTTGGGTCTCGCCTTTGGGTCTCGCCTTTGGGTCTCGCCTTGAAGTCCCGCTTTCGAGCCGCCGTCAGGCGGCCTGCGCCCTGAACGCCTGCCGATACCGCTTCGGCGTCGTGCCGACGATCCGCACGAAACGCTCGCGAAATGCGGTCGCCGAGCCGAACCCCGCCTCGGTCGCGATCTGCTCGACGGACAGCGCCGTCGTCTCCAGCAATTGCTGCGCACGCCTCACGCGCGCGGTCTGAAGCCACTGCAACGGCGACGTGCCGGCCTGCTCCTGGAAGCGGCGCGTCAGCGTGCGAACGCTCATCGCGCCCTGCCGCGCGATCGCGTCGAGCGTCAACGGCTCGCGCAAATTGCATTGCAACCATTCCATCAATGCGTGCAGCGTCGATGTGCGCCGCGGCGGCTCGCCCGCGATGAACTGCGCCTGCCCGCCGTCTCGCACGAGCGGCGTCACCGCGAGCCGCGCGGCGTCGGCCGCCACCGCCGCGCCATAGTCGCACCGAATCATGTGCAGACACAGATCGAGCCCGGCGGACGCGCCGGCCGACGTCAGCACTTGCCCGTTGTCGACGAACAGCACGTTCGCATCGACCGACACGCTCGGATAGCGACGCGCGAGCTCGGCCGCGCCCAGCCAGTGCGTGGTCGCGCGCAGGCCGTCGAGCAGCCCCGCTTCCGCGAGCACGAACGCGCCGCTGCAAATCGACGCGATCCGGCAGCCGCGTGCGGCGACGTCGCGCAGCGCCGCGACGACGCGCGGCGAAACCGGCGCGAGCGGATCGGCGACGCCGGGCACGACGATCGTATCGGCTTCCCGCAGCCCGTCGAGACCGAACGCGGTCCGTACGTCGAACAGATCGCCGCGGGCGCGCCGCCGCTCGCCGCACACCCGCACGCGATACGGCGCGTCGACGTTCGGCACGCGCACGCGCGCGAAGGTATCGCACGCGACGCCGAGATCGAACGGCACGACGCCGTTCAGCACAAGCACGCAGACGCTATGCATGACGATTCCCTCGCTGGCCGAAATCCGTTGAAAGATGGCATTCTAGCCAGTGGTTCCGATCGCCTCCACTCGCGACAATACGCGCTCTTCGATGGAGATCGACATGACGATGGACGACGACAAATCGCTGCGCGCATTACAGATTCTTTCGGTTCTCGAGGCGACGACGCTCGTCGCGCTCGTCTGCATCGCGGTGCCGCTCAAGCATCTGGTCGGCTATCCGGTTGCGGTGTCGATCATGGGGCCGCTGCACGGCGTCGTGTTCGTGCTGTATCTGTGGGCGGTCGTCGCCACGACGTCGAGCGGGCTCTGGCGCGCCGCGCAAGCCTGGCGCCTCGTCGCGACGGCGCTGGTGCCGTTCGCCGGCTTTGCCAATTCGGGATGGATCGCACGCAAGCGGAGCGCGCAATGATCTATCTGCTGCTGAAGGCGGCGCACGTCGCGTCGATCACCGTATTCGTCGGCGGATTGCTGGTGTTGTCGATCGGCATCCGCATCCCGAATCTCGTCGTCCAGCGCGCCGTTCTGCAATGGGACCGACGCGCGACGCTGCCCGCGCTCGCGCTCGTCTGGGCGAGCGGCGTCACGATTGCGCTGCTCGGCCACTGGTTCGGCGACGCGTGGCTCACGGTCAAGCTCGTGCTCGTCACGGCGCTCTCCGCGTTGCACGGCATCCTCGCGGGCAGTCTGCGGCGCATGGCGCGCGACGACGCGAACGTCGCGTCCGTGTGGCGGCATGCGGGAATCGGTTCGGGCATCGTCGCGGCGGCCGCCGTGGTGATCGTGCTCGTCGTGGTCAAGCCTTTTTGAGGAAAGCCGGCGCACGACGCAGTGCGTCCGGACTTCGATTCGGGATTCGGGATTCGGGATTCGGGATTCGGGATTCGGGATTCGGGATTCGGGATTCGCGATGCGGCGAGCGGCGAGCGGCAAAATGAGATGCGAAGCGCGATCACGACATGTCGATTCGCGCTGCCGCATGCGAGCGGAGGCCCGAATCGCGCGAAGAGCGGCGAGGCGTTCGTCGATTCAACCCGTCGATTCAGCCCGCTGCCATCAACCGCCCAACGTCGCCCGCAACACATCGCCGCGCCGCCGTGTCGACCGCATCGATTGTCCGGGCACGCCTGCATGAATCCGCGGCGGCTCGCCTCGACGGCGAGCGCTGCCCGCGACAACGACCGGCAGCGACGCCGAACGCGCCGGCGCACCGCCCGCCGGCCTCGATCGCGACGTCCGCGGGGTTTCGGCGTTGACGTTCATAGGCGAACCATAGGCAAGCCACAGGCAAACGACAGGCGAACAATCGGGCGCACACGCCGCCATGCGCCCGCCGCACCACGCATGAAGCTTGCGCGCGGCCGCGTCACGCCGACGCGCGCGTCGTCTGCCGCTGCTCGCCCAGGCCCGCGACCCCGCAGCGCACCGTCTGCCCCGGCTTCAGATAGACGGGCGACGGCTTCACACCCATTCCGACGCCGGGCGGCGTGCCGGTCGAGATCACGTCGCCGGGCTGCAGGCTCATGCAGCGCGACAGATACGCGATCAACTGCGCGACCGTGAACACCATCGTGCGCGTGTTGCCGTTCTGATAGCGCCGGCCGTCCACTTCGAGCCACAGATCGAGCGCCTGCGGATCGGCGACTTCGTCGCGCGTGACGAGCCACGGACCGATCGGCCCGAACGTGTCGAAGCCCTTGCCCTTGTCCCACTGGCCGCCGCGCTCGATCTGCCATTCGCGCTCGGACACGTCGTTGACGACGCAATAGCCGGCGACGTGCGACAGCGCGTTAGCTTCGTCGACGTTCTTGCACGCGCGGCCGATCACGACGCCGAGCTCGACTTCCCAATCGGTCTTCACCGAGCCGCGCGGAATCTCGATACCGTCGTGCGGGCCGCTCACGGCGCTCGTCCACTTGCCGAACACGACGGGCTCGGTCGGCACCGCGAGGCCCGCTTCCGCCGCGTGGTCCGCGTAGTTCAGGCCGATGCAGACGAACTTGCCGATCCGGCCGACGCACGCGCCGATCCGCGACTCGCCCGCGACGAGCGGCAGCGACGCGGGATCGACGCCCGCGAGCCGCGCGAGACTCGCGTCGGACAGCGCGTCGCCCGCGACGTCGTCGATCAGCGACGACAGATCGCGGATGCGGCCGTCGGCGTCGAGCAGACCGGGCTTTTCCTGGCCCACCGGGCCGTATCGGAGCAGTTTCATGGCAAGCGACCTCTTCAATTCAGGACGGACGAAAACCCAGCGAGCTTAATCCAGGCGATGCGGCGGCGTCGCGCGTGGGCTCGTTGCGGAATTTGTACCACCCGCGGCGCGAGAAGAAACGCTGCATCGCGGATAACGACTATTGGAGCAGACGCTGGCGACGCGCATGCTCGGCGGCGGCCGGCCGACGGCGTTCGCGGCCACGGGCGGCTCGCCGCCCGTGCCTGCCGCCCGTGCCTGCCGCCCGTGCCTGCCGCCCGTGCCTGCCGCCCGTGCCTGCCGCGCGCGCCCGCTGTCCCTGCTGCCCGCGGCCCGCGGCCCACAGGCGCGACGCGCGCGCGTCCGAGTCGGCTCCGCTTCGACTCCACATTCCGCGCCGATTGCCGGCGGGCGGCCGGCGCGCCGCTCCGACCGCATACTTTGACCGCATCGATGCTCCGTCAGCGTTTTTTATTCAACAAATACATACAAAATTAGCATTGGTTTCGTATTCGTTGATTATCATTGTTGTCGGAGCAGTTGCTTAATTGACTTACGAATCAACGGTCCATCGACACCGTCCGCGCGGCCGCGAAGCATGCGCGGCACCGGCAATCGATGCATCGCGTCCCACAAGATCAACCCACCGATGAAACTCACGAAAGACCGGCCGGTCGACGTCGTCGACGAGCCGCAGGATTGCGAAGAGATCGAGCGCTATCGCGCGCCCGCGCTCGACAAGGGGCTCGACATTCTCGAGCTGCTCGCCGAGCAGAAGGAAGGCTTGACGCGCACCGAAATCACGAAGGAGCTCGGCCGCAACGCGAGCGAAATCTACCGGATGCTCGAACGGCTCGTCGCGCGCCGCTACGTGATCCGCTCGCCGTCCGGCGACCGCTACACGCTCAGCCTGAAGCTCTACGCGCTCGCGCATCGCCATCCGCCGCTCAAGCGGCTGATCGCCGAGGCGCTGCCGCCGATGCAGCGCTTCGCCGAGGCGGCCGAGCAGTCGTGCCACCTGTCCGTCTTCGATCGCGGCAACCTGCTCGTGATCGCGCAGGTCGACGGACCCGGCGCATGGGGGATCTCGGTGCGGCTCGGCTCGCGCGTCGGGCTCGTCGACACCGCGTCGGGCCCCGTGATGCTCGCGTTCCAGACGCCCGAGCAGCGCGCGCAGATGCTCGCCGAGCATACGAAGGTCGAAGGCGAGAGCGCGCTCGACATGCACGAGTTCGACGCGCAGTTGCGCGAGATCCGCGCGACGGGCTGGCTCAAGCAGGAGAGCCATCAGGCGTTCGGCGTCACGGACATCGCCTATCCGGTTCTCGGGCCGTCCGGCCATGCGATCGCCGCGCTCACGTGCCCGTACATGCGCCGGATCGACGCGTACGTCGCGCCGCCGATCGACGAAGTCGCCGCGCAGTTGCGCGACACCGCGCAGCATCTGTCGATGTTCAAGGAGACGTCCGCCTGACATCGATCTGACGAAAATGTGAAATCATCGAGGCCTCGTCGTTCCGATCATGCCGATAACGAGCGCCGCGTCCGGCGGCGCACATCACATGGAGACAGGCCAATGACGTCACATCGCGAAACCTTCGCTCAGCCCGCCGGCGTTCGGGACATCGCGGATGCCGTGAACAGCGGGCGGACGCGCGCGGTCCGGCATGTCGAGGCGGCGCTCGCGCGCCTCGCGCTCATCGAGCCGCTCGATGCGATGACGCACGTCGCACCGGAGATCGCGCGGCGAGCCGCCGCGCACGTCGACGCGCAGATCGCGGGCGGCCGCAAGCTGCCGCTCGCGGGCGTGCCGTTCGTCATCAAGGACAACCTGTTCACCGCCGACATGCCGACGCACGCCGCGAGCCCCGCACTGCTCGGCTTCAACGCAACGCGCAACGCCACGACCGTCCAGCAGTTGCTCGACGCGGGCGCCGTGCCGCTCGGCAAGGCGAACATGCACGAGCTCGCGTTCGGCATCACGAGCGCGAACGGCCATTTCGGCGCGGTCCGCAACCCGCACGACCCGGCGCGCATCGCGGGCGGCTCGAGCGGCGGCACGGCGTCCGCGGTCGCGGCGGGCATTCCGTTCGGTCTCGGCACAGATACGGGCGGCTCGGTACGGATTCCGGCGGCGTTCTGCGGCGTCGCCGGGCTGCGACCGACGCCGCGCCGCTATTCGACGGAAGGCGTGCTCGCGCTGTCGCCGACACGCGATACGGTCGGCACGATCGCGCACGGCATCGACGATCTGCTGCTGCTCGACGCCGTACTGACACGCGACGCGACCGAACCCGCGCCGCTCGCGCTTGCGGGATTGAAAATCGGCGTGCCGGATGCGCCGTACTTCGACGGACTCGATCCGGCCGTCGCCGAACTGACCGAGCGCGCGCTCGCCGCGCTGACGGGCGCGGGCGCGCGCCTGATCCCGCTCGCGGCCCGCGCGCTGTATGAAACGGACGACGCGTGCGGCTTCGCGATCGCCGGGTTCGAGGCGCTCGCGTACTGGCGGCGCTTCAGCGCCGAGCAGCTCGGCCTGCCGTTCGCGGAGTTCGTTGCACGGCTCGGCAGCGACGACGTGCGTCACATCTTCCGGATGCTGATCGACGCGCCGCCGTCGAGCGATGCGTACGCGGCGGCGCTCGGCGTGCTGCAGGACATCGTGCGCTGGTACGACCAGGCGTTCCACCGGACGGGCGTCGATTGCATCGTGCTGCCGACCGCTCAATGCGAAGCGCCGCGCGTCGCCGACAGCGGCCACGACCTTCCGCCCGACGCCGCGCATGCGCTGTTTGCGCGCGTGATCCGTCAGACGGGGCCGGCGACGCTCGGCGGCGTGCCGTCGGTGTCGATTCCCGCGGGGCTGTCGAAGCACACCGGCATGCCCGTCGGGCTGATGCTCGAAGGGCCGGCGGGCAACGACCGGCGCTTGCTCGCGATCGCGCGCGAAGTGGAGCGGCTGCTCGCGCGTACGGCGTGACGCGCGGCTCGCGCACGAACCGGCGTACCGATGCTGATCGGGCGCGCGAATCCGCTGCGCGCGCGGCGCTACGCTAAAATAGCGCCCCCTTCAAAACACCGCCTGCTGTCGTCACTGACGGCGGGCGCCTCATGGATGTCATGGCCAAACTTCTGACCGATCTCGAATTCCAACGTTTCTCCGAACTTCAGCAGAAGCAGGCAAGCTTCACGATCACGCCCGAGGAAGCGGACGAACTGCGCGACATCGTCGCGCGCGCGCAGCAGAAGCGCGACGACCGCGCGGCCGCGATGCAGGCGATCGAAGACTACATCGCGCAATTCGACATCACGCCCGACGAGCTCTTCTCCCCCGAGCAGATCGGCGAAGCCGCGCGCACGTACGGCCTCATTGCGGCGGGCAAGAAGGAGCGCTCGCTGCCGCCGTCGCTGACGTTCAACGGCAAGCCGTATCAATGGACGAAGACGCTGCCGGACGACGTGCGGCTGCCGCTCTTCGACGCGTTCAAGGCAGGCGAATCGATCAAGCGCTTCATCGCGATGCCGAAGGACGCCGCGCGCTGTGCGCTGACGGTCGCGCGTCTCGAGCGTGAGACGGGCGCCGTCTATGCGGAGGCGCTGCTCGAAGAGCTCGCGATCTCGCGCGCGCAGGTGGACGAGGCGGCGGCGAAGCTCGCTGCTTGATTCTTTTCCTCGCGCATTCGGGCGCGACGGATCGGCGGATGCGAGTTCGTGCATGCCGCCGGCGCGTCGCGCCCGATGCGGTCGATGCGCCCAATGCGGTCGATGCGGTCGACGAGAAGCACCGCGCGATGCGTGCCGGCCGAGTCCTCTCCCGAAAAACCTCACCTCTCTCCCGATTTCCTATCCCGTAAAATCTCACCGCCAAGAAATCGCGTTGGTGGCGCTGGGCATCGGCGAGGTCGGCGGTAATCAACCGTCAGCGATGTTGGCTGCTTCGACGGCTTCGGCAACATCCGGCTCGTCGGCCGCCTTCGCCGCATCGGATTGAGAAGCGCCGACTACACCGACGGCATACCACAACGACAACCCGATTCGGCCACCGGATGCACGCGTGCGACGACGCACGCCATACGGCCGCATCACTGCTGCAGCTTCAACCTGAAACCGACCACCCCCGGCTCTTCCGTCGCCGACACGGTGAAGCCGCTGTCTTTCGCAAGCAAGATCATCGCCGTGTTCTCGCGCAGCGCCTCGCCGATCATCCAGCCCGTTCCGCGCGAACGCGCGTATTCGATGATGCGTCCCATCAGCAGCCGTCCGAGTCCCTTGCCCTTCTGATCGGGCCGCACCGCGATCGCAAATTCCGTTGCCTCGTTGTCCGGATCGGTCACCGCGCGTACAGCGCCGAGCGTATGCGCGCGGCCGTCGGCGTCGTCGACCGTCGCGATCAACGCCATCTCGCGGTCGTAATCGATCTGCGTCATCCGCGCGATCTGCGAATGATCGAAGTTGCGTATCGCGCCGAAGAAACGCATCCGCAAATCGTCCGGCGTCATCGCGCTCAGCAACTCGCGATGCGCGTCCTCGTCCTCGGGACGAATCGGGCGCACCGTGACGCGCTCGCCGCGCCAGTCGATCTTCTGCTCCAGATAGCGGGGATACGGGACGATCGCAAGCCGGCTGCGCCCCGTCGCGAGCCGGATGTGCGGCGCGACCGCGACGACGCGCTCGGGCCGCACGCGCAACACGAGCGACATCTGCACGACTTCGCGCACCTCGCACACGACTTGCGAAAGCGCGGTCAGCGCATTCAGCAGCGGCTCGGGCGGCGCACGGCGCGCATACGGCGACCGCGCGACGACCGCTCGCGCCAGCACGGTATTGAAGGGCGGCAGCCCGTAGACTACGAACGGCGCCGAAACGCCATCCGCCGGCGGCACCGAATAACGGAATACCGGACCGAAGTTCTGATCGTCGAACATCTCGACCGTGATGTCGACGATCGCATCGCCGACGTCCGCATCGGATGCGCGCTCGATGCCGAAGCCGGCGAGCCAGTCGAGCGCCGCATCGCCTTCGAACGCGTCGCGCCCCTGCGCGAGCGCCGTGCGCGCGACCGCTTGCGCAGCCGAGATCGCCGCCGCAGGTTGCGGCGGCGATCCCTCCGGCGTCTGCATCAACAACTCGCGGCCCAGTTGATAGTCGACGAGACGCGCATGCGCGCGCGCGAGACGCTGCGGCGTCGTGTGCACGGGAATGCCGTGCTCGTGCAATGCATCGCGCGTGGCGGCGTCGACGCCGCCGAAAAAGCACGCGAGCATGCCGCGGCGCGCGAACTTGCGCGATTCGATCAGCACGCGTGCGACATCGCCGGCAGGCGCGCTATGCGACATCGCGTGAACGACGAACACGGTGCCCGTCTGCGGGTGCTGCGCGAGGGCCTTCAATGCCGCGCCGAAATATTCGGGACGCGCGTCGTCGCCGAGCAGCAGCGGATTGCCGGCAACGATTCCGGCGGGCAGCGCGCCGCCGACCTCGTCGAGTGCAGCCTGCGGCCATTGCGCGAGCGTCTCGCCCGCCGCCGCGAGCGCGTCGACCGCCAGCTTGGCGACGCCCTTGTCGCTCGTCACGAGCGTCGCCGCACCGCTCGCCGCCGCCCGGCCGACGCCGAGCGTTTCGATTTCGTCGAGGAGATCGTCGAGCGCCTCGACGCGAACCATCCCGGCGCGCTGAAACGCGGCCGTATAGAGCAGGTCGCCCGAATCGCCGCGCCCGGTGCGTAGCGCGAGCACCGGCTTGTTGCGCGCCGCCGCGCGCGCGGCCGACATGAACTTGCGCGCCGACTTCACCGTGTCGAGCTCGAGCAGGATCGCGCGCGTCGCTGCATCGCTCGCCAGGTAATCAAGCACGTCGGCCGCGTCGACGTCCGCCTCGCTGCCGAGCGCGACGGCGTGCGAGAAACCGAGCCCGCGCGCATGCGCCCAGCCGAGCACCGCGTTCGTCAAGGCGTTCGATTGCGACACCCACGCGACCCCGCCCGCCTTGACGATGCACGCCGGCGCGCCGAAATGCGCGTTCAGCACGGGCGAGACGACACCGAGACTGCCCGGCCCGACGATGCGCAGCAAGTACGGCTTCGCCGCGGCGAGCGTCCGTTCGAGCGCGGCCCGATCCGTGCTCGAACGGACCTCGCCGATGATGATCGCCGCACGGACGCCCAGGCCGCCGAGCTTGCGCACGATGCCGGGCCACGTCGCTGGCGGCGTGCAGACGAGCGCGACCGACGGCGCGCTCGGCAACTGATCGACGTACGGATACACCTTGTGCCCGTTCAGCTCGCCATATTTAGGATTGACGGGCCAGATCGTGCCGCCGAATCGGCCGTCGAGTACGCACGCCCAGACCATCGCGCCGACGCTGCCGGGACGCGGCGAGGCGCCGACCACGGCGACGGAGGTCGGCTGGAACAACGCATCGAGATTGCGAACGGTCACGGCAGCTCCGCTGAAAGGATTGAGCGACGACGATCGGAGGCGCGGCCTTGCCGGACCGAGCCTGCGAGTCCATAGGATAGGCGAAGCGCCGGGCGACGCCTATATGCCGTTCGGCCGAATCGCCGAATCGCGCAAGCATCGGCATCATCCATACCGACACCGCCCCGTCGGGGGTGAACAAGCCCCTCTCTGCCGAAAACGCGGGTCGGGGATACCGGCCTTTCGAAATGGAGCAAGACGAGGATGAACGGATGCATCGAGCAAACCGCACTCCTGGCGACAACCCCCTGCCTCTTTGACGAAATCGCGTGCCGCTCGCACCGCCACCACGCCGTCACGGGCACGCTACGCACGCCGCTCGACCCGCTTGCCCCGCCGACTCGGCCGGCGGCACGGCTACCGACAACGCGGCCCACCACGGTCCGCTCGAACGATCGCATCCACCTCGGTTTCGATTCCCGCAGTCGAAATTCGAAATTGCTTACGCGTCTGCGTCCAGTCTCGCCCCTCGCCGTACTTCGCCGCACGGCATTAAGAAGCGCTAACAGAATGATTTTTGGAGGTGTCGCCAGCAAATGATGCAGGCGGCGATTTTCATGAACGCCTCGTGTATGGCGGCGAGGCGCTCGAACCGAATGCGCAGACGTCTGAAGTTGTGCAGCCACGCGAAGGTGCGCTCGACGACCCACCGGGTCTTGCCGAGGCCGCTGCCGTGGGGCTCACCACGGCGTGCGATCTGCGTGGCGATACCGGCAGCGTGCAAGGGCTTACGATATTTGTCGTGGTCGTAACCGCGATCGGCCTGCACAACGACGGGCTTTGACAGAGGCCTCCCGCGCTTGCCACGAATGGGCGGAATGGCCTCGATCAGAGGCAGCAGTTGGGTGACGTCGTTGCGATTGGCACCCGTGAGGATCAGCGCGAGCGGGATGCCCTGCGCTTCGGTAACGAGATGGTGCTTTGAACCGGGTCGCGCCCGATCGGTGGGATTGGGTCCTGTTTTTGACCCGATCCCACTGCACGAATGGAGGACGAATCGATAACCACACGCGACCAGTCGATGCGATCGGCTGCACGAAGTTTGGCCAGCAATACTTCGTGCAGCCGGTCCCAGACACCCGCCTGTTGCCAGTCGCGCAGTCTGCGCCAGCAGCTCATGCCCGAGCCGCAGCCCATTTCCTGCGGAAGCATTTCCCAGGGAATACCGGATTGCAGCACGAACAGGATGCCGGTCAGCACGGCGCGATCGTCCAGCGGCTTGCGGCCCGGGTATCGCGTACGGCGTGGCTTCGGTGGAGGCAGCAGCGGTTGGATCAGTGACCACAGTTCGTCATCGAGTATCGGTTTGGCCATGGCCTCCTCGTCAGCGAAACAACGAAGAGGTTAACAAAACGCGCGGCGGGTTAACAGCCCCCAAACACTCATTTTGTTAGAGTTTTTAAAAGGCACTCGCATTCGTTTTGAAACCGCCGTCTCGAAAATTCGATTGCGCCGAATGAAAAACCGGAAAAGCCAAGCTAGCGAAATTGAGGCGTTGCCGAATAGCAGACAATCTTCGTGCATTGTGCAGATCCGCTACGCGAGCAATCGAACGACACGATTCGAGGTACGAGTGGAGTCGAATTCGTGGCGCAGCCGCACGGTACGATCGCAGCCACGTGCAAGAACAGCCGCCGCATCGCATATCGCGCAGTCGAACGGCCCTTCGCTCGCGGTCTCGCAAACGACGCGCCGCTCGCGATACACGCGCGCTCGCGCTTTACGACGAACGCGAATGTGTGCCAACCGGCACCGCGAGGCAATGAAGAACGCTTCTTCCGTGGATAACGATCGTTTTCCATTCGTACCGGCTACGATGTGCATCAAGCCCAGTGCCGTTCGAATGAGAAACCCGTCTCAAGAAAGTCGTCTGCGCGGGTCCACGGTTCGAATACGTTGTCCATTCCCGCTTATCGCGTGGCGGAATTGGACAGACGAATCAACGTGTCGGCGCGCCGCCTCCTCCTTGGCATCGCAATCGAATCGCGTTTCGGGCTCCCGATCCGAGCGCAAGGCGAAACGCGAATGGTGCGGAAACGGGACTCGCGCCTCGTCGCCAAAGGTGAGCGTTTTCGGGAACCAAGGTGAGGATGTTCGGGATTGCGCGCCGGGCTGCGCAAATATCGCAAATCGAAACGGAAAAAACCGAGCACGGCGTCCCGTTTGCACGATGCTGCGTGAAACAATTTCGCCGAATCGGCAAGTTCGAGTAGGACGTGAAATAACGCAATATCTGGCTAAATCCGCTGGTTTCAACGTCGAATCTACGCACAACCACCTGCGGCGCGAATTCGTACGGCCGCCGTGAAACAAACGAATCTCGTGCCAAAAACAAAACGGTGCGAATGGCAGGTTTGCCGTTCGCACCGTCGTTCAAGGCGCCAAAGGTGAGGGTTTTCGGGATTAGTCCTTGATCAGGAAGCGGTTGCGATTCTTGCCGAGCCAAGCCGGCGCCCGACCGCGGCCGCTCCAGGTCTCGCCCGTCTTCGGATTGAGGTACTTCGGCGGCAGCGAGCGCTTCGGCTTCGCCGTAGCCTTGACACTCCTGAATCCCAACTCTTCCGGGGTGATGTCGTATTCCTCGATCTTCGCCTTGATATCGGCAATGGCGTCCGCGATCGCTTTTTCGCGTTCCTTGTCGATTTTATGTTGAAGTTTTTCGAGTTGTGCGGTCAGTTGCCTATAGGTCGCCATATGGATGAAGCTCCGTCTCGTTATTTATAGATGGAAGTATATGAATCAATTCCAAATCAATCGAACATTTTTTGCATTACTTTCATATCCCGCAAGCGATGCTCAAAAGCCATTTCTAGCCTTGCATGCGAAGAGAAGGTTTCGCACGCCGTTATCGACCGATTGGCTGATCGTGTCGAAATCGCCGCCGCAAATGCCGCGCGCATTTTGAATGCAGGTGTCCCACGGACCACCGGCGGGACACTGGACCATCGTGGTCGCACGCCCGTCGGACGTAAACAGCGGCGCGCTGCTTCCGCAGCCTGAAAGCCCCGCTATTAAAGCAATCAAAAATATTGTCCGCAAGAACGCGCCGCATTGCCCCGGCGCCGGCGCACCCGTCTGTTTCATGAATCTGCCTATCGCTCCGCTTTCTTCTTGAACGACGCGAGTATATGCCAAGCCACGCGACAAAGGGTCAATCGGGTGCAACGAGTGTCTTATAGGGAGCACGGCCGTGAGGATCGTCGGTAAGCCGAATGAATACTTGCTCGACGTCGGGCAGCGCCTCGAGCCTGCGTCGCAACGCATCGCGATCGAACGATGCGGGCGCGCATCCCTCGGCATAAATGAAGCGGCGCTGAATCGTGATCCAGATGCTCGTGCCGGCCAAAGCCGCATCGCCGCCGGCAAATTGCTTTTTCAGTTCTTCGGCAATCGGCTTGTCGTATAAATAGGAATTCGGTTTGCTGCAGCGATGCGCGAGCCAGCAAGTCGTTCCGCGCTCGACGCGGTAATGCGCATCATCCTCCATTTGCGCACGCGTCATCAACGGACCGAGCGGAACCGGGCATTCGGCAATCGCATTCGACAATGCAAAAAAAGGATCGTCATACCAATTGCGCCGCTCGACCGAAGCAGACGATCCCGACGATGCGGGCGACATCGATGACGCGGGCGACGCAGCCGCCACCGCTGACGAAGCCGCTGACGAAGCCGCTGACGAAGCCGCTGACGAAGCCGCTGACGAAGCCGCTGACGAAGCCGCTGACGAAGCCGCTGACGAAGCCGCTGACGAAGCCGCTGACGAAGCCGCTGACGAAGCCGCTGACGAAGCCGCTGACGAAGCCGCTGACGAAGCCGCTGACTGCGACGTCGCTATCCGCGACGTCGCAGTCGATACGGATGAGGCGGACGACACGCCGTTCTGCGCGAACGCATGCGCGGCAACCGCGAGCACCACGCACGACGCGGCGATCTCGATGCGCTTCATCACAACCTCCATGCGAATACGCCCGCCCGCTCGCGCGAGCGTCGACACCTGCGCGGCGAATGCGTCCCGCGCGTCGGTCCGCTATGTGTCGATGCCGAGCGCCGCGAGCTTCTTGTAGAACGTCGCGCGCCCGATGCCGATGCGCGCGGCCGCTTCCGTCACCTTGCCGTTGCATGCGGCCAAGGCATCCATCAGGAACTGGCGCTCCCACGCGGCGTACGCGGCCGCATAGGACGAAGACGCGACGCGCGCATCGGACGCAACCGTCGATGCCGCGCCCGAGACCGAACTCGCACCGGCCACCGCACTCGCGCCGGCACCGGGCACGGCACCGGAAACCGCTCCCGCGGCCGCCCCGCGCCCCGGCCCGATGAACGGCGCGAGCGCGCGCGCATCGATCCGCGCGCGATCGGACAGCATCAGCGCACGCTCGAGCGTGTTGCGCAGTTCGCGCACGTTGCCGGGCCACGGATACGCGCCCAGCAGACGCAGCGCATCGTCGGCCAGTTCGCAGTGCTCGGCAAGTCCGTGCTGCGCGGCAAGCTCCTCGAGCATCGTATAGACGAGCGCCTCGATGTCCGATGCGCGCTCGCGCAGCGGCGGCGCATGGATCGTCAGCACGTTCAGCCGGTAATAGAGATCCGCGCGAAAGCGCCCCTCGGCGACGAGCGCCGGCAGCTCGGCCGACGTCGCCGCGATGATCCGCACGTTCGCGCGCACGATCCGGTTCGAGCCGACGGGCTCGAACTCCTTGTCCTGCAGCACGCGCAGCAGCTTGCCCTGCAGCGGCAGCGGCATGTCGCCGATTTCGTCGAGAAAGAGCGTGCCGCCGTCGGCGAGCTCGAACTTGCCGACGCGGCCCTTGCGGTCCGCGCCCGTATACGCGCCCGGCGCCGCGCCGAAGAACTCGGTTTCGAGCAGCGCGTCGGGAATCGCCGCGACGTTGACCGTCACGAGCGGCTTCAGCGCGCGCGCGGACGCCGCGTGAATCGCATGGGCGAGCAGCTCCTTGCCGGTGCCCGTCTCGCCGAGCAGCAAGACGGGCGAATCGACCTGCGCGGCGCGCCGCCCCTGCCGCTTCGTTTCGAGGCTCACCGCGCTCGTGCCGACGAAGCTAGCGAACGTGTATTTCGGACGCCGCGCCTGCGCAAGCGAGCGCTGCGTCGCGATCAGCTCCTGCTGGACCTGCATGTAGCGGGAAAAGAGCGGCGTCAGCGTCTTCAGCTCATCGAACAGCGCGAAGCCGATCGCGCCGACGGTCCCGCCCGCCTCGTCCGTGAGCGGCAGGCGCGTGACGATGAGCGGCTCGCGGCCGGTCTCCATGATGTCGAGCAGGATCGGGCGGCCGGTCGCGACCACCTCGCGCATCAGGCTGTGCGGAATCACCGCTTCGCAATCGCGGCCGATCGCCTGTCGCGGATCGGCAAAGCCGAAGCGCGCGGCATAGCGCTGATTGATCCAGACGACGCGCGCATCCTTGTCGACGATCAGCGTGCCGACGCTCGAATGCTCGAAGGTCTTGAAAAGGGATTCCGCCGCGCGCCGCAGCACGTCGCCGTAATCGACGGGCAGCCCGACCCAGCCGCCCGAAATCTGTGCGTTCGTCTCCACCATTTCTTTCTTGTCCACAAAGCGAGACGGATTATCTCACGCAGGAGACAGAGGGCAAGAGGCCGTCGCGCAAGCCTGGCGGGCCGATCGAGGCGCCGCGCGCGCCGCATTCGTCTACACATAGAGACGTTTTCGGTAGAATCGGACGCAGCCGGCAGCCGGCGGTGCAGCACGCCCCGCTGCCGGCGCGGCTGCGGCCCGCCGCACGGCCGATGGCACGAATCCTGCGGAAGAGCCGCCGGAGCGTCGCGCCGCCCGTCTGGCGCGCCCGCCCGCACAACAACCAAGATTTAGGAGACTCTCTTGTCATTCTTGATCGTCCTCGCCGCGCTGGCCTTCCTGATGTTCGCCGCGTACCGCGGCTACAGCGTGATCCTGTTCGCGCCCGTCGCCGCGCTGGGCGCGGTGCTGCTGACCGATCCCGCCGCCGTCGCCCCCGTCTTCTCCGGCATCTTCATGGAAAAGATGGTCGGCTTCGTGAAACTCTACTTCCCGGTGTTCCTGCTCGGCGCGGTATTCGGCAAGGTCATCGAGCTGTCCGGCTTCTCCGAGGCGATCGTCGCGGCCGCGATCCGCTACATCGGCCGCTCGCGCGCGAATGCGGTGATCGTCGCGGTCTGCGCGCTCCTTACCTATGGCGGCGTGTCGCTGTTCGTCGTCGTGTTCGCCGTCTATCCGTTCGCGGCCGAGCTCTATCGTCAGAGCAACATTCCGAAGCGGCTCATGCCGGGCGCGATCGCGCTCGGCGCGTTCTCGTTCACGATGGATTCGCTGCCGGGCACGCCGCAGATCCAGAACATCATCCCGACGACGTTCTTCAAGACCACCGCGTGGGCCGCGCCCGCGCTCGGCACGATCGGGTCGGTCTTCATCATCGTCGTCGGCCTGTCGTATCTCGAATGGCGCCGCCGCTCGGCGCTCGCGCGCGGCGAAGGCTACGGCACGTCGCTCATCAACGAGCCCGAGCGCGTCGAAACGCAGTCGTTGCCGCATCCGATCCTCGCGGTGTCGCCGCTCGTGCTCGTCGGCGTCGCGAACTTCACGCTGACGAAACTGATTCCAGTGTGGTACGGCGGCGCGTCGTACACGGTGCCGCCCGACGTGCTGCCGGGCGTCCACGCGCCGATCACGACGCCGATCAAGACGGTCGTCGCGATCTGGTCGGTCGAAGCGGCGCTGTTGCTCGGCATCCTGCTCGTCGTCATCACCGCGTTCAAGCGCGTGCACGAGCGCTTTGCGACCGGTACCAAGGCGGCGGTCGGCGGCGCGCTCCTCGCCGCGATGAACACCGCGTCCGAATACGGCTTCGGCGGCGTGATCGCCGCGCTGCCGGGCTTCATCGTCGTCGGCGATGCGTTGAAGAACATCCCGAATCCGCTCGTCAACGCCGCCGTGTCGGTCAGCTCGCTCGCGGGGATCACGGGCTCGGCGTCGGGCGGGATGAGCATCGCGCTCGCCGCGATGTCGGATCTCTTCATCAAGGGCGCGCAGGCCGCGCAGATTCCGATGGACGTGCTGCACCGGGTCGTCGCGATGGCGAGCGGCGGCATGGACACGCTGCCGCACAACGGCGCGGTGATCACGCTGCTCGCGGTGACGGGCCTCACGCACCGCGAGTCGTATCGCGACATCTTCGCCGTGACCATCATCAAGACGCTCGCGGTGTTCTTCGTGATCGCCGTCTATTATCTGACGGGGCTCGTATGATCTGACGACGGGCGCAACGCGCCCGTTTCGCGACGGCCGCCGGCCGGCTTCGACGAAGCGCCCGCGAACAAATCGGCCCGGCGCCCGCCGCTCGACGGCGCGCCGGGCCGATTCCGTTTTCTCTCATACTTTTAGCGTGACGCGCCGCCGCAACATGCGGATTTGCGCGAGCGCCGGCGGGCCCGCCGCGCAGCGCGCGGCAACGCTTCGGCAGGCCGTCCGGCCATACCGGTCGAACGCCTCGCGAAATTCTCATTGCCGCCGCCCGGTTCGGTTAAACTGCATTCAAGCAGTCCGCAAAGCAACATTTCCTACTTCACGATACGAGGACACGTTCAATGCGCACGACCGGTTCTTCCGGGGCCATGACCCTGCTAACCGAATTCGATCCGGCCGACGGTCGCGAGCATCGCTCGCTGCGTCTTGCGGCCACCGAAGACGGCAAAAGCGTACTGCTCATCGAAATCGACGAACGCAAGCCCGGCATCCATCGGGAAGTACGCTACGAAATCACGCCCGCCGAGTTGATCGCCGCGATTCGTTCGCACGGCGCGGAACTGCCGGGTGAAACGCACGGCACCATTCCGCCCGTCCGCAGCACGACGTCCTGATCCCCCAGTCATGGTGAGGCCGCGGCCGGCCCGCGCCCTCACCGTCTGCGCCGCGCGCCGACGCGCGCTGTGATCCCCTTCCCGAAAATAGCCGATAATCGGCACATCTACGCGCTCCATGCCGCGCGCTTCTCGCGGCGACCCTTCATCATTTCGTCATGCTTCATGATCTCGTCGCCCGTTTCGGGCCGCTCATCGTGTTCGCCAACGTGCTCGCCGCCGCGATCGGCCTGCCCGTGCCGGCCATGCCGACGCTCGTGCTGTTCGGCGCAATGGCGACGCTGCATCCGGACGCGATCGGCGCGCAGCTCGCGCCCGTGCTCGCACTCGCGGTGCTCGCGGCGCTGATCGGCGACACCGCGTGGTACATCGCCGGTCGGCATTTCGGCGGCCGTGCGCTGAAAACCTTATGCAAGCTTTCGCTGTCGCGCGACAGCTGCGTGAGAAAAACCGAACGCTTCTTCGGCCGCTGGGGCGTGCGCGTGCTCGCCGTCGCGCGCTTCATCCCCGGTCTGTCGCTGATCTCGGTGCCGATGGCGGGCGCGCTCGGCACGCGCTATCGAACGTTCGTCGGCTACGACGGCCTCGGCGCGCTGCTGTGGGCAAGCTGCGGCATCGCCGTCGGGTTCGCGTTCGCGAAACAGATCGATTGGCTTTTCACCGGCGCGAACCGGCTCGGCCGCGCGGTGCTCGTCGTGATCGTCGCGCTGCTCGCGCTCTATACGGCCGTGCGCTGGATGCGCCGTCGCGCGCTGATTCGCCAGCTCGCGAACGCGCGGATCGACGTCGACGAACTCGACCAGCTGCTGCAAGCCGATCCCGCGCCGGTAATCGTCGACGCGCGCTCGCCCGAACACCGCAAGCTCGATCCGTACGCAATCCCGGGCGCGCAACTCGCCGACGAACGCGATCTGCGCGACATCGTCGCGCACTATCCGGCGACGCAGAAATTCGTGATCTATTGCTCGTGCCCGAACGAGGTGACGGCGGCGCTGATGGCTCAGCGCCTCAAGCAGGCCGGCTTCGCCGACGCGCTCGCGCTGCGCGGCGGCCTCGACGCATGGCGCGACACGGGCCGGCAATTGATCGAGCTCGATCCGCAAGCGGCGAGCGAAGCGGTGCTCGCACCCGCGCCGAAGACCGCCTGATCGAACGGATGCGCGGCTGCGTGCGCGCGCATCGCGCGGGGCGCGGCGAACGGCGGCGGCTTGCGCGTGCGGACGCGTGCCGCGCACCGCCGCGGAGATGTCGATGTCGGGCGGCAGCCGAGCCCGCGCCGCCGCCCGAATCGTTTCGGAATGCTCAGAACACCTTCACAGGCACGTTCACGACCAGCCGGTATTCCTGGTTGGTGCTGTCCGAGTAGTGCGTCGAGCCGACGTGCCACATCGCGATGAACGTGATCTTCGTGTCCTTGAACTTGCCGCTCTGGATCGTGTATGACGGGATGAAGCCGAACTCGTGATGGCGGCCCTGCACCGGCGCGCCGTCCTTCCAGTAGATGCTCGAGCGCGTCGGATCGAGCGCCGCGCTCGCGGAGCCATCCGCGCCCCAGCCCGTCACGCCCCACACCATCGCCTTGAAGCCGGGCAGCCCCGCCTCCTTGCCGTAGAACGTGTAGCGCAACTGCAGCGATTTTTCGTGCGGCGCGTTGTAGTCGACGTCCATCGAATCGACAAGGAAGATGCCGTTCGTTTCGTTCAGGTAATCGAAGAACTGATCGCCGAGCACCTGCTGATAGCCGAGCAGCAGTTCGTGCGGACCGTGCTGCGCGGCGAGCGACAAGCTGTACGCGTTGTTGTCGATCTTGCCCTGGCGCGCGTCGCCCGTGTCGTGCGTCGAATAGAAGTTGCCGAAGCCCGTCCACTTGACCGTCTGCGGCGAGCCGTAGCTCTGCTTGACCGAGCCGTAGTACTGGCGCCATACGTCGTCGGCCTGGCCCGCATAGAACGACGCCGAGCCCGTCGACGAATAATCCCAGGTGCCGCCCAGGTACGTGAAGCGATCGACGCGCGTGCCGCCGTATTGGGTCGTCAGGTTCGTGAGCGTCGTGTGGCCGCGCGCGTTCGTCTTCGTGAAGCTGCCCGCTTCGAGCATCACGTTCTTGAATTCGTTGCTGACGATCGTCGCGCCGAGGAACGTCGGCGGCAGCGCGCGGTTGTCGTGCTGCTCCAAGAACGGATTGTCGACCGCCTGCAAACCGTACTTGATCACGGTGTTCGAAATGCGCGCCTTCACGTCATAGATGCCGGGAAACGCCCAAGCGAGCTGGTTCGAGCCGCCGCCGCCCTTCGCGATGTGCACCATGTTGCCCGCGCCCGCGCCGCCGTCGAGCTTCAGCGCCGCGTAGATCGACGCGTCGACGCCGAAGCCGATCAGCCCGCCCGTATAGCCGGACTCGAAGTTCGCCATCACGCCCTGGATCCACGCGCGGCGATGCGGCCCGCCCTTCGCATCGAGCACGTCCGCGTAGTTGCGGAACAGCACGTCGAAATGACTGTCGGCAATGAAGCCTTTCGATTTCGACTGGCTCGACACCGGCTCCGGCGGCATGACCTCCTGCGTGGCGTCGGCGTTGATGATCGCGTTCGGCGTCGTCGCCTGCTGCGCAAGCGTCGCGGCGGGCGCCGCCTTCGCCGGCGCGGCCGGCGCCGCGTCATCCGCACGCGCCGCGCCTGCGATCGACACGCCGGCGAGCATCGGCAGTCCCCACGCGAGCAGGACTGCTCGCGCGACCCTCTTCATCGATTGATGTTGTGTCATTGCGCTTCTCTTTTTATGTTGACAACCCACTCGCCGGCCGCGCATCGCGGCCGGCGACACCCCGACGCGCCGCCGTGACGACGCGTCTTCCCGCGACGCGAAGATCATCCGCGCCGTCCACACCCCTGTTGGCTTGTTGTGTCTTTGTCGGTACTGCTCAGCGCTGCGCGCCGGCGGCGCCGGCCCGAATGCAAGCGACGCGCGCGGCCGATCCGCCGCGCACCTCGGGCTGCGGCACCTCGCGCGCGCAGGCGTCGATCGCTTCCGGACACCGCGTGCGAAACGCGCAGCCCGACGGCGGATCGAGCGGAGACGGCATCTCGCTCGCGAGCAACAGCGGCCGCCGCGCGCGCTCGCGCGCGGGCTCCGGCGTCGGCGCGGCGGCGAGCAGCGCGCGCGTGTATGGATGCTGAGGCGCGCCGTACACGTCGCGGCGCGTGCCGAATTCCATCACGCGGCCTAGATACATCACGAGCACGCGCTGGCTGATCGCCTTGACGACCGCGAGATCGTGCGCGACGAACAGATAGGACAACGACAGCTCGCGCTGCAGATCGCGCAGCAAGTTGACGATCTGCGCCTGGATCGACACGTCGAGCGCGGACACGGGCTCGTCGCAGATCACGAGATGCGGCTCGCCGATCAACGCGCGCGCAATGCCGACGCGCTGGCACTGGCCGCCGGAAAATTCGTGCGGATAACGAAGCAGATGATGGACGTTCAGACCGACGCGCTCGAGCATCGTCAGCACGCGGCGGCGCACTTCTTCGCGGCCGATGCCCGGCCGATGCGTGACGAGCGGTTCGGCGACGACCTGCTCGATCGTCATCCGGGGATCGAGCGACGCGAGCGGATCCTGAAAGATCATCTGCATCTCGCGGCGGATCTTGCGCGCGTCGCGGCGCGCACCGCTCGCGATCGGCTCGCCGCGCCATTGCACGGTGCCCGCCGTGATCGGCGCGAGGCCGATCAGCGCGCGTGCGAGCGTCGACTTGCCGCAGCCCGATTCGCCGACGAGCCCGACGGTCTCGCCGCGCTTCACGTCGAACGACACGCCGTCGACCGCGCGCAGCGTGCCTTTCGGCGACCACGGGTAGCCGCCGAGCGGCACGCGGAAATGCACCTTGAGATCGCGCACCGACAACAGCGCATCGACGTCGTGCGATGTGTCGTTGCTTCGCGCGCCGGCGTCGGGCGCACCGACACCGGCGGTTCCGACGCCGCCCGGCGCATCCGGCGAAGCGGAAACGAACGAGGAAGTAGAAGAAACGAGATCGGTCGCGGCGCTCATCGCAGCCCTCCCATGATTTCCGCGATGGGCCGATGACACGCGCGCACGGCGCCCGTGTCCGAATAGGCAGTCAGCTCGGGGCGCTCGGCGCCGCATCGATCGGACGCATGCGAGCAGCGCTTCGCGAACGCACAGCCGAGCATGCCCTGGCCGGGCAGCGGCGGGCTGCCGGGGATCGCGACGAGCGGCGTGTCGTCGGGCGCGTCGAGTCTCGGCAGCGCGTTCAGCAGGCCGATCGTGTACGGATGCGACGGCGCGGAGAAGATCGCATCGGCGCTCGCGTATTCGACCGTGCGGCCCGCATACATCACCATCACGTCGTCGGCGAGCCCCGCGACGACGCCCATGTCATGCGTGATCAGCACGATCGACGTGCCGTGCTCGCGGTTCAATTCGCGCAGCAGCTCGATGATCTGCGCCTGCACGGTGACGTCGAGCGCGGTCGTCGGCTCGTCGGCGATCAGGATCTCCGGCTCGAGCAGCAGCGCCATCGCGATCATCACGCGCTGGCGCATGCCGCCCGAGAACTCGTGCGGGTACATCCGGATCCGGCGCGCGGCGTCAGGAATCCTGACTGCTTCGAGCGCTTCGATCGCGCGCCTGATCGCGTCCTTGCGCGACATCTTCCGATGCAGCTGCAGGCTCTCGGTCATCTGCCGCTCGATCGTCAGGAACGGATTGAGCGAGGTCATCGGATCCTGGAAGATCATCCCGATCCGGTTGCCGCGCACTTCGTTCAACTGCCGCATGCTCATTTCGAGCAGATTCTCGCCGTCGAACAGCGCTTCGCCGGACGTCGAGCCGTTGCCCGCGAGCAGGCCCAGCAGCGCCATCACCGTCTGGCTCTTGCCGGAGCCCGATTCGCCGACGATGCCGAGCGTCTTGCCCGCTTCGAGCGAAAACGACACCCCCGACACCGCGTCAACCGGCTCGCCTTCCCGGCGCGTGAAGCGCACGCCTAGATTCCTGACTTCGAGTAGCGCCATCTCAGCGGTCCTTCGGGTCGAGTGCGTCGCGCAGACCGTCGCCGACGAAGTTCACGCAGTAGAGCGTCACGCACAGCATCACCGCCGGCGCGAGGAGCAGCCACGGCATCGCTTCGAGCTTCTGCGCGCCGTCCTGGATCAGGACGCCCCAGCTCGTCATCGGCTCCTGCACGCCGAGTCCGAGGAACGACAGCACCGATTCGGTCAGCACGATCGTCGGCACGCTGACGGTCGCGTAGACGACGACGACGCCGAGCAGATTCGGCACGATGTGGCGCCGGACGATCGTCGCGGGCGCGACGCCGATCGCACGCGCCGCGTCGACGAACTCGCGCGTGCGCAGCGACAGCGTCTGGCCGCGCACGACGCGCGCCATGTCGAGCCACGAGAACGCGCTGATCGTCAGCACGACGAGGATGAACGAGCGGCCGAACAGCGTCATCATCAGGATCGCGATCAGCAGATACGGGATCGCATACATCATGTCGACGACCCGCATCATCGTCGCGTCGACGCGCCCGCCGGCAAAGCCCGCGATCGCGCCCCACGCGACGCCGAAGAGCCCCGACACGAACGTGCCGAGCAAGCCGACCTCGAGCGACACGCGCCCGCCGATCAGCGTGCGCACGAGCAGATCGCGGCCGAGCTCGTCGGTGCCGAACCAGTGCATGTTCGCGAGAGTCGGCGCGAGGCTGATCGACGACCAGTCGCTCGCGGCGGGATCGTTAGGAGAAAGAAGCGGCCCGACGAAGCACGCGAGCGCGATCAGTACGAGCACCGCAAGGCTCGCGAGCGCCGCGCGGTTGCGCACGAAGCGCCGCGCGGCGAGCTCGAGCGGCGTGCGCGAGCGCGGCGGCGTATCGGCCGGCCGAGGCAGCTCGATCGAAGAGGAAACAGGCGTCATCGCGTCGCCCTCTCAATAACGGATGCGCGGATCGAGCCACGCATACGCGAGGTCGACCAGCAGGTTGAACAGCACCGCGCAGACGGTCGTCAGCACGACGAGACCGAGTACGAGCGTGTAGTCGCGATTGATCGCGCCGTTGACGACGAGCTGTCCGAGGCCCGGCAGCGCGAACACCGATTCGGTCACGACAGCCGCGGTGATCGACGAGATGCAGACCGTGCCGAACAGCGACACGACGGGCATCAGCGCGGGCTTCAGCGCATGGCGCATCACGATCGTGCGGCCGGGCAGGCCTTTCGCGCGCGCGGTGCGGATGAAGTTGCTCGACAGCGTCTCGATCATCGACCCGCGCATCACGCGCGCGAGCAGCGACACGTTGATCAGCGTGAGCAGCGCGACGGGCAGCACGCGATAGCGCCAGCCGCCGTCGCCCCAGCCGCCCGCGGGCAGCCAGCCGGCACCCTCGGACGTCTTCAGCAGGATCGCGAAGATCAGCACGAGCACGGGGCCGAGCACGAACGGCGGAATCACGTTGCCGAAGTTGCCGATCAGCATCACGACGCGATCGACAATGCTGTCGCGCCGCACGGCGGCGATCGTGCCGAGCAGCACGCCGAGCACGATCGACAGCGGAATCGACACGCCGCCGACGCCGAGACTCACGGGCAGCGCCTTGCGCACGAGATCGTTGACGGTCCAGTCCGTATAACGGAACGACGGACCGAGATCGCCGTGCAGCAGCGAGCCGAGATACAGCAGGTACTGCTTCCACATCGGCTCGTCGAGGTGGTACTTCGCGTTCAGGTTCGCGAGCGTCGCGGCGGACAGCTGCTTCTCGCTGTCGAACGGCCCGCCGGGCGTGAAGTGCAGCAGCAGATAGCAGACGGTGATGACGGCGAGAATCGTCGGCACCGCCCACAGCGTGCGCCGCAATGCATAGGCCAGCATGATCGGCTCCGCTCAGTGCTTGGTCAGATACATGTCCTGCGAAGCGCGCATGTCGATGTAGTTCGTCAGCGTGTAGCCGCCGACATACGGCTTCACGAGACGGTCCGCCGAATACTGGAAGAGCGACACCATCGGATATTCGCTCATCGCGAGGTCATGCGCCTGCGTGAGGAGCGCCGTGCGCGAGCTGTCGTCGAGCTTCTGATTCGCTTCGGCGACGAGCGCGTCAACCTTCGGATTGCAATAGCCGACCGTGTTCTGCGGGCTGCCGCAGCGGATCAGATCGAAGAAGGTCATCGCGTCGTTGTAGTCGGCGAACCAGCCGTCGCGCGCGACCTGCACCTTGCCGTCATGACGCTGCTTCATCAGCACCTTGAACTCGACGTTCTCGAGCTTCGCCGTCACGCCGAGCTTCGTGCGCCATTCGGACGCCGCGAAGAGCGCAACCTTCTTGTGCAGGTCATTCGTGTTGTAGGTGAGCGTGAACGTGAGCGGATTCGAGTCGCCGTAGCCCGCCTGCTTCAGCAGGCTCTTCGCATACTCGACGCGCTTGCCCATCGGCCACGACGCCCAGTCCGGCGTGAACGGCCGCTGCACGCCCTTCACGCCCTTCGGCATCAGCCCGTACATCGGCACTTCGCCCGCCTGCGTGATCTTCGACGTCAGGATCTCGCGGTCGAGCACCATCGCGAGCGCTTCGCGCACGCGCTTGTCCTTCAGCGCCGAATCGCTGTTCTTCAGGTAGTAGTAGTACGTCGCGAGCTGCAGCCCCGGCCGCAGCTCCTTGCCGAACTGCTTGCTGACCTGGCCGAAGCCGCCCGCGGGAATCGAGTACGTGTAGTCGATCTGGCCCGCCTGGTACATCCGCAGCGCCGTCTCGTCGTTCTCGATCGGCAGATAGGTCACCTTGCGGATCACGACGTTGCGCGCATTCCAGTACTTGTCGCTCTTCGCCATCACGATCCGGTTGTTCGGCTGCCAGTCGACGAGCGTGTACGGGCCGTTGCTCACGATGTTCTTCGGCTGCGTCCATGCGCCGCCGAACTTCGTCACCGTGTCCTTGTTGATGGGCGCGAGCGGCGCCATCGCGGTCAGCTCGGGAAAGTACGACACCGGCACCTCGGTCTTCACTTCGACCGTGTACGGGTCGACCGCGCGAATGCCGAGATTCGTCGGCGGCTGCTTGCCCGCGATGATCGCCGACGCGTTCTTCACGAACTCGACGAGGATCGTGTACTTCGAGCCCGTCTTCGGATCGGCGAGACGCTGCCACGAATACACGAAATTCGCGGCCGTCACCGGCTGGCCGTTGCTCCACTTCGCGTCATGACGCAGCTTGAAGATCCACGTATCCGGCGCCTTGTGCTCCCACGACTGCGCGACGCCCGGCACCACGCTTCCGTCCGCGGCGATGCGCGCGAGCCCTTCGAACAGATCGAGGCCGATCGTGTTGCCGGTCCACGATTCGATGTGACCGGGATCGAGCGATTCGATTTCGGCGGGCACCTGCCGCGTCAGATCCTGCTGATCGGAGAGAACGACATTCGAGGGAACGGAGACGGCCGAGGCGAACGGCGCCGTGGTCAGGGCGAGCGCGGCCAGCACGGCCGCGAAGGCATGCGTGTGTTTCATCGTGTGCGATTGGTAGTGGTAGCGGGAAAGCGACGCGCGACACAAGGCCGTGCGCGGCGCGGCGCGAAGAACGCTTAAGGCTGCGAAGAAACGGGGGGCCCCTGGTGCCTGTATTTCATGTTAGTCATCCTTACGTTGCTTTCGACAGGCACCCCGTTCGAAGAAACGAAGGAATGCCCCGCCTTAGAACAACCTCGGCGTCCCGACCCAGACCACCACCGACTCGATCTTCGCGGTGTTGACCCAGCTATGCGGGACCGTCGACTGGTAATGCGCACTATCGCCGGCGTGCAGGACGAACGTCTTGCCTTCCAGCGTCAACGACACTTCACCTTCGATCACATACAGGAATTCCTCGCCTGCATGCGTCGTGACCTCGGACCGTTTCTGCCCCGGCGGCATCCGCACGAGAATCGCCTCGAGCTGGCGCCCTTCCGGCACGTTCGTCAGCCGCGCAAACAGGTTCGCCGAATCGGCGAAGCTGAAGAAACGCAACTGATCGCCGCGGCAAACCGAACGCTCCTCGCTCGGCGTCTCGACGAAGTACTGCACCGTGACGCCCAGCGCATGCGCGATGCCGGCCAGCGACGTGATGGACGGCGACGCGAGCCCGCGTTCGACCTGCGACAAAAACGGCTTGGAAATACCCGCGGCAGTCGCTGTTTCGTCGAGCGTGCGCTTCAACCGCTGCCGCAGCGCCCGAATCTTGCTACCGAGCGCGACGCCGGCATTGGCAGGCCGCGTGTTTTCAGTGGAAGGAACCATAGCAGGCCGAAATCTTATCGTCAAAAAATGTTTGATGGAAAATAACGAAGTTTGATAGATATGACTTACTCTTCGTCGTCTCGAGCAGCACTGCCAGCACGAAACGGATGCCGCGAGCCGCGGCGCCGAGATCGAGACAGCACGCTATCTTGCCAGACTCGCCGTCTTCACAGGCAAGCTCCACGCGGGTTTGCGCGTGTTGCCACAGATGACGGCAAACGGCTTTCAATCAGCCCACAACCATGAGCAGCAAAGAAGACAGCCCTCTTTTTCGGGGATTACCCTGAGTGACGAAGATCCGACAGGCCGCGAGAATCGCGGCCGCCTCGCGGACCGCGACGATCTCGCGGCCCGCCCGTTTTTCACCGGCGACGGCGCGCGGCCTATCCGCTGCGCGCGGCGCCTCGTCTTGCGTCCCGATCCGGACGCTTGCCTGCCTATCGACATGACATCCCTTTCCTCTTTGTCGCGCGCCGCACGCGCACGCCTTCGCACCTCGCCGCCCGCACCGCACCGCCCTCGCGCCAGCGCCGATCCGCCGGGCCCGGCCCGCCGCCGCGTCGCGGCCGGCGTCTCGCCCGCTATCCGTCGCGCCGTCGCGCGCGGCGTTTCGTCTGCTCAATCCGGAGGTGCACAATGAATACTCGCGTGTCCCAGACCCGCTCGTTTACCACGGTCTTTCTGATCGAAATGTGGGAGCGCTTCGGCTACTACGGGATGGCGGCCCTGCTCGTCCTCTTCATGGTCGACAAGCTCGGCTTCACCGACGGCCATGCAAACCTGACCTGGGGCGCGTTCACCGCGCTCGTCTATGCGTCGCCGTCGATCGGCGGCTGGATCGGCGACAAGGTGCTCGGCGCGCGCCGCTCGATGATCGCCGGTGCGATCGTGCTGTGCGCGGGCTACCTGATGCTTTCGATTCCGAACGATCATCTCGCGTTCATGTATGCGTCGCTCGGCGTGATCGTCGTCGGCAACGGGCTCTTCAAGTCGAACGCCGCGAACCTCGTGCGCCGCATCTATGAAGGCGACGACGCGCGAATCGACAGCGCGTTCACGATCTACTACATGGCGGTCAACATCGGCTCCACCGCGTCGATGCTCGCGACGCCGTGGATCAAGGATCACTGGGGCTGGCACGCGGCGTTCGCCGTCTGCTGCGCGGGCATGGCGCTCGGCATCCTCAATTTCGTGCTGATGCATCGCACGCTCGCGCACATCGGCTCGCAGCCCGACGCGGAGCCCGTCCACTGGCGGCGTCTCGCCGCGGTCGCGGCGGGCGGCGTCGCGCTCGGCCTCGTCACGATGTACGTGCTGGGCCACAAGCAGCTCGCGGTCGCGAGCGTGTGGACCGCCGCATTCGCGATCCTCGCGATCTTCGCGTACATGATCGTGAAGTCGAACCGCTCCGAGCGCGCGGGCCTCATCGCCGCGCTGCTGCTGATCGCGCAGGTGATCCTGTTCTTCGTCTTCTACGTGCAGATGTCGACGTCGCTCACGCTGTTCGCGCTGCGCAACGTCGATCCGCGCTTCATCCTGTTCGGCACGACGCTCTTCACGTGGAGCGCCGCGCAGTTCCAGGCGCTCAATCCGATCTGGATCATGCTGCTGAGCCCCGTGCTCGTCGCGATCTACAACGGCCTCGCGAAGCGCGGCCGCGATCTGCCCGTCGCCGGGAAGTACGCGCTCGGCTTCGGCGTCGTCGCGCTCGGCTACCTGGCGTTCGCGATGAGCGGGCGCTTCGCGGTCGACGGCCGCGTGTCGTCGTGGTTCATGGTGGCGGGCTACGGCTTCTACTCGCTCGGCGAACTGCTCGTGAGCGGCCTCGGCCTCGCGATGATCGCGCGCTACGTGCCGGCCCGGATGGGCGGCTTCATGATGGGCGCGTACTTCGTCGCGACGGGCGTATCTCAATATCTCGGCAGCGTCGTCGCGAACTTCGCGCAGATGCCGTCGAACGATCTCCCCGCGACCGCGTCGCTGCCGCTCTACATCGAGCTGTTTACGGGCCTCGGCTGGCTCGCGGCGGGCGGCATGGCGGTCGGCCTGCTGCTGCTGCCGCTGATGAACAAGCTGTCGCGCGAGCATCTTCGCTGCGAAGCGGAGCGCCGCAACGCGCAGGCGGTCGCCGCGCACTAGTAAATTCCCTCGACATGTGACTTGCGCGCCACATTCTCCCTACGGTTCGCCCGTAAGCATCCTACACTGAAACAACTCGCCGGCACGGGCGACATCGGCAGGGAGAGAACGATGAAAAACAAGTCAACGAGGCTTTGGCGGATGCTGTCGGACATCCGCCGCGCGCAACGCTGCACGGCGTTGCGCGCGGCGGCTGCGTCAGCCGACGTGGATGCGCTCCTGACCGAGCGCGACGACGATCCCCCCGACGCGGACGACGCGACGCAGGACGACGCGGCGAGCGCGAAGCAGGCGAGGACGGATCTGCGCCATTGACACCGCCACGCCGCGCGCGCCGCTTGCGCGCGGCTTCTTCATCAGCTCGGCAACAGCATCAGCGTGTCGCCGACGCCTCGCTCGCCCGTCGTGTCGGACGGATGTCCGACCGTCTTCCCGCCGATCACCATGTTGCTCGAGCCGCCGCCGTCGAGATTGACGGCGGACGTCGCGCCGAGCCACGCCATCACCGCCGCCGTCTCCGGAATGCTCGTGCCGAGGCTCAGCGCCGGCTGCCGGCCGTCGATCTCGACGAGCAGGATCGTACCGTCGGCCGCGACGCCGACCGCCGTGCGCCCGTTGCGCGCAACATACCAGCCGTTGTACCAGTTGCCGTTCGCCGCGCCGCCTTCGCCTGCGTCGACGCCGCCCACCGTCGGCGCGAATCCCTCCTGCGCGGCGCTCTGCGCGAGATTCGGCACCGACAGCGTCGGTCCCGCTTCGACGAGCGAGGTGCCCGACGCGAGCGCCAAGTCCGCACCGTTCGCCGACAGCCGCTGCGATACGGCGAGGCGCGTGCCCGGCGTCGCGTGCGCCTGCAGCCACGCGGCGCTCGCGCCGAGCCCCTGCAGCACGTAGCCGTTCGGCGGCGGCGCCGCGCCGAGCGTCGCGTGGCCGCCGACGACGGCGCCGTTCGCGTCGACCACGAGTTCGTATCGCGCGCCCTGATAGCCGGCGTCGACGAGCGTGTTCGACGCGCCGCCGCGCAGATACAGCGCGTCGTACATCACGAGATCGTCGTAGTTCGTGCAGACCGTGTCCTGCGCCGGCTCCCGCGTCGGCGTCTGCGCCTGCACGCCGCAATTGACGACCGTGCCGAGGATCGGCCGGTTCAGCGTCTGGACCGCGATCGCGCTGCCCTGTGCGTCGGTCAGCGTGATCGTCGTCGCGAGGTTGCGCACGATCGTCGCGCGCTGGCGGCCGTTCGCGTCGCGCGCGAGCAGCAGGCCGGGACGCTTGCCGATCGCCGCGGCGGCAAGGCGTCCGTCGACGATCGTCGCGCCGACGGGCGAGCGCGGCGGCAGCGGCGCGCCGAACGGATTGATGTTCGTGAAGAAGCCGCCGTTGATGCCGG
Organism: Burkholderia oklahomensis C6786; assembly: GCF_000959365.1. NCBI lineage: Bacteria > Pseudomonadati > Pseudomonadota > Betaproteobacteria > Burkholderiales > Burkholderiaceae > Burkholderia > Burkholderia oklahomensis. Next base: position 285,048 of record NZ_CP009556.1, read on the forward strand.
CGAGCGCGTTGACGCGCGCCTGCGCCGCCGATACCGTCTCGCCGCCCGCGCCGAGATCGTTGCCGCCCGGCAGCGCGACCGACAGCGCCGCGCCGGCCCGCGACGGGTCGATCGCGAGCACGTTGACGATCCATGGCCCCGTCGTCGGATTGCCGGCGAGCGACGTATGCCGCGTGCCGGGCTTGTAGCGATTCCGCGTCGCCTGCGCGATCTGCGCGGCGGTTGCCGTCGCATCGGCCTGCGCCGCGTAGCGGCCGACCGACAGCCAGTAGCCGAGCACGTTGCCCTGCAGGTCGGTGCCCGCCGACGCGTCGACGCGCGTCGTGAAGCCGGCGGCGGCGAGGTTCGTCGCATCGGTTTGCGTCGCGGCCTGCGTCGCGTAAAAGCCGATGTTGACGGTCCAGAAGTCGGGCGCGCTCGGCGCGCCACGCTTGATCTGGTAATAAGTGACGCCCGTCGCGACGGATTGCGACGACACGCCCTGCGCAAGGCCTTGCGGACCGAGCGGCATCTCGTTCGCGGGCATCGCCCAACGCTGCGCAGCCGGCGTCAGATCGTCCCCGCCGCAGCTCGCGAGCGTGAGCGTCAGCGCGACGACGGGCAGCAGGCGTGCCGCGAGGATTCTGATTGATTTCGTAGTCCGCAAGATTTTTCCTCGGTCGATTTCGTCCGTTGCAAGGCAACGCGGCGGGGACCGAGTATACGAACTGCCTATGACGGTGCGGTTAAAGGCGAGGCGACGAGCGTGAACGAGCGGCTGCGCGTCGAACCGCGCTCAGTCGACGCCGAACCCCGGGCACGCAACGGGCGCTGCCCGGCTCGCCGCCCGTCCGATGCGACGCGAGGATTTCGAGGCGACGTTCGCGAAGCGCCGCGACACGCGCTCGAGCGCTGAAGGGGCGCGCGGCGCTCGTCGGGCTGTGACGGCTCGACGACCAGCACGACGTCGCGGCGGCACTGCTCATCGTGGAATGAGCGATGCGTGCAGCGCGTACGACGTGGCGGACGGCGAGCGCACATGAAAGAGATTCGCAGTGCGCATCACCTGCTTGCGTTACGCGGGCGCATTCCTGCGAATGCGCTGGAACAATTGCCCCGAGCTCGCGACGGTCAGCATCAGCGCGAGCGCGCACGCATCCGCGGCGAGACCGACGCCGAACTGCAGCATCCGCGCATTGCCGTGCATCCCGTGCAGCACCGAATCGAGCGTCAGCGATATCGCCGCGCCGACGACGAAGCACAGCATCCCGCGCTGTCCGACCGCCACGACAGGCCACGCCGCTCGCGCGATCCGAGCGATCCAGCCATGGCGAACCAGTTCGGCCATCAACCACGCGAATGCGACGAAGTTCATCACGCGCGGCCACGCGAGATTGCGCTTGAACTCGCCTTCCGGCAGCGGCAGCCCGGAAAACAGCTTGTAATACGCGCACGCGAGTACGACCGTGAGCGCGACCGCGGTGATCGCGGCCCCGCCCGGCCGCACCGCGACGTCGCGATGCAGCGGCCAGCAGCGCACGAGCACGCCGAGCACGAACATCAGCTGCCACGCGAACGGATTGAAATTCCAACGGGACGAGTCGGTATCGAGGAGCTCGGCCGCGAGCCAGCGCGCGCAGCCCCACAACAGCACGCTGCCGAACAGCAGCCACCACGGCTTCGCGCGCGCGAGCGGCACGACGACGGGCGTCGCGAGCGCGAACAGCACATACATCGGCAACACCGACGCGAGATACGGCTGTCGCTTGAACGTCAGCAGCTCGACGAGCCCCGTGAGCGGCGACGCGAGCAGCACGCTGATGTCGTCGAGCGCCATGTTCGGCGCGTCGATCCCGTAATGGTCGAGCACGGCCGACACGACGAGCATCAGCGTCGACGTCGCGAGAAACGCGCGATAGATCTGCGCGGCGCGCCGCACGAAACGCCGCCGCGCGGCGCCCGCGCCGTGCCGCGCGCAGACGGCGAGATACGCGCTCGCGGTCGCGAAGCCGCCGAGGAACACGAACACCTCGGCCGCATCGCACAGCGCGAACGCATGCAGCGTCACGTGCGACAGCACGCTCGCGCCGATGTGATCGACGACGATCGTCAGCAGCACGAGGCCGCGAAAGAAGTCGACCTCGATCGAGCGTCCGGCGGCCGCTTGGGGAGACATGGCGGGAAAACTCATCGCGCGGCCGGGTCGACGCGTGGGGCAAGCGCCGCGCCGGCGACGGAGAGCGGAACAATCAGGCTCGCAAGCCGTTCGGCTGCGATCGGAAGCGAATACCGGCGAATTATCCGGCGATGCGCCGACGTGAAGGAGCAGCGCCCCTGCGACGTGAAAACATGACCGTTCATGGGCGGGCCCGTAGGCGAGAGAATTCGTTCGAAAAATTCTAATCGCCGCTAAGGGTATGCCCTAAGTAACAAAATGAAACGAAATCTTTAGACGGATTACAAGACGGATCGCGCGTCGCGAATGCAGGCGGACATGCGGCGTGCTCGCTGAGGCGATGCGCGGGATTCGCATGCGTGTCGCGCGATCGATGCGCGCCGACAGGCGGCGCATGCGGGCAGATGCGTAATCGCGGCGAAAGGAATCGATCGGCAGGCGCGCGGCGCAATCAATATGCGCGGCAGTCCGTCCGCGGCGCGTTCATCGGTTGGGTGGGCCGATTAGTCGGCGTAATCGGCGCGCTGCACGTTTGGCGTTTGGCGTTTGGCGTTTGGCGTTTGGCGTTTGGCGTTTGGCGTTTGGCGTTTGGCGTTTGGCGTTTGGCGTTCGGCGTTCGGCGTTCGGCGTTCGGCGTTCGGCGTTCGGTATCCTAAGCACGCCGCACGTTCGTCGAAACGTCCGCCGAGCGCGTCGCGCGAACAAAACGCACGCGAGCAGAACCCATCCCCGCCTACCTCCGCGCGAGCAGAAATCCGTGCCACGCAGTCAGCGCGACAGCCGCCCAGATCGGCGCGTACGTCGCGAGTTGCTGCCACGACAGCGTCTCGCGGAGCACGAACACCGCGACCGCGACGAGCAGCACCGGCTCGACATAGCCGAGGATCCCGAAGAGCGCCATCGGCAGCATGCGGCTTGCCTTCAGATAGCTTGCGAGCGCGAGCGTGCTGATCGCGCCGAGGCCCGGCAGCAGCATCGCCCATAAGAGCGGCCGACCGGCGACGCTCGTTCCGTCCATCGCGAGCGTCGCGGCCGCGACGGGCAGCAGCACGAGCATCTCGACCGAGAACACCGCGAGCGAATCCGCGTTCACACGGCGTCGCAGCACGAAGTAAGGCGGATAGCCGAGCGCGACGACGAGCGTCGGCCACGCGAACGCACGCGTCGCCCAGATCTCGTGCGCGACGCCCGACGCCGCGCAGCCAAGCGCGAGCCATTGCAGCCCGCTCAAGCGCTCGTGGTAATGAAAGCGCCCGACGAGCACCATTGTCAGCGGCAGCAGGAAATAGCCGAGCGACACCTCGAGCATCCGGCCGTGCAGCGGCGCCCACAGGAACAACCACAACTGCAGGCCGAGCAGCGCCGCACTCGCGGCGAGCGACAGCGCGAGCCGCCGGTTCGCGAACGCGCGCGCGAGCAGCTCGCGCAACGCGGGCCAGCGGCCGCGCAGCGCGACGACCGCGATCGCCCCGGGCGCGGTCCAGACGATCCGCCAAGCGAAAATGTCGAGGCCCGTCAGCGGCGCGAGCAGCTTCGCGTACGCGGACAGCAGCGCGAACAGCGCCGACGCCACCACCGACAGCGCGATCCCGCGCCCCGCCTGCGGATACTCGGACGCGGCGGTCAATGCTGCTGGAAGCGCTCGAAGCGCTTGTCGGTCCGGCGCTCCTCGAACGTCACCTCGGTCACGCGCGCGGCGGGCGGCCCGTGCCGCAGCCACGCGAGCATCCGGTCGATCTGCGGCGCCGGGCCTTGCAGCATCGCCTCGACCGAGCCGTCGTCGAGATTCGCGACCCAGCCGCGCAGACGAAGCGCATGCGCCTCGCGCACGGTCGCGTGCCGGAAGCCCACGCCCTGCACCACGCCGCGCACCCGCACGTAATAGGTTTCGATCCGCTCGTCCAGATCGTCGCCGTTCATCGCATCCCCCGTGTCATCCAATCGATTCAAGCCCGGCATTGTAGTCGCGCGCCGTGAACGGCGCTCGACGGACGGCGCGTCGCCCAGGCGGGGCGACCACGTACAATCTCGCACGACGCACAACAAGCCGTGCCGCACGACCGCGCGGCCATGAGGACTATGACTGACATACAACGCGATCTCGTTCTGGTGACCGGCGCTTCCGGTTTTGTCGGCTCTGCCGTCGCGCGCGCCGCGCGGCAGCAAGGCTATCGGGTGCGCGTGCTCGTGCGGCCGACGAGCCCGCGCACGAACGTCGCGGATCTCGACGCCGAAATCGCGACGGGCGACATGCGCGACGAGGCGTCGATGCGCGCCGCACTTCGCGGCGTGCGCTACCTGCTGCACGTCGCGGCCGATTACCGGCTGTGGGCGCCCGACCCGCTCGAGATCGAGCGCGCGAATCTCGAAGGCGCGGTCGCGACGATGCGCGCGGCGCTCGCCGAGGGCGTCGAGCGGATCGTCTACACGAGCAGCGTCGCGACGCTGAAGGTGACGCCGTCGGGCGCATCGGCCGACGAGTCGTCGCCGCTCGCGGCCGAGCAGGCGATCGGCGTGTACAAGCGCAGCAAGGTGCTCGCGGAGCGCGCGGTCGAGCGGATGATCGCCGACGACAAGCTGCCCGCGGTGATCGTCAATCCGTCGACGCCGATCGGCCCGCGCGACGTGAAACCGACGCCCACCGGCCGGATCATCGTCGAAGCCGCGCTCGGCAAGATCCCGGCGTTCGTCGACACGGGGCTGAACCTCGTGCACGTCGACGACGTCGCGCTCGGCCACCTGCTCGCGCTCGAGCGCGGGCGGATCGGCGAGCGCTACATCCTCGGCGGCGAGAACCTGCCGCTGCAGACGATGCTCGCCGACATCGCGCAATTGACGGGCCGCAAGGCGCCGACGCTCGCGCTGCCGCGCTGGCCGCTGTATCCGATCGCGCTCGGCGCGGAGGCGGTCGCGAAGGTGACGAAGCGCGAGCCGTTCGTGACGGTCGACGGGCTCAGGATGTCGAAGAACAAGATGTATTTCACGTCGGCGAAGGCGGAACGCGAGCTCGGCTATCGCGCGCGGCCGTATCGCGAAGGCATCCGCGACGCGCTCGACTGGTTCCGGCAGGCGGGCTATTTGCGCTGAGCGGCGCGCGAGCGCGGGCGGATCGCTGCGCCGCTTCGGAGGCGATGAGGCGATCGACGGCGGTCGAGCGGCGATTCGGCACGCGCTTTTCAAGGCCCGCATCTACCGCAATCCGGTTTTGCCTTCGCGGCTCGCGGCGGGACATCGGCACATCGCCTCGTCTTCTTGCGGAAAACGCGAAATCCGGCGTCCACGCGCTGACGCGGGCACCGGCGATCGAAGGCGTGTCGCCCGGGATACGCCGAGCGGCATGCGGTCATGCGTCCATCGCCGCGCTTCGCGCCGCCATCCGCCCGCATGTCGCCTGATGTAGATGCGATCGATGCCAACGCGTCGCGAACGACGCCGACCGGCGCATCCGGTTGCGGAAGACGCGCCTGCAACCTCGTGCGCGCCACCGGAAGTACACGCGATTCGGGATCGCCAAACACGGCGCAGCCTCATCTGCGTCGGCATTCGCGTCGCTTATTTGTGGATATCTCGACCGATACAGCGACGAACACCGCCAGCCCGTCGCCGGCAGCGCCTGCCGGCGCGTCCGGTCGCCGCCGACGTGAAGCGCGCCGCCACATGCCGACATGGAAACTCGGCAATCGGATGATTGCCAACGCGGCGAAGCCTGCACGCATCGATTTTCATGCCGTCATCTATCGGCATCTCGCCCGATGTCGCCGCAAATCGTCCGAACCGCCTCCAACGACGCAGACCAACACGCCCGGCAATCGTCGCAACAGCTGTCGCCATTGCATTACCAGCATTTTGTTACATGCAACGTTCGGACCTACGCAGGGCCTGCGGGTAAAATCGCGGGTCTTACGTAGAGAATGCACGCATGAACATGAACGATCAGATCGATACGCTCGACAGCCGCGTCGATCAGCTCATCCATACGGTGTGTGCGGTGGCGAGCGCAGCCCAGGAAGCCGCCGCCACTGCCGCCGCAGACAAGGCCGCCGCGCAGGCCGCCGCCGAAGAAGCCGCCGCGAAGCACGCGGAAGCCGCCGAGATGTCCGTCGAACGGTCGACGCTCGAAACCCTCGCCGCTCAGGCGGCTGCCGACAAGAACGCCGCCGAGTCGCTCGCGACGCAGGCTGCCGCCGTCCAGGCCGCGGCCGAAGCCGCCGCTGCGCAGGCAGTCACCGACAAGGCCGCAGCCGAAGTGCTCGCCACCCAGGCGGCAGCGGATCGCGCAACTGCCGAGCACGCCGCGGCGCAAGCGGCGGCGGACAAATCGGCCGCCGAGTCGCTGGTCGCACGAGCCGCAACCGAACGCGCGGCAGCGGAACAGGCCGCGGCCGACAAGGCCGCTGCCGAAGCGCTTGCTGCGCAGGCGGCCGCGGATCGCACAGCCGCGGAACACGCGGCGGCTCAAGCCGCCGCCGACAGGAGCTCCGCCGAATCGCTCGTCGCGCAGGCGGCATCGGAGCGCGCGACCGCCGAGCACGCGGTCACGCAAGCGGCCGCCGACCGGGCCGCAGCCGAACAAGCCGCACGCCAAGCCGCGACCGACAAGGCCACGGCCGAATCGCTCGCCGCCCAAGCGGCGACCGAGCGCGCGACGGCGGATGCGAGCATCGCCGAGCGAGCCGCAGCCGATCGCACCGCGGCCGAACAGGCTGCAGCGCAGGCCGCCGACGACAAGACGAAAGCCGAAGCGCTCGCCGCCCAAGCGGCCGCGGACCGCGCAACCGCCGAGCACGCCGCCGCGCAGGCGGCGGCCGACAGGGCGGCAGCGGAATTGCTCGCCGCGCAGGCGGCGGCCGAGCGCGCAGCCGCCGACGCACGCGCGACCGAACAAGCGGCAACGGAACGCAGTGCCGCCGACGCCGCAGCCGCGCAGGCTGCGAACGACAAGGCCGCGGCAGAAACACTCGCCGCACAAGCCGCCGCGGACCGCGCAACCGCCGAGCAGGCCGCCGCGCAGGCGGCGGCCGACAAGGAGGCGGCGGAGTCGCTGTTCACGCAGGCCATGACCGAACGCTCGGCCGCGGAAGCCGCCGCCGCGCGCGCCGCGAGCTACAAGGCGACGGCCGAATCGCTCGCGTCGCAGGCCGAGCAGAGCCGCGCGGTCGTCGTAGCCGCTGCGCCGGTCGCGACGATGCAAGCGACGAACGGCCAGCCGTCGCTGCATGTCGCACGGCCGTCGCAGGACGAGATCACGCTCGCGCTCGGCGAGCGCTCGGTGTCGCTGCCGCCGCAACAGCTCAGTCAACTGATCGAGGAATTGGCTCACGCGCGCGCATCGATGACGATCGAGCAGCCGACCGGTCTGCCGAACGGCTGGCGCTTCGTGTCGACGCGCAATCCGCTGATGGCGGTGCAGAAACAGATGAACGGCGACCGCCTGCTGGTCGCGCGACACAGCGGCTACGGCTGGGTGCCGTTCACGTTCTCGCCGGACGTCGTGATCCAGCTATACATGCTGCTCACGCAGAAGTGATGCGGCGACGGCGCGCCGGCTCCTTGCCGGCGCGCCGAACCGCTATCGGCAGCTGCATTGCGCACATCGACCAGGGCGTCCGGACCGATCGAGCGACTGGACGACGACGACGCGAACCGTCGCCCCCGAAGACGCGGGAATGAATGCGGCGAACGGCGTGTCCATGCCGCATGGCCCGGATTGGCCCCTGCGCCCGAGGCGATCGAGCGGCCGGAACGGCGGCGCGAACGGCAGTCTCCGAAAAAGCACGACCGTGACAGCCGGAAATCGCTGGATGCGAATGCCTTTGGCCGCCGGATTGCCCCGAGACAGCCGGACCGATCGGGACAACGCATCGCCCAAAGATAGCGAAAACGGTTGCTTCACGCGCCAACGCGCGCTCCGAACCGGGCGAAGCGGCGGCGGCCGAATCGCGGCGCGCGACGACCGCGCCGCCGTCACGACGCGTCAGCGATCCTGCACCGGCGCCTGCACGCGCGCCTTCCACTGCCCGCCCTTGCCGCGCCAGTAGCGCACCGCCGACGCGACCGTCGCGCCGACGTAGAACAGCGCGACGAGCGGCAGCGCGGGCGCCCACCACGGCGAGCGGCGGTAATAGCTCAGCATCGGCGCATACGCGGTGCACATCGACGCCCACGCGAGCCACGCCGGCCACGCGCGCGCGCCATACGCGAGCGCGGCGACGGGCGGCACCAGATAGATGATCGTCATTCCGACGAGCGTGCCCAGCAGCAGCACCGGCGAGTAGCGCAGCTGCGTGAACGCGGTCCGCGCGATCATGTTCCAGATGTCGCGCCAGCTATCGTACGGGCGCAACGACACGCTGCGCTCGGCCAGGTCGAGCCGGATCGGGTGATGCCCGGCGCCGCGATGCTTGAGCTGCGCGGCAAGGCTGCAGTCGTCGATCAGCGCGCCCCGGATCGATTCGATGCCGCCCGCCTCCTCGAGCGCGTCGCGGCGCACGAGCATGCAGCCGCCCGCCGCACCCGCCGTCTTGTTGCGCGGATCGTTGACCCACGAGAACGGGTAGAGCTTCGCGAAGAAGAACACGAACGCCGGGATCAGCGCCTTTTCCCAGAACGAATCGCACCGCAGCCGCACCATCAGCGACACGAGATCGCGCTTCTCGGCCTGCGCGCGCGTGACGAGCTGCGCGACCGCGTCCGGCGGATGGCCGATGTCGGCATCCGTCAGCAGCAGATAGTCGGCGGGCAGCCCGAGCGAGCGCACCGCGGCGATCCCCTGCGACTGCGCCCACACCTTGCCCGACCAGCCGGCAGGCAGCGCCTCCGCGCTCAGCACGGTCAGCCGGTCGGCGCGGCCGGCCGCCGCCGCGGCCGCGCGTGCGGCGTCGGCGGTGCCGTCGGCGCTGTGGTCGTCGACGACGATCAGATGGAACGGGCCTGCGTAGTCCTGCTCGACGAGCGACTTGACGGCCTCGCCGATCACGTCGGCCTCGTCGCGGGCGGGCACGACGGCCGCAACCGCGGGCCAGCCGGCGTCGGCGGCCGCGCCGCGCGCGTCGGGCGGCAGGCGCCGCGCGGGGCGCGCGCGCCAGAAGCCGCCGCGCCCGAACAGCAGCACGAGCCAGATCACGAGCGACAGGCACGACAGCAGAAACACGACGATCAGCGTCATGCGCGGCCCTCCGCCCGTGCGCCGCGGCGGCCCGGCGCGCGGCCCGCGCAGGCGGCCCCGCGCGCCGCCGCGCCCGTTTCGTTACGATCGACTTCCATGCAAATCAGCCCTTTAAGTGCCTTCCGGCGTCAGCGAACCGAAAGGATCGGTGAAAACCGCCTAGTTTACTGGGTTTGACGCGCGCAAGCGCCGGACCTCCGGGGTTGCTCCAATTGCCACAACGTCAGGAACGGTAAAGCACGCAAAAGCCGATAGGGTTAAAATGCGCGATTACTTCGGGGTGCCGGGCCCGTTCCTGCATTCATAACATCCAAGTTGGGGCGATCGGCCCGGCCTGCCGGCCGCTCGCAACCCGCGTCAGTCGTCGGAGTTCGCCCAAATATGCGAGTCATCCTTGCCCAGCCTCGCGGCTTTTGTGCGGGGGTTGTCCGCGCGATCGAGATCGTCGAGCGCGCGCTGCAACAGCACGGCGCGCCGGTCTATGTACGTCACGAGATCGTTCATAATCGGCACGTCGTTGAAAACCTGAGAAATAAAGGGGCGCGATTCGTTGAGGAACTCGACGAAGTGCCGCACGGCGCCGTCGCGATCTTCAGTGCACACGGCGTCGCCCAGACCGTCGAAATGGATGCCGAGGCCCGGGGCCTCGACGTCCTCGACGCGACCTGCCCGCTCGTCACGAAGGTGCACGTGCAGGGGCGCCAGTACGTCGCGGCCGGCCGGCGGCTGATCCTGATCGGCCACGCCGGCCATCCGGAAGTCGAAGGCACGATCGGCCAGATTCCGGGCGAGGTGATCCTCGTCCAGAGCGAAGCCGAGGTCGACACACTGACGCTGCCCGCCGATACGCCCATCGCGTACGTCACGCAGACGACGCTGTCGGTCGACGACACGCGCGGCATCATCGAGGCGCTGCAGCGCCGGTTCACCGACATCGTCGGCCCGGACACGCGCGACATCTGCTACGCGACGCAGAACCGCCAGGCGGCCGTGCGCGAGCTGAGCGAACAGGTTGACGTGCTGCTCGTCGTCGGCGCGACGAACAGCTCGAACTCGAACCGGCTGCGCGAGATCGGCACCGAAAGCGGCGTGCCGAGCTATCTCGTCGCGGACGGCTCGGAAATCCGCGCCGAATGGTTCGCCGGCGCATGCGCGGTCGGTCTCACGGCCGGCGCGTCGGCGCCCGAGGAAATGGTCGAGGACGTGATCGCCGCACTGCGCGCGCTCGGTCCGGTCGAGGTCGCGACGATGTCGGGCCGCGAGGAAAAAGTCGAATTCAAGTTGCCGGCGAAGCTCACGCAAGCTGTCGCCCGCGAAGTTTAAGGAGGACATCTCTTGTCTATTCCGCTGCTCCAGCAAGCCCGCGTCGGCGCGTACATCGTGCGCCAACATCTGTCCGGCAACAAACGCTATCCGCTCGCGCTGATGCTCGAGCCGCTGTTCCGCTGCAACCTCGCGTGCAACGGCTGCGGCAAGATCGATTATCCGGATCCGATCCTGAACCAGCGGCTGTCGATCGAAGAATGCCTGCAGGCCGTGGACGAATGCGGCGCGCCCGTCGTGTCGATCGCGGGCGGCGAGCCGCTGCTGCACAAGGAAATGCCGGAAATCGTCAAGGGCATCATGAAGCGCAAGAAGTTCGTGTATCTGTGCACGAACGCGCTGTTGATGGAAAAGAAGATGGACGACTACCAGCCGAGTCCGTACTTCGTCTGGTCCGTCCACCTCGACGGCGACCAGGACATGCACGACCACTCGGTGTCGCAGGAAGGCGTGTACGAGAAGGCCGTCGCGGCGATCAAGGAAGCGAAGCGCCGCGGCTTCCGCGTGAACATCAACTGCACGCTGTTCAACGACGCGATCCCCGAGCGCGTCGCGAAGTTCTTCGACACGCTCAAGCCGATCGGCGTCGACGGCATCACGGTGTCGCCGGGCTACGCGTACGAGCGCGCGCCGGACCAACAGCACTTCCTGAACCGCGACAAGACGAAGAACCTGTTCCGCGAGATCCTGAAGCGCGGCGAAGGCGGCAAGCGCTGGTCGTTCAGCCAGTCGTCGCTGTTCCTCGACTTCCTCGCCGGCAACCAGACCTACAAGTGCACGCCGTGGGGCAACCCGGCGCGCACGGTGTTCGGCTGGCAGAAGCCGTGCTACCTGGTCGGCGAAGGCTACGTGAAGACCTTCAAGGAGCTGATGGAAACGACCGACTGGGACAATTACGGCGTCGGCAACTACGAGAAGTGCGCGGACTGCATGGTCCACTGCGGCTTCGAGGCGACGGCCGTGATGGACACCATCGCGCATCCGCTGAAGGCGCTGAAGGTGTCGATGAGCGGCATCAAGACGGAAGGCAAGTTCGCGCCGGACATTCCGATCGACAAGCAGCGTCCGGCCGAGTACGTGTTCTCGCGCCACGTCGAGATCAAACTCGAAGAGATCCAGCGCGCGGGCAAGGGCAAGCTGCAGAAGTCGGCGAAGCCGGCCGCGGCGGCCTGACGGCCGCAGGCGATGCGGACGCGGCAGCGTCCGCCGCCGTCGACGAGGGCGCCCCGGATTCCGTCCGGCGCGCCTTTTGTTTTTGGGCGCGCCTTGTCGGATTCTCATCGCCGTTTGCGCCGCGTGCGGCGACGCGTCTTCTCGGCCCGTCGTTCGGCGCGGCATTCGACGGTCGACATTCGCGGATCAACGACGCCGATGCGAACCGCATCGGATGCCGCCGGCGCCAGCGTTCACGTATCGGTTCAGGGCGCCCTTCTGCCGCACGCCCTTCTGCCGCACGCGCTTTCGTCGCATGTTTTCGTCGCGTCGATCGGCGTGGCCCGCGAGAGCCGTCGAGCGCCGCCGGGCTGAGCAGACGCTCGTCGTCGGCGAGCACGCTTCCCCGCACCGCGTTACGATGCCCATGAGCCGGCGCCCAAGACGCGCCGCCATCGAAAACGCCGCGCACCGGCCAGGGGCCCGGCGCCGCGACACACGCCGACACTCCGAGAACCGCCATGACTTCATCCAACGTCGCCGCCATCACCGGCTGGCATGCCCACGTGTATTTCGACGCAGCGAGCCGCGACGCGGCATGGGCGCTTCGCGAGATCATCGAACGGCGCTTCGGCGCGACCGTGCAGCTCGGCCGCTTTCACGAACGCCTGGTCGGGCCGCATCCGGCGTGGTCGTATCAGATCGCGTTCGAACCGTCGCAGTTCGCCGAAGTCGTTCCGTGGCTCGTGCTCCATCACGACGCGCTCGACGTGTTCCTGCATCCGAACACGGGCGACGAACTGCGTGATCATCGCGACGCCGCAGTCTGGATCGGCCGTTCGTACACGCTGAATCTCGACGCGCTGAGGGGCTGACGCGCGGCTTGCGGCATGAATGCGCCGCGTGAATGTGCCGCGTCGAGAAGCCGGCCCGGAAGCCGGTCCGGTCGAGGTGACGATCGGACCGGACCGCACGGCGGGCCGTGTCGCGAATGCCGCGATTCCGTTCGACGAAGCGCCGCCTTTCGCGACGGCGAGCGTTCCTCAATGAAGAACAAGATGAGCGGCATGGACACGGCCGACCTCGACGCGACCGCGGTGCTCGGCGCGCCCGACACCGTGCGCGAGCGGAATCGCGTGCTCGAGGCGGATCTCGGCCTCGACGCGATCCTGTGGCACATTGATTACGGCGCGCAGCCGTTCGACCTGATGCGCAACAACCTGGAGGTCTTCGCTCGCGACGTGCTGCCGCGCCTGTGACGCCGCTTCGATCCACTCCGAACGAGAGGCGAACCAGCCTATGACAACGACAACTTCACTCAGCGCGACCGTCGTCGGCGCGGGAATCGGCGGGCTTGCCGCCGCGCTCGCGCTGCGCCGCGCCGGCCATCGCGTGACCGTCCTCGAGCAAAGCAAGGCGTTTCGCGAAGTCGGCGCGGGGCTTCAGGTCGTGCCGAACGCGAGCCGCGCGCTGCGCGCGCTCGGCGTGCTCGACCAGCGGCGGCTCGCGGCCGTCGCGCCGACCGCGACGATCCGGCGCCGCTGGCAGGACGGCCGCCTGCTCGGCGCCTTTCCGCTCGGCGCGGGCGTCGAGGAAGCGTTCAACGCGCCGTACTGGAACGCGCATCGCGCCGATCTGCACGCGGCGCTGCTCGACGCCGCGCGCGACCCGGCGGCCGCCGGGCACCCGGTCGACGTGAAAGGCGGCGTCGCGGTGCGCGGACTCGATGCGCACGGGCCCGACGGCGCAAGCGTCGTCGACGCGAACGGCACGCGCTGGCGCGCCGACCTCGTCGTCGCGGCGGACGGCATCCACTCGACGCTGCGGCAGGCGCTGCTCGGCGACGACGCGCCGCACTACAGCGGCGACGACGCATATCGCGCGCTGATCGATGCCCGCGCGATCGATCCGCGCTCGAACGTGTTCGAGATCGTTGCCGAGCCGCAGGTGACGATCTGGCTCGGGCCGGGCCGGCACGCGATCCACTACTGGGTGCGCGGCCGCAAGCTGCTGAACCTCGTCGTGGTCGTGCCGGGCGACGGCAGCACGCGCGAATCGTGGAGCAGCAAGGGCGATCGCGCGACGCTCGAAGCGGAGCTCGACGGCTGGGACCCGCGGCTCGTCGGCCTGATCCGCTGCGCGTCGGAGTTGAGCCGCTGGTCGCTGCACGACCGCCAGCCGCTGTCGCGCTGGGCGTGGGACAGCGTGTGCCTGCTCGGCGACGCGTGCCACCCGATGCTGCCGTACCAGTCGCAGGGCGCGGCGCAGGCGCTCGAGGACGCGGTCGTGCTCGGCCGCTGCGTGACGGGCCTCGCGTCGAAGGACGCGCTCGGCGACGCGCTGCTCGAGTACCAGCGCCTGCGGCTCGACCGCAGCGCGCGAATCCAGCTCGCGTCCGCCGGCAACGGCGGCGTGTTTCACCTGCCCGACGGCCCCGAGCAGCAAGCGCGCGACGCCGAGCTGAAATCGCGCCGCGCCGATTTCAAGTCGTACGACTGGACCTGGGCCGACGCCTATCGGATGTGACGCCTCGCCCCGGCGCCGCGCGGCGACGCACGGCGCCGGGGCCTCTCGCGATGGGACCGCATCATGTCGAATACCGCGGAAATTGCGCAGCAACTGAAACAAGCGATGCGCGGCGTTGCCGCCACCGTAACGATCGTCACGACGGGCGGCGACGGCCCGGCGGGCGCGCCGTGCGCGATGACGGCGAGTTCGTTCACGTCGATGTCGCTCGATCCGCCGACCGTGCTCGTCTGCATCAACAAGCGCGCGAGCATTCACGCGTCGATCACGGACCGCCGACGCTTCTGCGTGAACGCGCTGCAGAGCTGCCATGCGCCGCTCGCGCTCGCGTGCAGCGTCTCCGGCTCCGACACGCGCTTCGCGCACGGCGCGTGGCGCATCGACGCGGCGACCGGCCTGCCGTATCTCGAGAACGCGCAGACATCGTTCTTCTGCGACACGCTCGAGCAGTTCGAAGTCGGCTCGCATTCGATCCTGGTCGGCAAAGTGACGCGCCTCGCGATGTCGGACGACATCAACCCGCTGATGTACGTGAACGGCACGTTCGCCGCGGTCCGCGCACTGCCGCCCGACGCGGCCCGCGCGCCGTCGCATGCCGGAGCCGGCGGATGATCTCGCCGATGCGTCCACCCGAAGTTGCGCGCCGCGCAATCGATGCGTGCGCCGCAGTTACGCCAGACGATCGGCTCTCGCACTACCATTGCGTGGCATGCACGCTACGACACGGAGGAGCCGATGGCACCTGACCTGAATCTGCTGATTTCGCTCGACGCGCTGCTCGAAGAAGGCAGCGTCGTCGGCGCCGCGCGCCGCATGAATCTCAGCCCGCCCGCGATGAGCCGCACCCTCGCGCGCATTCGCGAAACCGTCGGCGATCCGATCTTCGTCCAGGCCGGCCGCAAGATGGTGCCGACGCCGCGCGCACTCGCG